>JAZDLA010000053.1:0-11598 GCA_043802425.1 Candidatus Omnitrophota bacterium
ACGGATATCTTTATAGAAGCGTACCTTACCGGAAAAGATAATCAACATATAATGCCTTTAGCTGTGCCCAGGGATGCGGTTCTGGATACGGGGATGCGTAAGATTGTTTATCTGGACCTCGGAGATGGTTCGTATTTAGGTAGAGAGGTGGAAGTGGGGCCTGAAGCATCCGCTTATTTAGATGGGGGGAAAACTGATTTTTATCCTGTAGTCAGCGGGTTAAAAGGAGGAGATAAAGTTGTAATCCAGGGGAATTTTCTGCTTGATTCCCAAAGTCAGATTAGCGGAGTCTCCGCAGCAGCTTATGGCGGAGCGTTGGGGGCAAAAGAAGAAATAAAGGCACCGATACACCAGCATTGAGAGTAAAGAAATGATAGATAAAATAATTGAAAGCTGCCTAAAAAATCGTTTCCTGGTCATTTCGGCTTTTGTATTAATTATACTTTGGGGTGTTTTTTCCATTAAGAATACGCCTATAGATGCAATCCCGGATATCGGAGAACTGCAGGTAATTGTCTTTGCGGATTGGCCGGGCAGGAGCCCTAAGGATGTAGAAGACCAGGTGGTTTATCCTCTAACCACGCGTTTATTGGGTACGCCGGGTGTGAAAGTTATCCGTTCATCTTCGGGTTTCGGCATCGGCATGGTTTACATCATCTTCAAGGAGGGGATAGATTACTATTGGGCGAGGACCAGAGTCCTTGAGCGTTTAAATTTTGCCACTAGCGGCCTACCCGAAGGCACAATGGTTTCTCTGGGCCCTGATGCTACGGCAATCGGCCAGATCTTCTGGTATACAGTAGAAAACGGTTATTATTGTCCCGATCATCCGCAAAAGGCATACAGCCGGCCCGGAAAATGCCCCATAGACGCTAAGACATTGGTTGCTTCGCGGTATAACTTAAGCGAACTGCGTTCGCTGCAGGATTGGTATGTGCGCTATCAATTGAATTCAGTATCTGGTGTTTCAGAGGTCGGCTCTGTCGGAGGTTATGTTAAGCAGTATCAGATAGACGTGGACCCTAATAAGCTTCTTGCTTACAATGTGAGGTTAATGGACGTACTTACTGCTGTCAAGCGCTCTAATATCGATGTCGGAGCGAAAGTGTTTGAGGAAGGACAGGTAGAATTTATTATCCGTGGGGTGGGCTTCATCAAAAACATACAAGATATAGAAAATATAGCCGTATCTACCCACGCCGGAGGCATCCCCGTATATGTAAAGAATATCTCTTCAGTCTCCCTCGGACCTGATTTTAGGAGAGGCGCGCTGGATAAGGAGGGAACCGAAGTTACAGGAGGAGTAGTTCTGATGCGTTATGGGGAGAACCCCTTGCGCGTGATTAAAGATATTCAGAATAAAATCAGGGAATTGGACGTGGGTTTACCTGCGGGGGTACGGATCGTGCCTTTTTATGACCGCACCGGGCTGATTAACCGGTCTATCAATACCTTAAAGGATGCGCTTACCTTCGAAATAATCATCACTGTTTTCGTTATCGTGCTCTTCCTGATGCATTTCTGGGGAAGCATGATTATTTCTATCGTATTACCCATAGGCGTATTAATTGCTTTTATTCTGATGCGCTTAAAAGGCGTAGATGCCAATATTATGTCTTTAGGGGGTATTGCCATAGCCATAGGCGTGATGGTTGATTCCGGGTGCGTCTTGGTAGAGAATATCTACCGCAGGATTGCCGAGCGACGGGCGGAAAGAAATTTACCTCAACTGCCTAGTGAGGAGAGGCTTGAGGTTTGCATTAAAGCCTCCCAGGAAGTAGGTAAGCCCGTCTTCTTCGCGCTCCTTACCACCATTGTCGGTTTTATACCAGTTTTTGTCTTAACCGGACAGGCAGGGAAACTCTTTCGTCCCCTGGCTTTTACCAAGACTTTTGCCATGGTGGGGGCCGCGTTAATCGCTTTAACCCTGTTGCCTACATTAGCATATTATCTGCTAAGGGGGAGATTAAGGCTCGCAGAAGATAATGTTACCTCCCGGTTCCTTTTTAGAATATATAAACCGTCTATAACCTGGGCATTAGGCCATAAGAAGATAATTATTTTGTTTGCCTGCTTAACACTTGCGGCGGGCTGCATTTCCGCAGTATTGATGAAACAGGAATTCATGCCTCCCTTAAATGAAGGGGATTTATTGTATATGCCGGTTTTATTGCCCGGCGCATCCCTGACCCAGGTCATGGAGGTGAACAAAAAGCAGGATATCATCATAAAAAAAGAGTTTCCCGATGAAGTAGAGTGGGTGGTGGGTAAAGTAGGCCGGGCTGAGACAGCGACTGACCCGGCGCCCATAATAATGCTTGAGACAATTGTTCATCTTAAAGACCAGAAGTTTTGGCGTAAAGGGATGACCAGGGAGAAATTGATCGAGGAGATTCAGGAGAAAGCCAGGATCCCCGGCGTCAGCCCTATAATGACGCAGCCGATAAGGAACAGGATTGATATGTTGGCTACCGGCATCCAGACCCCCGTGGGAATAAAAGTCTTTGGTTCAGATTTAAAGAAGATAGAGAAGATAGCTATTGATATAGAAAGGGTTGTCAGCAAAGTCAAAGGAGCGGTATCGCCTTTTGCCGAACGCTTTGGGAGTCTCCCTTACTTTGAGATAGAAATAGATAGGAACCAGGCAGCCCGTTACGGGTTAAAAATTGACGATATCCAGGATATTGTTATGACGGCTATAGGCGGAGAGAACCTGAGTATGACCGTAGAAGGCAGGGAGCGTTATCCGGTCAGGGTCAGGTATATGCGGGAATTAAGGGATAACCCCGAGGCATTAAACAGGGTCTTCGTTTCCGGGATGATGGGAGCGCAGATACCCTTAAGCCAGGTTGCCAGGTTCAAGAGGGGGCAGGGCCCCTCTATGATACAATCCGAGAATACTCTACCCTATGCGCGTATATTCATAAATGTCAACCAGGATGTTATTGGCCTGGTAGATTTTGTAAAATTGGCACAAAAGACAGTTGACGGAGAAATAAAAAGCGGAAAGATAAATTTACCAGCCGGATATTATATCAGTTGGTCAGGGCAATTCGAGTCAGAGATGGAATCCCGTAAGAAACTGATCCCTTCTTTGGCGATATGCCTGATCGTTATTTTATTGCTTCTGTATATGGCATTTAAATCTTTCAGCTCTCTGGCGGTAGTAGCCACGGGCCTTCCGATTTCCCTTATGGGAGGCATCATATTATTATTTATACTGGGTTTTAAGTTTTCCACGGCTGTCTGGGTAGGTTTTATTGCTTTATTTGGCGTGGCTACGGATAATGCGGTTGTGCTTGTTTCATGCCTGGACGATTTATTCAGACAAAAGATGCCACAGACAATAAAAGAGATTAGAAATACAGTAATTCAGGGGGGGCTTTTACGTTTAAGGCCGGCAATGATGACTACTATGACTACAATTATAGCTTTGGTTCCGGTTATGCTCTCTACGGGCACAGGTTCAGAGATTATGAAGCCGATGGCATCCCCTACGGTGGGAGGTCTTGTTACGGCTACTTTATCGAATTTGGTCTTGGTTCCTGTTATATATTGCTGGATTAAAGAAAGGCAATTCAAACCAACTAAAACAAGGGAGGTGTAGAGATGTTTAAGAAGGTATTGATTAGCTTGGTTGTTAGTATGTTCATTCTTGGGGCAGGTCGATTTATATTCGCTCAGTCTGAAGAAATCGACACTGAGTTTTCTGCCCCAGAAACAGTCAGCGTAGAAAACGTAGGTAACAAGATCTGTCCGGTTTCAGGAGAAAAGATCGATGAGGAAATGAAGGCGACCTATGAATATGAGGGGAAAATTTATAATTTCTGCTGTTCGATGTGTATCGAAGAATTTAAAAAAGACCCGGGAAAATATATAGAAAAGGTAGCAGAGGAGAAACAGGAAGATAATAGAGAAGAAAAAGCTGAAGAGTCATCTCTGATGCATCAAGGACATTAGATTCCTTGACAAAAATAAAAATTAAGGTAAACTGGTGATGAAAACGGGGAGGTCGTAAAACGGCCTGAGAGTTCCGCTATAGATAAGCGGATGACCCTAAATAACCTGATCTGGATAATGCCAGCGGAGGGAAAGGAGGCATGAATGTAAGCAACCCTTATGCAGTTGGCATAAGGGTTTTTTGTTGCATAGAGTAGTGCACACCAATTCATCCAATAGAAGCGGGTGTTGCAGGCCACAACTTATGGAGTTTTAATTCGCTGGTAGCGACATAAGTTGTATGGCCGAAATAATACCGACGAATGCGTAAAAATTTTAGCTAGAATTTTTACGCAGTATATAAGTCGGTATAAGTTATCTAACACAAAAAAGGAGGATGAAAATGTTTGCTAAAGTAACAGAGTCAAAGATAACACGGGCGATTCTCGATGAGTTTAACAGGTGGTTTAGGGATTATATCATTTCGGATGTAATTGTAGTAGGTGCCGGCCCCAGCGGTCTAATGGCAGGCCGTGATTTAGCCAATGCGGGTTTTAAGACTTTAATCATTGAGGGCAACAACTACATCGGTGGCGGTTTCTGGGTTGGTGGTTATTTTATGAACACCTTGACCTTTCGTGCGCCTGGTAATGAGATACTGGATGAGTTAAATATCCCCTATAAAGAAATTGACGCTGGTTTGTTTGTCGCGGATGGCCCAACTGCCTGCTCTAAGCTTATTTCTAGCACTTGTGATTCCGGCGCTAAGATACTTAATCTTACTAAGTTTGACGACGTTGTATACAGGAATAGCAGGGTGGAAGGGGCGGTAGTCAACTGGTCTGCTGTATCGGCCCTGCCAAGACAAATTACCTGCGTTGACCCTATCGCTCTGGAATCAAGAGTGGTCATCGATGCCACTGGCCATGACGCGCAGGTTGCTAAGAGCCTGGAGAAGAGAGGTCTGCTAAAATTACAAACCTACGGGCCTATGGATGTCAACACTTCAGAGGATTTGGTAGTAGAGAAGACAGGCCAGATATACCCCGGCCTCTATGCCATCGGTATGGCAGTAGCTTCTGTTTATGGGATACCCCGGATGGGGCCTACTTTTGCCGGGATGCTTTTTTCAGGGAGGAAGGCTGCCCAGCAAATAATTAAGGCGTTAACTCCAACAGAAGATTTTTCTCGTAAAGAACCCGTCACTGTTTAAAAAAAATCTAACCCCGCCTAGCATAACTTTAAAGTGCCTCCGTAGGCCCAAGAATCGACGGAGGCACTCCTTATTTTTATCGCCTTCCCTGGAGTCACTAAAAAATTCTTTAAAAAAAATACTTGACAAATTGTTATTTTAATGTATACTCTACTATGTTGATAGAGAATATAGAGAATAGCATGGATAGTCTAAATTCCCGAGAAATTCTTATGACAGAGATTCAGAATAAAAGCATCTTGATCTGCGGCATGGCAATGTGTTGCCTTCGCGGTATGGGGGGCCCGCCTATGTAGCCATCACCAGCAAATATAGCTTATAGGACGAGAAGAGCCCACTACCGGGATAAGGAAAAGGGGTAGTGGGCTCTTTATATAATCTAATATTGGATAGGAGGAAGAGATAATGGAAAACCACAGAAGAACGCTGGCTAAAACTTTCAGTTGGAGGATAGTAGGTTTTCTGGTTACTACCGGAGTACTCTATTTATTTAATCGCGACGTTAAGAAATCCCTCATCATTATGGGGAGCGCAGATTTTATCAAGATTTTCATCTATTATATCCATGAAAGGTTCTGGAATAAAATAAAGTTCGGAAGGATTAAGCCGTCAGACTACCAAATTTAAAAAGGAGGATACAGTGAGTTTACGGGAAAGCAAAGAGGATTTAAAGGAGTTAGTGGAGAAGCTGAATTTTAAAGAAAAGGTAGAAAGATCAGAGGGGCTGATCAGGCAGGCCTATAAAACATACGGAGATTCTCTGGTTGTAGCCAATAGTTTAGGTAAGGACTCTGTGGTGGTCTGGGATTTGGCTAAGCGCGTTGAGCCTAAAATACGCGGGTTTATTGTGACTACACGCTTTAAGCCGCCAGAAACAACAAAATTTATGCAGGAAGCAGTCGCGCAATACCCTGAACTAAAAATTTATAAAAGCGATATCCAGATTCCGGAAAGACTCTATGAAACAAACCCGGACCGCTGCTGCGATTTGCTCAAAGTTGGACCGGTAAAACAAGCTATCGCGGAATTGAATGTGCAGTGTTGGGTAACGGGTTTACGCTGCACAGAGGGACGCACGCGCACGGATTATCAGGAAATAGAGGAGCGGGATAAGGGTTTGATTAAACTCAACCCTATTCTCATCTGGAAAGAAAGAGAAGTCTGGCAGTATGCTGCGATTTATGGCGTGAAGATTAATTCTTTATACGCCGAGGGCTACCGCTCTTTAGGATGTGAGCCTTGTACCAAGATTACCAGTGAGGAAAATGAACGCGCCGGCCGCTGGATAGGCACCAGTAAATGCGGCGGAGAATGCGGGATACACACCCGCCCCTTAAGGGCATGAGCGTAATTACACATTATTATCCTATAGCTTTAAATCTAAAAAATAAACTTGCCCTGGTGGTCGGGGGCGGTGAGGTTTCTGAGCGTAAAGTCAAAGGCCTGTTGAAAACTGGCGCCAGAGTTACTATAGTTTCGCCGGAAATGACTCCTCTTTTAAGGCGTTTAGCCAGGCAGCGCAAGGTTAAATGGGTAAAGAGACCGGTAAAAGAGCCGGATGTGGCAGGAGCCAATATTATCATTGCTGCCACTTCGGATCAAGCGGTAAATAGAAGGGTGAGCCTTTGGGCTAAGCAGCGCAAGATTCTGGTGAATGCAGTAGACCGGCCCCGATTAAGTGATTTTATTTCACCGGCAGTTTTACGCGCTGCTAAGGCAATAGTGGCAGTTTATACAAACGGGAGAGACCCCCTGCTTAGCAAAGATTTAAAAGATTTTTTAAAGGAGCACTGGGATGTATTTTTATCTTATCGGCATAGACTATAAAACAGCACCGCTAGGCCCAAGAGAACATTTTTATTGCCAGCGCCCTGCGATTATTGATTTCTGGAAGACTAAAGAGGCAGCGCTGCTTTTTACTTGTAGCCGTATTGAAATCTACATAGCTACTCAAGATACAGATACGGCCTTTGGCTACCTTAGAGAATTTTCTAAAGCGTATCCAGATTTATTTAAGTATGCATACGTAAAATACGGAGAGAAAGAAGTTTTTCGGCATGCTTTGCGTTTAGCTAGCGGTTTGGAATCACAGCTAGAGGGTGAATTACAAATTTTTCAACAACTTGATCATTGGCATAGACACGGGTATTTACCTTTTGCGTTGGATGGACTCTGGGGGAATGCTTTATCTTTAGCTAGAGATATCCGGGCCCAAAGCGGTCTCAACGATGATGGGAATAATATAGCAGGAGTAGTTTATGCTGATCTAAGTAAACGCTTCAAGTCAGTTCAAACCTTCGAAATTATAGTAGTAGGCACAGGTAAGATCGCCGGGCTCCTGGCCAGATACCGTCAAGGGCGGATACGCCTTAATTTTGTGGCGCATAAAAATTACGAGAAGGCTAAAGAGTTGGCAGGAATTGCGCAAGGAAGAGTATTCTTACTAAAAGATTTACCAGAGTTACTATTAAAAACTGATGCTTTAATCAGCGCTACTTCCAGCCCCCACTATGTTTTAAAGAGGAAGGATTTTTTAAATATGCGCCATCCCTTTTATATTTATGATTTAGCCTTACCAAGAGATGTAGAGCCAGCTGTCAGAGAATTACCCGGCATATTTTTGCAAAACCTTGATGATTTAACAGAGGCTATCCATCAGTTTAATCAAGGCAACCAGGAGAATATTCATTTTACCAACCGGTTAGTAGCAGCGGCTATAGAAGGTCATCCAGAGGCAGCTTATGCCAAAAATTATTAAAACCGGAATCCGACCCAGCCTTTTGGCGCTAAAACAGGTAAAAGAGATACAGGGATTAGTGCCCAAGGTGCGCCTTGAGATTATCCCTATTGAAACACGTGGCGATCAGGATAAAGTAACTCCGCTTATTGATGAAGAGGGGAGTGATTTCTTTAGCGCTGAAATTGAAGAGGCCTTATTGGCTGGGAGCATAGATATAGCTATACATAGCGCCAAAGATTTAGAAAGAGATATACCCGATGGCCTGGTTATTGCCGCTTTAACTAAATCCATCAGCCCTGATGAATGCCTGGTTTCTCGCGGGAATGTTCCGTTAGATAAATTGCCTGCTGGTAGCTGTATTGCCACCAGTAGCCGTAAGCGCCAGGAGGCAATACTGCGCTTTCGACCAGATCTTAGGGTAACGGGAGTACGTGGTAATATTGATGAGCGCTTAGCGCAATTAGATAGCGGTAAGTTTGATGCCCTGGTTGTAGCGCACGCGGCCCTGATCAGATTGGGCTTAGAGCAGAGGATTACCCAGATCATCCCGCAAGAGATTATTCCGCCGCATCCGTTACAGGGGAGGTTGGCTGTGCAGATTCGGAGCAACCGGGAAGATTTGCTAGAGATTTTCAGGAGTATAGATGAAAGATAATAAGGGTAAAGTCTATATAGTCGGAGCAGGGCCCGGAGACTGGGAATTAATCAGCGTAAAAGGCCTTAAAAAAATAAAAGAGGCAGATGTTATCCTCTATGATTTCCTGGCTTCTTCTAAGTTATTAAGTTTTGCGAAAAAGGGCGCTTTAGTTATATGCGTAGGTAAACAAGACGGCCTGCATTTAAAAGAACAAAATGAAATTAATAAATTGCTTTTTCAAAATGCAAGAAAAGGAAGAATAGTGGTGCGCTTAAAAGGCGGAGATCCGCTTGTTTTTAGTAGGGGCATTGAAGAGATTCTCTACCTGAAAAAGAAAAAAATAGATTTTGAAATTATTCCCGGCATCACTTCGGCTTTTGCCGCGCCGGAAAGTTTCGGTATCCCCTTAACCAGAAGAGGTAAATTTTCATCAGTCGCGGTCCTTACGGGAAGAAAAAGTAATGGCGCCGGTATTGATGCGCCGGCCTGCGATACCTTGATTTATCTGATGGCGGTCAGGAACATCAGCGAGGTGGTAAGGGCAATCCTTAAATCCGGTCGGTCTGAATCGACCCCCTGCGCTTTTATCGAACGCGCCACCACTAAGGAAGAAAGAATTGTCACGGGAAATCTGGGGAATATTTCTGGTAAGGTTAAAAAGTTTTCTGTGCGTGCGCCGGCAGTATTGGCGGTAGGCGAAATTGTAAATTACGGAAAGAGGATATATGGGTATAAGTATTAAGAAAGATGATTTTATCTATCCCTATTTTGTCATAGGCCAAAGGAATAAAAAACAGGAAATCAAATTATTCCCCGGAATATTTAGATTCTCTATTGACCGGTTGCTAAAAGATATTGCGCAACTGCACTCCCTGGGTTTAAGAAAGATTTTATTGTTTGGGATTACGGATAAGAAAGATAATATCGGGTATTCGGCTTATCAGGATGATAATATTGTGGCGGCTGCTCTCAGATGCATAAAAAAAGAATTTAAGGACTTAACGCTAATCACCGATGTCTGTCTGTGCGCCTATACTACGCACGGCCATTGCGGTCTGCTCAAGGATGGCAGCAGAAAAATAGATCAAGAGCGCACACTAAAGGCCCTGGCGGATATGGCGTTATCGCATGCGGATGCTGGAGCAGATTGGGTTGCCCCTTCAGCGATGGCCAAAAAACAGGTGCAGGTGATTAGGGGGGCTTTAGATAAGGCCGGGCTTGGCAAGACGAAAATCCTGGGTTATTCTGCGAAATTCGCTTCTAATTTTTATGGGCCATTTAGAAAAGCGGCAGATTCTAGTCCCAAGTTTGGAGACAGGAAGGGTTATCAGCTTGATTTTGCTGATGGGCAGGCTGCTTTAAGGGAGATCAAGGCAGACATACGTGAGGGCGCGGATGCAGTCATGGTCAAACCGGCGTTAAGTTATTTAGATGTGATTAAAGAAGCTTCTGAAAAGTTTCGTTATCCTTTGGTTGTTTTTAATGTAAGCGGAGAATATTCTCTAGTGAAATATGGGGTAAGACAGGGGCTTTGGGAGGAGAAGAAGATGGTTTTTGAGGTGGTTACTTCTATTAAACGCGCAGGCGCGGATTTAATCATCAGTTATCATGCTAAAGATATCGCGAGGTGGATTTAGTGGTTGTAACTA
Organism: Candidatus Omnitrophota bacterium; assembly: GCA_043802425.1. Lineage (GTDB taxonomy): Bacteria > Omnitrophota > Gorgyraeia > Gygaellales > Profunditerraquicolaceae > JAGUYA01. The sequence goes on from JAZDLA010000053.1 coordinate 10,179, forward strand.
ACAAAAAATTATTCCAGAAGGCTAAACATCTTCTGGTCGGGGGAGTGAGTAGCCCGGTGCGCGCTTTTAATTATGTAGGCGGTGAGCCGATATTAATTAAAAAAGGCCAAGGCGTCAGGATTTATGATTATGACGGGAAAGAGTATATCGATTATGTATTTTCCTGGGGGAGTTTAATTTTGGGCCATGCTTTTCCTGCGGTGGTGCGCGCGGTAAAAAAAGCCGCTGATCTGGGATTAAGTTTTGGCACTACCCATGCCGCGGAAATAGAATTAGCTGTCCTGATCCGCAAGGCCATTCCTGCTATTGAGAAGATCAGGTTTGTAAATTCAGGCACAGAAGCAGTGATGGGTGCAGTCAGGCTAGCCCGTGCTTATACTAAAAGAAATAAGATTGTAAAATTTTCCCACTCCTACCACGGCCACGCAGATTATCTGCTGGTAAAAGGAGGTTCTGGTCTGGCTACGTTTAAACTTCCTGCTAGCGCTGGGGTCCCGGATGCTTTTGTAAAAGATACTTTGGTTGTGCCATTCGGCGACAGGGCAATAATTGAGAAGCTCTTCAAGAGACACGGCCGAGAAATTGCAGCAGTATTATTTGAACCGGTGGGTGGTAACTATGGTGTTATTGCCCCGGATATTGATTTCTTGAAATATCTCAGGGCCATTACCAAAAGATACGGCACTTTATTGATTGCTGATGAGGTAATTACGGGTTTTCGTTTTCATTTCGGTTCTTTTACCTATGCATCCGGCATAGATACGGATTTAATCTGTCTGGGTAAGATTATCGGAGGCGGTTTGCCAGTAGGCGCTTACGCAGGCCGCCAAGAAATAATGAACCAGTTGGCACCGTTAGGTAAAGTCTATCAGGCCTCTACTTTCTCCGGGAATCCCGTAGTTATGCAGGCAGGCCTTGCGACCTTGAAAGCCCTGGTAAAATTAAAAATGGGGTATAAGCGAATTACGCAATTAACAGAATATCTTGCGCAAAAGATAGAACGCGAAGCGGCGCTACTGGATATTGATTTAAAAGTAAACCGTTTCGGTTCTCTGTTTAACTTGCGCTTTAAAGACCGGGAGAGCTTTGCAAAATTCTATCGAGGCTTACTCAGCTTAGGAGTTTATTTTGCGCCGTCAGAGTTTGAGGCAAATTTTTTATCCTTAGCGCAGACAAAAAAAGACATTGCTAAAACTATTGTGCAGGTAAAATTAGCCTTGCAGAGGCTAAGAAAATAACCGGAGAAGGCTATGGCAGAAATTAATTATGAATCTTTAAAAAAACGCGGGTTTTTACGTCAGAAGCAGGAGGGGCTCTTTGTTTTACGCACGCGCATGCCCGCAGGGATTTATGCGCATAAGCACCTGGAAAAAATAAAGGAGATATCCCAAAAGTATGCAAAAGGATTTGTGCATCTTAC
>JAZDLA010000054.1:0-3274 GCA_043802425.1 Candidatus Omnitrophota bacterium
GGAAGGTGCAGAGACTAAGCGCCTACTACCTAAAGCTATTAGCTATGGTAATGAGATAGTCCAAGCCTCGGGGTAACCTGAGGGCACTTGAAATCTGTTGCACTTGTGCTTCAGAGGTTCGAATCCTCTCCTGCCCACCATATTTTCCCGACAAGGGAAAATATGGCGGCACTAGAGCTAGCGTAGCGAAGCGGCAAGCCGAGCAGCTAGCGAAAGTGCATACGTTCTAGGTTCCGATAAGGAAAATTCTGGTGGCACTAACGCGAGCGTAGTTCAATGGTAGAACAATAGCCTTCTCCCGCCTAAAGCTGAGATTGAGGGGGCGGGACTTCGCAAGCTTTATAGGTAATTTATGCGGGAGTAGTTCAGTGGTAGAACAATAGCCTTCCAAGCTATATATGGGGGTTCGATTCCCCTCTCCCGCTCTTGAAAATTGTACAGGCGGGAATCCCGCTCAAGAATCAAAGATAATCGGAGCGGGACAAGTACCTAAATTATGTCGGTTCGATTCCGATCGCTCGCTTAAATGAGCGCACAACTTACGAACACGGCAATGTGAGTAAGCTGTATGCGCGAATTTATACCTGCGAGCGATAGCGAGCAGGTATGACAGAAAAATTATCATGTCAGAGAGAGAATTTTTAGAACCAATATTTGTTGATGCCTTTGATTTAGATGATGCCTGGTTCCAATGCCTGGCCGAGATTTTAGAAAAGGGGCATGTTTATACCATCACCAGGGGCAGCTATGAAGGGCAAAAGAGGCTGGAATTTGATTTTATTACAATAAGAGTCCGTAAGCCCAGCCATCAGATTATACCGATAATACCCGAGGGAATGAGTATACCTGTGCCCACGGACATTGAATATATCCAGGGTTATTTAAATTATCTGATGACCGGAGTAAAAACCGAGACCGAAGATTACACTTACGGAGAGAGGCTGGTTGGGTCGCAAGGCAGAGAAATGACCAAAGAAATGCCTTTAAATGTAAATCAAATTGAAGAGGTGATAAGAATTTACAAGGAGAAAGGATTTGGAACAAATCAAGCGGTGATGGAGATCGGCATGCCTTCGGATATAAAATTAGCTGATCCGCCGTGCCTTAGGCTTATAGATACCAGGGTACGCTACGGAAAATTACATTTCATTTTATATTTTCGTTCCTGGGACCTTTGGGGCGGTTTTCCTTCGAATCTAGGTGGTTTAGAATTAGTGAAGCAATACATGGCAGAAGAAATAGGCGTAGAGGACGGTGAAATTATTGCGGTCAGTAAGGGCCTACACCTTTATGAGTACAGCTGGGAGTTAGCTAAGATGCGTACCAATAAAACTAATCCCTTTGCGCTTAGGGGTATCAGCTCTGGACAAGAAAGGATAAAAAAAGATGCCTAAAGAAGATAGCTATAGAGGCCAGGAGCGCCGAAGGTTTATCAGGTTGAATTATGTCACCCCGCTTGCTTATAAGGTGTGCAAGGAAGAAACCATCCATAAATTGTTGGAAGGTTACACTTCGGATATAAGCCCGTCGGGTTTACTCTGTACGATAAAAGAAAAAGTCAAACTAGATGACACCTTATGGCTTTCTTTTGACAGGGACACTTTAACTATTTGCCAGGATTTAGAGAAGAGGAGTCTTATTTATCAAAATGGCATAATTGGTAAAGTGGTTAGGATGGAAGATAAGGCCGATGGCACTTACGAGGCAGGAATCCGATTTATCACCCGCGAAGAAAAAGATCTCACGCACATATACCCGAAAATATATTTTACGAAAGACAAAGAGGACGATGAGCCTGAGGAGGAGCAGGAGGAAGGGGTATCGCAGGAGGATGTCCGGGAGGAAGTGCGTGAGGATATGCAAGAGAATAGAGAGAATGAAGAAATTTGATGTTGCGGTCTTAGGGGATGGCGGCTGGGGCACAACTTTGGCAATCCTATTACACCAAAAAGGTTTTAAGGTTAACCTTTGGGGGGTATTCCGGGATTACGTTTCTTACTTAGATAAAAAAAGAATAAATACTAAATTCCTACCGCAGGTCAAGATACCCGTCGGTATAGAAATTACTGCGGATTTAAGCACGGCATTATCCGATAGCGATTTGATAATCTTTGCTGCCCCATCGCAGTACTTGCGTAAGATTTTAAAAAGAGTTAAACAAAATGACAGCCCTAAAGATAAAATATATTTAAGCGTTACTAAGGGTATAGAAATGGGTACGCTCAAAAGAATGTCTGAGGTTATGCGTCAAGAATTGGGTAGCGTAAAATTAGCCGTATTATCCGGCCCGACTGTGGCCCATGAGGTAGCTTTAGGGATACCCAGCGCTGCAGTAGTCGCCTCTGGCGATAAGGGCTTAAGGAGATACCTCCAAGGTATTTTTATGACTGAACGTTTTAGGATTTATACAAATGATGATGTTATCGGAGTTGAATTAGGAGGAAGTCTGAAGAATATCATCGCTATTGCCTGCGGCATATCTGATGGATTAGGTTTTGGCACGAATACCAAAGCCGCACTTTTATCGCGGGGACTTGCGGAGATTTCCCGGTTAGGAGTTACTATGGGTGCGCGGGTAAAAACCTTTAGCGGGATAAGCGGCCTAGGGGATCTGGTGACTACTTGTATCAGTCCCTATAGCCGTAATAGATTCGTAGGTGAGCAAATCGGTAAGGGAAAATCTTTAAGGCAAATCACCGGCCGTATGCAAATGATAGCAGAAGGCATACCTACGACAAAATCGGCATATGCCTTGAGTTTAAAATATAAAGTAGAGATGCCTATTATTAAGGAAGTTTACGCTGTTCTTTATAAAAATAAATCTCCCCAAAAAGCAGTTCAGGATTTAATGACGCGGGAGAAAAAAGAAGAATAGGTAAGGGGAGATAGTACTGCTCGATTACCGAATAGCGGGCGGTATCATTTTTCCAATAAGTAATAGATTGAAAAACATGTACTCCGAGTATAGAATAGCTGGAGTACCGTTTTTCCCGAGCGTAAATGAGAGCGAAGTATATACTCCGCTTATAGTTTAGCGGTAGTACATTTTTCCAATAAGTAATAGATTGAAAAACATGTACTCCGATTATAGTATAGCTGGAGTACCGTTTTTCCAACAGTAAATGACAGAAAAACGGGGCGTGGCTCAGTTTGGCTAGAGCGCTTGAATGGGGTTCAAGAGGTCGACAGTTCAAGTCTGTCCGCCCCGATAAATGAGGCCCAAGCTTATGGAGTGGATAGCGAACATAAGCTTGTTGGCCGAATTTATACCAAC
>JAZDLA010000055.1:0-5982 GCA_043802425.1 Candidatus Omnitrophota bacterium
GCGCCTAAAAAACCTATGCCGGTGATTACCCCCGCAGCGATACGCGCCGGATCTAAAGACGCCTCGTTTTTATATATAGCAAAAATGTATATCGATGTCAACATGATAAGGCAGGAACCCAGGCTCACCAGGATGTGCGTACGCAGCCCCGCCGTGCGACGGTGTAGCTGCCGCTCGATACCGATGAAGCCGCCTAAGATGAGCGATAATACTAAACGTATGATTACCTGTATATTGCTCAGCATCTCTTGTCCCTCCTGCCTGCCGGTAGGCAAGCCTTAACTTAAATCTGGCCTATATCCTTTTTTAAATAGTTGAAACCCCAGGCCAGCTACCATGACCGCATTATCCATACATAATTCTATGGAAGGAAAATATACCTTCAAACCCTCTTTTTCTGCTTCCTGATAAAACCTCTCTCTTAACCTGCTATTCGCTGCCACGCCGCCTCCTACTACTAATCTCTTTATTTTTTTCATACGGCAGGCTAAGAGCGACTTTTTAATTACCGTTTCAACTACTGCCTCTTGGAAAGAAGCGGCAATGTCTCTTTTATCTTTTAGCGCCAAGCGTCTGGCCCTTACCAGATACAATACCGCGGTCTTTATGCCGCTAAAACTAAAATCCAGGGGTTTTTTAGTATTAGAGCAACTAAAACTTATTTTCCGGGGGTTACCATTTCTGGCTAAACGGTCAATCAACGGCCCGCCAGGATAACCCAAACCTAAAATCTTGGCTACCTTGTCAAATGCCTCGCCGCAGGCATCGTCAGAAGTTGTGCCTAAGGTTTTTATTCTATCAAAATCTTCTAGGTAAAATAAACTCGTATGCCCTCCGGAAATAATTAAGGCTACGCAAGGTAACTTAGGCCTTTCCTTATTTAAAAATCCGGCATAGATATGGCTATAAAGATGGTCTAGCCCCAATAAAGAAACCCCCAGGCTTAAACTCAACGCCCTGGCAAAAGATACACCTACCAATAAAGAACCCGTAAGCCCCGGGCCGCTAGTTACAGCCACCAGATCTATATTTTTTAATTTCAGGTTGGCTTCTTTTAGCGCGCAATCTACGACCCCGATGATTGTCTCCAGCTGACTGCGAAAAGCAACTTCCGGAATAATGCCGCCGTATTTTTTATGCTCCTTAAGACTAGAGCTAATTACATTGGAAAGAATATACCTGCCGTTCTTTACTACAGCGGCAGCGGTCTCATCACAAGAAGTCTCAATACCTAATACGTACATTTTTATTTAGTAATTAGTAATTTAGTAACTCGTAACTAGTAATTTTTACTAAAGTAATAATAATCTATTTAACCAACTCCGAAACGAAGACAAACCTATATCCTTGTTTTTCCAGCTCCGGCATTACTTCCTTTAAAACCTCCAGCGTAACCCGGCGGTCATGGCCGATACCCACTGCCTGGCCATAAGCCCTTGCCCTTGCCTTCAATTTATAAATTTGCTGTCGGATATAACCGGCTTCATTTTTATTATCCAAAAATACATCTCTCCTGGCAAAACCCAGATGCATCTTATTAGCTAGATGCGAACAGACGCTTTTAGAAGATACAAGGCTATCCAGGAAAAAAAGGCCTCTCTGCTTCAATTCGCTAAATACGATACTCATTACCCTTAAATCTTCGCTAGCCTTGGAGCCCATATGATTAGACACGCCTTTAGCATAAGGGATATCGTTTAAATCTTGATTAACGATATCTCTTATTGCTTGTTCATCCATATTAGTGAGAATGGTATTTTTTTCCAATCGTAATTTTTCACGCGGCTCCATAGGTAGATGCAGGATTACCTCAATCCCGCGCTTATCCAATGCTGCGGCAAGAGTGCGGGAATGATCTAAATTAGGCAATATAGAAGCAGTCAAGGGATATTTAATCTGTTCTAAAATTGGCAAATTATTTAAATTATAGCCCCAATCATCAAGCACGATGGCTATCTTGCCTCTGGCCGTGGGTATTTTAGGTACCTTCTTAGGCTTGGTGGCCAATAAATAAATGACAAATGCTGTCTCTATAATTATCGCTATCGCTAAAATTAAAATCGCTATTTTATATCCCTGCCTTTTTCTCATAACTTTTAAACTTTAGAACATTCAAACATTTATTTACCCCCTGCATAAATCCTGATCGCCTTTAAGATGTCCACGGCACGCATGAGCTGATTATCGGACTTATAATCCCATACCTCTTCCTTATTCTCTACTTTTTTTTCCTTTTTATCTATCTCTTCAAATATATCTGCGGGTTTTTCTGCTTTTGGCTCTAGCTGTTGCGCTAACTCAATCCTGCCTTCTTCCACCACTACATCCGGTATTACCCCTTTCCCGTGGATTTCCTTACCTAGGGGGGTAAAGTATTTACTCGTGGTCAGCCTGATGGCTGAACCATCGCCCAATGGGATAACCGTCTGCACTGAGCCCTTGCCGAATGATTTTGTGCCCACAATTATAGCGCGCTTATAATCCTTAAGGCACCCCGCCACTATTTCGCTACCCGAAGCCGAACCTTCATTGATCAATACTACCATAGGTAGGTTAAGAAAGGGGCGGCTATAAGAAGAAATAAACTCTAAATTTTGCGAGCTCACTCTACTCTTGGTATAAACGACCATTTTACCTTTTTCAATAAACTTTTCTGTTACCCTTACTGCTACATCCAGTAAACCTCCGGGGTTATTGCGTAAATCTAATATTATAGCAGTCATACCCTCCTTAGATAAATTCTCAAGGGCCTTGGTGATGTCCTGGGGGGTATTTTCCCTGAATTCAATCAGGCGGATATAGCCGATACCCTCTTCCAGGATCCTGGCCTCTTTGATATCCCGGATTTTAATGATATCGCGCACGATCCTAAACTCCAGTATCTTCTTCTCTGACTCTCTGTAAACAGTAATACTCACTGCTTCGCCGGGCTTACCACGCATTTTCTTGACCGCATCGGTAAGACTCATATCGCGGGTCAATTCATCATTAATCTTGACTATCCTATCATTAGCTTTGACCCCTGCCTTCCAGGCCGGCGTATCTTCTATGGGCGTAACCACGGTTAATAGGCTATCTTTTATGGTAATTTCTATACCTAGGCCCCCGAATTTCCCTTCCGTATCTACTTTAAGTTCATTGTAAGTATCGGGATCCATAAATTGACTGTGCGGGTCTAAAGAAGAAAGCATCCCCTTTAGCGCTCCATAGATTAAATCCTTAGGTTTTATCTCATCCACATAATCTGTCTGTATGATGGCTAAGGTATCGGAAAAAAGTTGCACCTCCCGGTAGAGCTCATCCCGCTTGTTCTTATCTATACCCGAGATGGCTAAGGATACAAAAATAAAAGCCGCGGCTATCAGGATTGAGCTGATTACAATTTTTTTACGCATGGTTAAAGTCTCCTCTTTAATATTTCGCCAACCACCTGAGGGTTTGCCTTGCCCTTAGACTTACGCATTACCTGGCCCACCAGAAACATCAGCGCATTACTTTTTCCCGCCTTATAATCATTAACTGAACGGGCATTTTCTTTCAATACCTCTTCTACTATATTATTTAGGCTATCCGTATCGGAAATCTGAATAAGATTTTTCTCCTGGATTATGTCTGCCGGAGATTTTTTGGTTTCAATCATCTCGTTTAAAACTGATTTGGCGGTAAGATTAGAAATCTGCTGGCCTTCTACAAAATTCACCAGCCCTATTAAATCTTTTACCGGGACTTTTAAACCCGCTAAAGCGCAATTGCGGTTATTGGCCTCTGAAAGCAAGGGCCCGATTAACCAGTTTGCTATCGGTTTTTTATTATCCTGTGGATATGCCTTCAGACAATCTTCAGCATACTCGGCGTCTTCTAGGGATGCCACCAGGATCCGGGCATCATATTTTGACAAACTATACTCCACTATAAAACGCAGAAGCCTCTCCTGCGGCAATTCCGGAATACTCTTTTTTATTTCCTCAATTTTATCTGCACTAATAAGAAATGGCGGCAAGTCCGGCTCAGGAAAATAACGGTAATCCTGCGCCCCCTCTTTTGTGCGCATAGAAAGAGTCTTTAATTCTTTAGCCTCCCAAAGCCTGGTCTCCTGAATGACCTCTTTGCCTTTATCTAATAACTCTATCTGGCGCTCTATCTCAAAACTTAAAGCCTCTTTTACCGCTTTAAAGGAATTCATATTTTTAACTTCTGTTTTTATACCCAGTTCTAAAGCGCCTTTTTTTCTTAGCGAAACATTGGCATCGCAACGTAACGATCCCTTCTCCATATCGCAGTCAGAAACATCCAGATATGCGATGATGCTTTTTAGGTTAGTAAGATACTCATGTGCCTCTTGCGGTGAATTGATATCCGGCTCAGTGACTACCTCCAACAGGGCAATACCGGTACGATTAAAATCCACCAGACTCAGCTCATCTTTGTGGATAAGCTTTCCCGCGTCTTCTTCCAGATGCACGCGCCGTATCTTGATACGCTTATTTTTTCCATCCAATTCTATATCTAAAAATCCGTCCTTAGCCACGGGCAAATCATATTGAGAGATCTGGTAATTCTTGGGTAGATCCGGATAAAAATAATTCTTCCGGTCGAATTTAGTATATCCTTGCACCTGGCAATTTAAGGCCAGAGCGACTTTAATCGCATAGTCCAGAGCAACCTTATTTAAAACCGGCAAGGACCCGGGAAGCCCCAGGCATACCGGGCAGACTTGAGAGTTAGGCTCCTGGCCAAATTCGGTGGAACAGCCGCAAAACGCCTTAGTCTGCGTATTTAAATGCAGGTGTACTTCTAAACCGATGACCGCCTCGTAAGTCATAATTTTGGTTTTTCTAAATGCCAGGGAGTATTCTGCTCATAGGCATAAGCTACCCTAAAAAGCATCTCCTCGTTAAAAGGCTTAGCCAGGATCTGTAATCCTACCGGCAACCCCTTTTTAGTAAAACCGCAGGGGATAGATATCGCCGGTATTCCGGATAAATTAGCTGAGATGGTACAGATATCCGAAAGATACATCCTTAAGGGGTCCTTTATTTTTTCTCCGATTTTAAATGCCGGGGTCGGTGATGTGGGAGTAATGATACAATCAAATTCTCCAAACGCCGTATCAAAATCCTGTTTTACCAGGGTCCTAACTTTTTGGGCCCTAAGGTAATATGCGTCATAATAGCCGTGCGATAAAGCAAAGGTCCCTAGGATAATCCTGCGTTTTGCTTCTTCGCCAAAGCCTTCGCCGCGCGTATTTTTATACATCTCAATTAAATTCTGATTTTTACCTTTTGAGCGGAAACCATACTGCACCCCGTCAAACCTGGCTAAGTTAGAGCTGGCCTCTGCCGTAGCGATGATATAATAAACCGCAACGGCATACTCGGTATGCGGCAAGGAGACTGTTTTATATTCAGCCCCTAATCCTTTAAGTTTATCTACGGCCCCTTCTACTATTGCTTTGACTTCCTTATCCATGCCCTCGATAAAATACTCTTTCGGGATGCCTATCTTGACGCCTTTTATATCATTCGTTAATGCCTGCGTGTAATCCGTAACGCCGATATCCGCTGAGGTAGAATCAACGGGGTCATGTCCGGAAATAATCTTCATTAATAATGCCGCATCCCGCACATCTTTGGTGATAGGGCCGACCTGATCGAGGCTAGAAGCAAAGGCAATCAAGCCATAACGGGAAACCCTGCCGTATGTGGGTTTTAAACCTACTACGCCGCAGAATGCTGCGGGTTGGCGTATGGAACCGCCGGTATCTGAACCTAAGGCAAATACAGCCTCATCTGCGGCTACGGCTGCGGCAGAACCACCGGATGAACCTCCGGGCACGCATTCTAAATTCCAGGGATTATGCGTAGGCCCATAGCAGGAATTTTCCGTAGATGAGCCAAAGGCAAACTCATCCATGTTCGTCTTTAGCGGCAATACCGCTATACCCGCCTCTTTTAATTTGCGGATTACCGTAGCATCATAAGG
>JAZDLA010000056.1:0-2505 GCA_043802425.1 Candidatus Omnitrophota bacterium
GAAAAAGAGTCGGTCTGCGGGATTAGACTTCCCGGGGGCTTGCGCGAATCAGACAGATTGCCGGAGATTATATTTACCCCTTCCACTAAAGCGGATTCCGGCCACGATATGAATATTACGCAAAAAGAGGTAGAAGGTTTAGTAGGCGTGAGTATTGCTCACGGATTAAGGGCCGTGAGCATAGATATTTATAAAAAAGCCAGCGACTATGCACTTAAACGCGGGGTTATCATTGCGGATACAAAATTCGAATTCGGCATATATGACAATAAAGTTATTTTGATTGATGAAGTACTCACTCCGGATTCTTCGCGTTTCTGGCCCCAGGAGCAGTATGAGCCCGGTAGGGCCCAGCCCAGTTTTGACAAGCAGTTTGTGCGCGATTATCTGGAGAGCCTAAACTGGAATAAGACTCCCCCTGCGCCGAAACTGCCTGCGGAAATTATTCAGAAGACCACCCAGAAATATTTAGAGGCGCACAAGAAACTGGCAGGCAAAGAACTGGAAGGCATATAAATGGCGATAACCAAGAAAATACTACCCATATTTTTACGCATCGGCATAAGCGTTATTCTGCTGGTCTTTTTATTTAAACAGATAGACGAAAAAACCCTCTTAACAGTAATAAAGAATGCGGATATAAAGTTTGTGCTTTTAGCCGCACTTATTTACTTATCTTCTTATGTTCTGGCTCTTTTCCGTTGGGAGATGCTATTGAAAGGTGCCGAAATCCATCTGAGCCTAAAAAGAATAATTATTTCATGGGCAGGAGGCACATTTTTCAATGTTTTTCTACCTTCAACCATAGGAGGAGACTTTGTGCGCAGTATTGATTTAGCCGCGCACACGAAAAGGCCGAGGGAGGTCGTAGCAACGGTGCTATTGGATAGGCTTAGCGGTTACGTAGGCCTGGTAATCGTGGCGTTGGTGGCATTACTATTTGGCTGGGAATTAGTAGAGGATAAAAGCGTTCTTTTATCCGTAGCCATTATTACCGGTGTATTGGTTGCTGGTTTATTGGTATTATTCAATAGATTCCTGTACTCTAAAATAAACCAAATCCTGCATTCGCCTACCTCCGGCAAAATAAGAGAGGCCATAAAGAACCTGCACCAGGAAATCCATATTTTTAGGCACCGTAAGAAGATAATCCTAAAAAATATTATTTTATCTATCCTTATACAGGCTGTTTCTCCTGTTACCTTCTATTTCATCGCTCTTTCTTTAGGCATAAAGATAAATATCGCCTATTTTTTTGTCTATTTACCCATCATAGCAGCTATTACGCTGATACCTATATCTATAGGCGGACTGGGTTTAAGGGATGCTACAACCATATTCTTTTTTTCCAAGGCAGGTATGGCTAAAGATTTGGCCTTTGCCATGTCACTGATAAGTTTTTCCTTTATATTAATATTCGCACTTATAGGAGGTCTTATCTATGTCCTTAATGTACATCATAGACGGCTACAACCTCACAAGTCACACCAGATTCCCCCGCATCAATAATAATAAAGATTCCCGCAGGGCGCTTTTAACATTGATTAAGACACGCAGGCTGGCAGGTAGCTTAAGAAATAAGGTTACCGTGGTTTTTGACGGTTACCCGGGCTTATCTAGTAAGGACTTAGGTGGATTCGGTATCGATGTTATATTCTCCCAAAAAGAGACAGCAGATGCCAGGATTAAGAGGATGGTAGAAGCCCAAGGTAATCCCAGGAACGTTGTGGTAGTTTCCGATGATAAAGAGATAAAGTTTTTTATCAAGGCTGTAGGTGCACGTTCTATAGGGGTAGAGGATTTTCTCTATCCGGACAGGCATAAACAAAAACCGCAGGAGAATGAGAAAGATTTGTTTAAGCCGGAACTCAGCTATAGCCAGATGGATAAGATAAATCAGGAATTAAAAACAATATGGCTGCATAGCCGCTAACTAGTAATTTGGATGAAAATAGCTACGCCGAAAAACTACATAAAGTTCTTAGGTACTGCCGGCGCGCGCTTTGTGATGATAAAACAACTGCGCGCTTCAGGGGGATTATGGATTTCTTATAAAGGCACAAACGTATTAATTGATCCAGGTCCGGGCAGCATAGTGCGTTGCGCAGCCAGCAGACCTAAACTGGATCCGGGTAAATTAGACGCCGTCATACTGACGCATAGGCATCTGGATCATGCCAACGACGTCAATGTGATGATTGAGGCGATGACAGAAGGAGGTTTTAAAAAAAGAGGAACGCTTTTTTGTCCTGCCGATGCGATAGGGGAGGACCCGGTATTATTAAGACACACGAGAACTTTTCTGGAGAGGATAGAGGTATTAGAGGCTAATAAGACATATAATGTAGGCGATTTCGCATTTCAGAGCTCCATGAAGCACATCCATCCGGTATCCACCTACGGCTTAAAATTTAATATAAAAAATACAAGCGTCTCTTTACTTACTGATACGAAATATTTTAAAGGCCTGGAGGATTTTTATAAAACTGATGTATTAATTATCTG
>JAZDLA010000057.1:0-4211 GCA_043802425.1 Candidatus Omnitrophota bacterium
AATATCTTTATCTTCTACGGTCTTGCCGGTCTTTAAATAACGCTCTGCGCCAAAGTCAAAAACCCTGGTTTCATACTGAAAATTATATTTACGGCTTACTGCTTCTAAAACCTTCAGGCCCTCGCGTACGACTTCCGCGCCGGTCCCGTCACCGGGAATCACTGCTATTTTATACATTTTTTCATCCAGTTCATTAAGCCGCCCTTTTCTATGATTTCCTGCAGGAATTCAGGGAAAGGCGCGGTTTTATAGGTTTGGTTTGTGCTCAGGTTTCTTATTATACCACCGCTTAAATCTATTTCAAGTAAATCGCCGTCATTTATTTTCTCTATCGTATCTAACTGTAGAAAGGGTAACCCCACATTTATGGAATTCCTAAAGAATATCCCGGCAAAACTGCGGGCAACTACGCTAGCGATACCGCAACCTTTTAATGCCCGCGGCGCATGCTCCCGAGATGAGCCGCAACCGAAGTTTTTACCGGCGACGATGATATCGCCTCTATTTACCTTAGCGTAAAATTCCGGGGCGATATTTTCCATACAATGCCTACCTAATTCCTTTTCGTCGGTAGAAACCAGGTATTTAGCGGCGATTATATCGTCAGTATTGATATCATCGCCAAATTTATGCACTCTACCTTTTATGATCATAACACCGTATCAGGATGCACAATCCTGCCCCTTATCGCTGATGCCGCAGCCACAGCCGGGCTAGTTAAATAGACCTCGGATTTAGGGCTACCCATTCTGCCTACGAAATTTCTGTTGGTAGTGGCCAAACACCTCTCGCCCTCGGTGAGAATACCGACATGACCTCCTAGGCACGGCCCGCAGGTAGGCGTAGAAAATATCCCGCCTGAGCGGATAAATATTTCTGCCAGACCCTCCTTCACCGCTTCAAGATAAACCTTCTGGGTTGCCGGAATAACAATTAACCTTAAACCCGGCTTAATTTTTTTACCTTTTAAAATCTTGGCGGCAATTCTTAAATCCGAAATCCTGCCGTTGGTACAGGAACCAATAACTACCTGATCTAAGGTTATATCGCCTAATTTTGACGCGGGTTTTACATTACTGGGCAAATGCGGACAAGCGACTAATGGCTCAAGCCCAGAAACATCCCATTCGTATACCTTATCGTAATGCGCATCTTTATCGGACTTTAAATTTTTTATTTTGGGCTTCTGAATCTTCCTGCCTGCCGCCCGCCTGCCGGACGGGCAGGGCAAGGCAGGGACTTGCGACTTTTGGCTTTGTCTGACATAACTTAGCGTAATCTCATCCGGCTCGATAATACCGCTAGCCCCTCCCGCTTCAATCGCCATATTAGACATAGCGAACCGCTCATCCATATTCAATTTCTCGATAACCGGTCCGCCGAATTCCATCACTCTCTCTGATGACCCGTCTACGCCAATCTGGCCGATAGTATAGAGAATTAAATCTTTACCGCCCACCCATTTCTTTAATTTACCTTTATAGATAAATTTTATGGTATCCAGTACCTTAAACCAGCATTTACCGTCAATAAATGCCCTGGCTAAATCTGTTGAGCCTACGCCTGTGGCAAAGGCGCCTAGCGCGCCGTAGGTACAGGTATGCGAGTCTGAGCCAATCACCAGATTACCCGGCAGGACTAAACCTAACTCAGGTAATAACGCGTGCTCAATCCCCATGCAACCCACTTCAAAATAATTCTCTATTTTCTGCTCTTTGGCGAAATCCGCCAGTATCCGACACTGGTTGGCGCTCTTTAAATCTTTTGCCGGGGCAAAATGGTCAGGAACCAGGACTATTTTTCTGTGGTCAAAAACTTTTTTTATTCCCGATTTACGAAATTCTTCTATGGCAAAGGGTGCGGTGATATCGTTACCCAAAGCCACGTCTACTCTGGCTTCAATAAATTCTCCGGGATGAATATCCCTTCTACCCGTATGCGCTAATAGTATTTTTTCGGCAATTGTGTAAGGCATATTTTTAGTAACTAGTAAATCCGTAACTCGTAACTAGTAAATTTTTTATAATTAAAACGCTGCAAATTAAATCGATGTTTTTAGATTTTCCATCTTAAGGATTTTATCCAAAATTACGAGTTACTAGTTTACGAGTTACTTAAATTTTTTTACTGCGAGAGTCGCGTTGTGCCCGCCAAACCCTAAGGAATTGGACAAGCAAACCTCAACTTTTGTTTTGCGGGCGGTATTCGGCACATAATCCAAGTCGCATTCAGGGTCGGGATATTTGTAATTTATGGTAGGGGGCACGATCTTATCTCTTATGGCTAAAACACAAATCACAAACTCTACGCCTCCGGATGCTCCTAGGAGGTGTCCGGTCATGGATTTAGTCGAAGAGACCATGGTCTTTTTTGCATGGCCACCCAAAGCCAATTTAATCGCCAGCGTCTCGATCTTGTCGTTTAATTTAGTGGAAGTACCATGGGCATTAATGTAATCTACATCTTCAGGTTTTATTTTTGCGTCTTTCATGGCTTCAGTCATGGCCCTGGCTGCACCTTCTCCTTGCGGATCAGGCGCGGTAATATGGTAGGCATCGCCGGACATGCCATAACCGCAAAGCTCCGCGTAGATATGGGCATTCCTTTTTTTAGCGTGCTCTAAATTTTCTAAAATTACCAGACCACAACCCTCGGCTATCACAAAGCCGTCGCGCTCCAGATCAAACGGCCGGCTGGCCTTCTCGGGCTCATTATTTCTGGTAGAAAGTGCCTTTAAGGCACAGAATCCGCCGACACCCGTCGGCACTATGCAGCCTTCTGACCCGCCGCAAACCATTATATCTGCATCTCCGCGCTCAATGATTCTAAAAGCATCTCCTACGGCGTGCGCTCCGGAAGCACAGGCGGTAGCTACGCAGGAATTCGGGCCCTTTAATCTAAAATTAATCGCTACCTGTCCGGCTGCTTCATTGACAATTAACATAGGTATTAGGAAAGGTGATAACCGGGAAGGCCCTTTATTCAGATAAATCTTAACTTGTTCTTCAATGGTGTATAAACCGCCTATGCCTGAGCCAATTATCACTCCTATCCTATGCCTGTCTTCCCCATCCAAATCCAGGCCGGAATCATTCAAGGCTTGTTGCGCAGAGGCTATCGAATATTGCACAAATTTCTCCATGCGCCTGGCATCTTTAGGCGATATCCCGTATAAAGCAGCATCGAAACCTTTGACCTCAGCAGCAATGCGCGAATCAAAGCCGGTAGCATCAAAAGAAGTAATCGGCCCAGCACCGCTCTTACCGGATTTTAAAGCAGTCCATAAAGCAGGGACATCGTTTCCTACCGGTGAAATTACGCCCAGACCTGTAACCACCACCCTGTTTTCTGCCATAGTTTCTTTACTAATAAATACCCCGCCGAACAAAGGCGGGGCAGAAAATACCTGTCTATATTAAAAAATTATTTATTGCCAGCTTTTCCCTCGATATACTTAACCGCATCGCCTACGGTGGTAATCTTCTCGGCATCTTCATCGGATATTTCAAGGCCAAATTCTTCTTCCAATGCCATGACCAGTTCCACCGTATCCAGGGAATCTGCGCCTAAGTCATCAACAAATGATGCCTCAGGAGTAACTTCCTCGGGCTTTACTCCCAGTTGCTCCGCTATTATCGCCTTCACCTTATCTTGCACTGCCATGATTATCTCCTCCTTAATTTACCCGCATCTTACGGATCGGTAAATTATACCATTACCATACCGCCATCCACGATTAATGTCTGACCAGTAATATAACTGGCTTCTTCTGAAGCCAGGAAGACGCAGGTCGCTGCTACATCCGCGGGATTGCCGAATTTTCCTAAGGGGATTGCGCCGAGCATTTTTTGTTTCAACTCCTCAGGAAGCTTAGCCGTCATCTCCGTCTGAATAAAGCCCGGGGCGACGGCGTTTACATTTATATTGCGGCTGGCTAACTCCCGCGCCGTGGTTTTGGTCAGGGCAATTATCCCTGCTTTGGAAGCGGAATAATTTGCCTGTCCTGCGTTTCCGATTATGCCAATGATCGAGGCAATATTGATAATCTTGCCTGCACGCTGCTTTATCATCGCCCTGGATACGGCCCGGGTACAGTTAAAGGTACCCTTTAGATTCACGTTAAGGACCGCGTCCCACTCGGCATCATCCATACGTAGTATCAAGCCATCTTTAGTGATGCCGGCATTGTTAACTAATATATCAACCTTCCC
>JAZDLA010000058.1:0-7127 GCA_043802425.1 Candidatus Omnitrophota bacterium
TAAGCGGGGACACCCTCCCGATTAGCATAATGGGTGTCCCTCTAAGGAGGGAGAGATGGATGAGATATTGGAGGTATTAGAAAAGGATGCGCGCACGACCCCGGAGGATATTGCCAGGATGTTAAAGAAGAAGCCCCAGGGTATAAAAGAAGCCATCAAGAAATTCGAAAAAGAAGGAGTAATTTTAAAGTATAAGACCGTAATCAATAAGGATTTAATTAAGGATACGGATTCAAGTGTCCGCGCCTTGATCGAGGTCAACATCACCCCGCAGAAGGACGTGGGTTTTGACAAGGTTGCCGAGCGCATTTATTCGTTTCCTGAGGTCTCTAGCTGTTATTTGATCTCAGGCACCTATGATTTACTTCTAATCGTGGAAGGCAAGGATTTACACACCGTCTCAAGGTTTGTGGCAGAGAAACTTTCGCCACTGGAGAACATCAAAGGCACGGTAACGCATTTTATGTTAAGGAAATACAAAGAAGACGGAGTGATTTTAAAACATAAGGAAGAGAATAAGAGAATAGCCATATCTTATTAAATCCAATAGGGACGTTTCTTGCGCCAAAGCAAGAAGTGTCTCCGAAAGGGACACTTCTCCGATTGGAGCGGGACCTGCCCCTAATAGATAATAGAATAGATGAAGAATATTATTTCTAAAAAAGTAGAACAGATGCAGCCTTCGGGTATCCGGGCATTCTTTGATTTAGTGCTTGGGATGAAAGAGGTTATCTCTTTAGGTGTGGGGGAGCCGGATTTTGTTACTCCCTGGCAGATCCGCGAGGCAGGGATATATTCTCTGGAAGAGGGTTTTACTTCTTATACTTCCAATAAGGGGCTCTATAAGCTAAGGTTGAGTATCAGCCGCTATTTGAAGAATAGGTACGGCCTGGATTATTGTCCCGACGAGGAGATCCTGATTACCGTAGGGGTAAGCGAAGGTTTTGATCTAGTGTTACGGGCAATTATAAATCCGGGCGATAAAGTCTTAATCCCCAGCCCCAGCTATGTTTCTTATGGCCCGCTTACCGAATTAGCCGGCGGTATACCTATATATATAGATACCCAGGAAGAGGGTTTTAAGCTTACGCCCAAGGCTTTAGAGAAATCTATAGATAAAAAGACTAAAGGCATAATTTTAAATTATCCTAACAATCCTACGGGGGCCTCTTATACCAAAAAGGAATTAGAAGAGTTGAAGAAAGTTATCTTAAAGCATAAGTTGCTGTGTATCTCTGATGAAATATACGGTGATTTGACTTATGATTTTGAACACACGCCCTTTACTACACTATCCGGCGCAAAAGAAAATACGGTTTATCTGGACGGTTTCTCAAAAAGTTATGCTATGACCGGTTGGCGCGTGGGTTTTGCTTGCGGCCCGAAAGAGATCATTGCCGCGATGACCAAGATCCATCAGTACACAATTATGTGCGTGCCGATCACTAGCCAGATGGCAGCGTGTGAGGCGCTACAGTCAGGCAGAAAGTCAGTAGAAGAAATGAAACGCGAATATAAAAGGCGCCGGGAATTTGTCGTTGAAAGGCTAAACACAATAGGTCTTGAATGCCCTAAGCCCGGGGGGGCTTTTTATGTATTCCCCTCTATTAAGGATACGGGTTTTAATTCTTTAGAATTTGCGCAAAAGTTATTAAAGGAAGAGAAAGTGGCGGTAGTTCCCGGGACTGCTTTCGGAGAGCGCTATAAAGATTATATCCGCATATCCTATGCTTGTAGCCTGGATAATTTAAAAGAGGCGCTGATAAGGATAGGGAATTTTCTCAAAAACAATAGAAGGAGATAATTTATGAAGCCCAAAACGAAAACAGAGATCATGAAATTGGTAAAAGAGCATAAGGTAAGATATATCAGGCTATGGTTTACTGATGTATTGGGTTTCTTAAAAGGCTTTACCATTACCGTGGATGAGTTGCCGCGCGCCATGGGAGATGGCATGGGTTTTGACGGCTCCTCTATCGAGGGTTTTGCACGTATAGAGGAATCAGATATGATTGCCCGGCCTGACCCTACTACGTTTGCTATCCTTCCCTGGGAGTCAAAAGAGCTTCCGGTAGCCAGGATGTTTTGCGATATCTATATGCCCAACGGCAAACCTTTCGCAGGTGACCCGCGCTATATATTAAAAGAGAATCTGGCCCGGGCTAAAAAGTTAGGGTTTACTTATTATGTCGGCCCGGAACTGGAATATTTCTATTTTAACAACCCTAAAAATGCCATTGTCCTAGATCGAGGCGGATATTTTGACTTGACGCCCCTGGATGTGGCGCAGAACGTAAGGAATGAAACCGTAAGCGCCCTGGAAGATTTAGGTATTATTGTAGAATACAGTCACCACGAAGTGGCCTCCAGCCAGCATGAGATTGATTTAAGATACACCGATGCCCTTTCTATGGCCGATAATGTGATGACCTACCGATTGGTGGCTAAGGAGATTGCCCAAGGTAAAGGTTTACATGCCTCATTTATGCCTAAACCGGTTTTCGGGATTAACGGTTCAGGCATGCATACGCACCAATCATTATTTAAGGGTTCGGCTAATGCCTTTTTTGATAAAAAAGGCGAATACCATCTCTCTAAGATTGCCAAACAATTTATTGCCGGTCTAATCAAATATGCGCCAGAGATAACTTCTGTAACCAATCAGTGGGTTAATTCTTATAAACGCCTGGTGCCCGGATATGAGGCCCCGGTTTATATCTGCTGGGCGCAGATGAACCGTTCCGCCCTGATTAGGGTACCGATGTATAAGCCCGGTAAAGAAAAATCTACGCGCATTGAATACCGTTCGCCTGACCCGGCCTGTAATCCATATTTAGCTTTTTCGGTGATGCTGGCTGCGGGTTTAGAAGGCATTGAAAAAGGATATCCTTTACCAGGGCCGGCTAACGATAACATTTACCATATGAGCGACGAGCAGAGAGAGCGGGCTAAAATTAGATCTTTACCCGAGGACTTACTGGAGGCGATTAAACTGACTGAGAAATCAGAACTGGTGAAGAAGGCCTTAGGCGATGCATTATTCCATTACTTTATCCGCAATAAGAAATTAGAATGGGATGAATATAAAGCCCAGGTTACCCAATACGAGATAAATAAGTATTTACCTATATTATAGTGCCAAAGCCAAGGAAGAGCCAAAAATATAAGCTTTATCTAAAACAAATTGAAGCGCTGGCTAAGATAGCCAACCTGATTACCTCCGGGATGTATTTAGAGGAGCTGTTGCGTTTAATAGTAAGCGTCACCGCCGAAGTAATGAATTCTAAGATTTCCTCACTTATGCTTCTTGACCCACAGAAGAAAGAGTTGGTGGTTAAGGCGACGCAATCCATCTCTGAGGCCTACAACAAGAAACCCAATATTAAATTAGGAGAAGGTATTGCTGGTATAGTCGCTCAGAATAATAAGGCCATATGCGTTTTAGATGTTAAGGAAGACGATCGTTACTTAAATAGGGATATTGCCAAAAAAGAGGGTTTATGTTCTTTAGCCAGCGTTCCCTTGTCGGTGAAGACAAGGATGATCGGTGTGCTGAACTGTTATACTTCCAAAAAACATAAATTCACTAAGCCAGAATTAGATGTCTTGACTACTTTGGCTAATCAGGCTGCCGTGGCCATTGAAAATGCAGAGTTAGACCTTAGGGTGCGTAGCGCCGAAGAAGCGTTAACTACGCGTAAACTCATCGAACGGGCAAAAGATATTCTTTCGCAAGAAGCAAATATCTTGCCTTCCCAAGCCTATAGATTGATACAGAAGCAGAGTATGGATAGCCGTAAATCCATGCGCGAAATCGCCGAAGCAATAATTCTGGCTAAAGATATCAAAGGGAAAAAATCCGGTTAAGATTTTTATAAAATCAGTCCTTCGTTACCAAAATCAGTACTCTCTCCTTTAAGGCGCAGGATATGCCCGAGCAAAGCCTAAAAGAACTTCTGTTAAAAACCCCCTCAAAAGATAAATGGCAGAGAATAGGAACACAAAAAAGAGCAGGCCTGCTTATTCCTTTGTTTTCTGTTTATTCCAAAAATAGCGTAGGAATCGGTGACTTCCGGGACTTGAAGTTATTAATAGATTGGGCCAAGTTAAGCGGCAATGCTATAATCCAGCTTTTGCCCCTGAACGAAGTTGGTCCTTTTTTCTGCCCCTATGATTCCGTAAGTTCTTTTGCCCTTGAGCCGGCGTACATATCCCTGGAGGAAATCCCCCAAGCCGGTAAGAAACCTTTCAAGGCCAGGGTCAATCAGCTCAGGAAAGAATTTCCCCCCGGTCAAAAGCATATTGATTACCGTATAAAGAAAAGAAAATTAGAGTTGCTCTGGGATATGTTTTTTGAAGAAGGAGAGTCCGCAGTTAAAGATTCCCAGGAGTTCATAAAAAACAACAGTTATTGGTCCGGGGATTTTGCGCTCTATAAGGTGCTGAAAGATTATCATCAAGGCAGGCCCTGGTATGAATGGGAACTTAGGTATAGAAACCGGCAGCCATCGCAACTGGAGATGTTTCGTAAGCAACATGCGAAGGAGATTATGTTTCATGCTTGGGTGCAGCAGCAACTTTACAGGCAGTTTAGAGAAGTTAAAGAATATGCTCAAAAAAAGAAAATTTTGCTTAACGGTGACCTGCCGCTTCTGGTCTCCAGGGATAGCGCGGATGTCTGGGCGCACCCGGAGTTCTTTAAATTAGATTTTGCCGCCGGAGCGCCCCCTGATATGTATTGCGCCAAAGGACAGCGCTGGGGCATGCCTACGTATAATTGGGATAAGGTAGCCGGCGATGGCTATAGATATTTAAAAGAAAAATTAAAATTTGCCCAGGAGTTTTATGATATATTAAGGATAGACCATGTGGTGGGCCTATTTCGTATCTGGAGCATACCTTATCAGGAGCCTTTAGAGAACCAGGGTTTGCACGGTTTTTTTGATTCTCCCGATGAAAGCAAATGGGAGAGGCAGGGTAGGGGCATATTGTTAGTTATGCTTAATAGCACCAGAATGCTTTTGTGCGCCGAAGACTTAGGCGTTATACCGCCGGTATGTAAACAGGTACTACGGGGATTAGGTATGCCCGGTAATGACGTCCAGCGTTGGACAAAAGATTGGAAGATAAAGCACGATTTTTTGGAACCACGGGATTATCGCAGTGTTTCGGTAGCCATGTTATCTACGCACGACACCACGAATTGGGCCGCCTGGTGGGAAAAGGAGGCGGGCACAATTGATGAAGCGTTTTTTAAAAGGAAGTGTGCCGAACGCGGAATAAATTATGCTAGCGTAAAAGATAAATTATTCGATTTTAGCCGTTCTGGGCATGGCAGACTGCGCTGGTTAAGCAGTATAGTCTCAAGTAACGCCTTAACCGCTATTTTAGGTAAAAGAAAAGAGGAGATAGCTGATTTTATCGAGATGTATGAAAATAGCTATCAGGAGAAAGAGAAGCTTTTTAAGTGCCTGGGATTATCTGGTTCAGCGCAGGAGGCAGCTAACAAGAAGATTATTCAAGCGGTGTTGAAAATGACCCTGGAATCCCAAGCTGTATTCTGCATCCAATCGATAATAGACTGGTTATATTTAGTGGATATATTCAGCGGTGATCCTTATTCCTACCGGATAAATATACCCGGCACGATCAGTGAGGAAAATTGGTCGATGGCCATCCCTATATCGCTGGAGGGCTTAATCAAACACAAGGTTACCAAAGAAATTAAGAATATTATAGCTGCTTCCAGGCCAAGCGGGGGGAGTAGGGGTTAATTTTATATAGAAAAATCATTTGACAAAGCTTATCTTTGTGTTATACTAATTATAGATTAAAAGAGATAGACAAAGGCGTCTTTCCATTAAAAGGAAGGCGCCTTTCTTATTTTTAGGCGCCAGGCACCTTGAATATAACTTGACAGGCCAATGTTTTTTGAGATAAACTACATTGAGTTTAACCCAAAAAGAAAAAACATAGTCAGGAGGAGGGATAATGTCTAAAAAAATCGAAGAGTTTATGGCAAAGGTCACCGCCAGGGACCCCGGCCAGCCGGAATTCCACCAGGCAGTGCGCGAGGTAGTAGAGTCAGTAATGCCTTTTATTGAAAAAAATCCCGTATACGAAAAAAGCAAAATCTTAGAGAGGATAGTTGAGCCGGAGCGCGTGATTATGTTTCGCGTTCCTTGGCTGGATGATGAGGGAGAGATTAAGGTAAATAGGGGCTACCGCATTGAAATGAGCAGCGCTATCGGCCCCTACAAAGGTGGCCTGCGTTTCCATCCTACCGTAAACTTAAGCATTTTAAAGTTTTTGGCTTTTGAGCAGGTCTTTAAGAATAGCCTGACCACTCTACCTATGGGTGGAGGCAAAGGTGGTTCTGATTTTGACCCCAAAGGTAAATCCGATAACGAAGTGATGAGATTCTGTCAGAGCTTTATGACTGAGTTATTCCGGCATATCGGCCCAGATACTGACGTACCCGCTGGAGATATAGGCGTAGGCGGCCGTGAGATCGGATTTTTGTTCGGCCAATACAAAAGATTGCGCAATGAATTTACCGGCGTGCTTACCGGCAAAGGCCTGAGTTGGGGCGGAAGCTTGATTCGGCCGGAGGCTACTGGTTATGGTTGCGTTTATTTTGTGCAGGAGATGCTTAAGGCAAGAGGTGAGTCTTTTAAAGGAAAAATCTGCGCTGTTTCCGGTTCTGGAAATGTCGCCCAATATACTGTAGAAAAACTCATTGATTTAGGGGCTAAGGTAGTGACTTTGTCGGATTCCAATGGCTATATTTATGATCAGGGCGGAATCGACAAGAAAGAGTTAGCCTTTGTCATGGAGCTCAAGAACATTAAGCGCGGTCGCATAAAAGAATGTACAAAGGAGTTTGAGTGTGAGTATTTCGAAGACAAAAAGCCCTGGGGTGTTAAGTGCGACGTAGCTTTTCCCAGCGCCACCCAGAATGAGATCGATGATAGCGATGCCAAGATACTGGTGAAGAACGGCTGCATTGCCATTGGCGAAGGCGCGAACATGCCGACAACTGCGCAAGGGGTAGAAGTATTCCAGAAGGCAAAAATTTTATATGCTCCCGGTAAAGCGGCTAATGCCGGAGGCGTAGCTACTTCGGG
>JAZDLA010000059.1:0-13470 GCA_043802425.1 Candidatus Omnitrophota bacterium
AGCGATGGCGGTTCAACGGATGACACACTTAGTATTGTCCGCAGCTTAAGTGAGTCCATGAATATAAAATTAGTGGATAATAAACTGAAAACAGGCGAGGCCGGTAAGGCCCAGGGTTTAAAGCAGGCGAATAATGACATCCTGGTTTTTATAGATAGCGATAATATATTGCCGCAGCAGGATTGGCTGCAGAAGATGGCCGGGCCTTTTTGCGATCCACAGATACTTGCCTCAGAGCCCCTTTATTACACCTACCGTAAGGAGGATGGCTATATCACCAGGTATTGCGCGCTCATCGGGATGAATGATCCTTTATGCCTTTTTTTGGGAAACTATGACCGTTATTGTCTATTGACTAAGAAATGGACTGAAATGGCAGTCAGCGAAACGCAGGAAGATTCATATATAAGGGTGAATTTTTTAAACGAAAACTTACCTACCATAGGGGCAAACGGTTTCTTTATCAGAAGAAAAGAATTACTGGGATACCCGATTAAAGATTATCTCTTTGATATCGATATAGTCCAGTCTTTATACCTGAACAACCGCAGATTAAACATTGCCAAGGTGAAAGTGGGGATTATACATATTTTTTCTAGAACCATCGGTGATTTTATAGCTAAGCAGAGCCGGCGTTTTAAAGACTACGCATATTATAAAGCCAGGGGGCTACGTACTTACCGCTGGCATAAGGTTCACAACTTAAGGATTTTCAAATTTATCTTGTATACTCTTTTATTTTTCCCTGTTTTTATACAGGCGCTCAGAGGCTATTTTATAAAAAAGGACCGGGCATGGTTCTTTCATCCTGTAGCTTGCTGGGTTACTCTCTATATTTATGCTGTTTTATCCGTAAAGAATGCCTTTTGGTCATTAAGACCACAAAAGAGGTAAGTTTATGTATGTATTGGGAATAAACAGCGGCCATCATTCTACTGCTGCCCTCTTAAAAGACGGTAAGATTATCGGCTGCGTCAGTGAAGAGAGATTCAAAAGGATAAAGAATTACTCCGGTTATCCCCAGGAGAGCATTAATTATTTATTAAAAGAAGCGGGTATTCAGTCTCAGGAGTTAGACTTGGTAGCCCTTGGCTATAGGACGCCACCTCCTTTTGTTACGGTAGAAAAAAAAGGCATACAGATTTTATCTGCATTACAGCGTTTTGTTTATTCCTTAAGATACCTCTGGGGGGCGGTAGAATACAGATTGCCGTTTTTGCGCCCCTTAAACGAATTTTTATATGACCTGATGGTGGATATTGCCGGACCCTGCATCATCAGGCGCGAGAAGAGCCTGATCTCAAAGTTACTTAAGATAAGCCCAGATAGGGTTCTGGACGTTGACCACCACACTGCCCATGCCTACGCTGCATATTACGGTTCAAATTTTAATAATACGCAGGCGCTTGTTTTTACCTTAGACGGCGAAGGAGATAAACTCTGCGCGACCGTGAATATCTACGACGGCGCCCGGATCCAGAGAATAGCGGCAACACACCTGGGACACTCTATCGGCTGGATTTATATGGATACGACTCAATTCCTAGGTATGAAGCCGAATGAACATGAATATAAAGTTATGGGTCTGGCGCCATACGCTAAATCCTGGGGTGTAGATAAAGTTTACGATATAATTAAAGATATTATAGACCTCAACCGGAAGAATCCGCTGATCTTCAGGTCAAAATTTGACACCCACCGTACAATACCTTATTTCGAAAAAACCTTAAGATTCCAGAGGTTTGATTTTATTGCGGGTGCGGTACAGAGATTAACCGAAGATGTAGTCACCAGATGGATAAAAGCCGCGATTCAGAAGACCGGTATCAGTAAGATAGCACTGGGCGGCGGCGTATTTATGAATGTCAAGGCCAACATGAAGATAATGGAGATGCCGCAGGTCCAAGACATATACATATTCCCGTCTTGCGGAGATGAATCTACGCCTATTGGTGCGTGTTTTTACGGGTATAAGTATCTGTGCGAACAAGGCAAGATAAAATTTTCTCCCCAGCCGATAAAAGACCTTTATCTGGGCCCGGAGTTCTCTGACCAAGAGATAGGAGAGGCATTGAATAGAGGAAAGATATTCGATAAATACACGGTGAAAAAAATAGATGATATCGAGACCGAAATTGCCCGGCTCTTAAGCGAAAACCAGATCGTTGCCCGCGTCAACGGCAGGATGGAGTGGGGCGCAAGGGCGCTGGGTAACCGCTCTATACTGGCCAATCCTTCGGATTACGAAAATATCCGCGTCTTGAACGAGTGGGTAAAAGACAGGGATTTCTGGATGCCTTTTACTCCTACGATCCTCAAAGAAAGGGAAAAGGACTATGTCGTAAACCCTAAAGGCATTTCTACCCCATATATGATTCTGACCTTTAGGACAAAAGAACTAGCCAGAAAGCACTTAAAGGCAGCGATACACCCATATGATTTTACGGCGCGGGTTCAGGCCCTGGAAGAAAGCTGGAACCCCGGATTTTATAAAACTATTAAAGAATTCGAGAGATTGACCGGCATAGGGGGAGTTTTGAATACCTCCTTTAATCTGCACGGGGAACCTATGGTTTGTTCTCCGGAGGATGCCCTTAAGACGATGGAAAACTCTGAATTAAAATTTCTGGCGCTGGGTAATTTCCTTATATCCAAAGAAAGGAGTAAGTAAGTTGAAGATTGAAGCTATTTCTGTTATTGGCTTAGGCAAACTGGGGTTATGCGTTGCAGGTTGTTTTGCGGATAAAGGGTTTAAGGTAACTGGCGTGGATATAGACATAGGCAGGATAGAAAAAATAAACCAAGGCATATCGCCTATCCACGAGACAGGGTTAGCCGATTTAATAAAAAAGGTAAGAAATAATCTAAGGGCAACCAAAGAATACGAGGAGGCTGTATTAAATAGCGATGCGACATTTATTGTTGTAGCTACACCTAGCCTTGCCGACGGCAGCTTTTCTAACGAGTATTTAGAGAAAGCCCTGCATAGCATAGCAGATGCGCTGAAGAAGAAAAAAGGATACCATCTGGTAGTAGTGACCTCTACGGTGATGCCCCGGACAACAGATGAAGTAGCCAGGTTCATATTAGAAAAGCTTTCCGGAAAAGTCTGCGGAGAGGATTTCGGTCTTGCCTATAATCCGGAATTTATTGCCTTGGGCAGCGTTATCCATGATTTCCTGAATCCGGATTTTATATTAATCGGAGAGGCGAACAAAAAAGACGGCGATATTCTGGAAGGAATTTACAGGCAGACATGCGAAAATAATCCGCGCTTTGCCCGGATGAGCCCTCTAAATGCCGAGATCGCTAAGATTTCACTTAACTGTTACGTTACCACTAAAATTACCTTTGCTAATTCATTAGCAACGATATGCGAAAAGGTAAAAGGTGCGGATGCCCACGTAATTACTAGAGCACTAGGACTAGATAGCCGTATCGGTACTAAATATCTAAAGCCCGGGTTAGGTTACGGCGGCCCATGTTTTCCCCGGGATAATATTGCTTTTTCTGCTTTTGCGCGAAAGTTAGAAATAAAGGCTAAGTTAGCGGAGATGGTAGATGAGGTTAACCGCGACCAGGTGCTCAGGATAGTAAATAGAGTCAACGAAATTTTTATTAAGTCGCATAAAGATAAAAAGAATATCCGCATAGGCGTTTTAGGCCTTTCCTATAAGCCTAATACTCCTATAGTAGAAGATTCGCAGGCCCTGGAGATTACGCAGTTATTAGTGAATGAAGGCTATTGCGTGAGCGTTTATGACCCCCAGGCGCAAGAAAATGCCCGTGGCGTACTAGGGGGCATGGTAACATACGCCAAAGACAGCCAGGGTTGTATTTTAAACGCTGATTTAGGATTGATAGCCGTACCCTGGGAGGAATTCAAGAAGCTGGATTTTAACAAAATAAACAAAAATATTATTTTGTTGGATTGCTGGCGCCTATTAGAAGGCGTTGAGGGAATAAACATCAAGTATTTAGGCGCGGGCATATAAGAGAGAAAAGGGGCCAGAAGTGGAGAATAAAAAAATTTTAGTAACCGGAGCAGGTGGTTTTGTCGGTAGCCATTTAGCAAGGCAGCTTTATAGTCAGGGAAATTTTGTAAGAGCGGCAGATATTAAATGGGATAATTATATCCCCGAAACCTATTACTCAGAGAAGCTGACCCTAGATTTGAGGGGTTATGAGAATTGTTTAAAGGCCAGCAAAGGCATGGATTATGTGTTTAACCTGGCGGCAAATATGGGAGGAATCGGTTTTATTACTGCGGTGGGCGCGGACGTAATGTATGATAACGTCCTGATCAATACTTACATGATGAAGGCCTGCTTGGATAATATGGTGAAGCGCCTATTCTTTTCTTCTTCCGCGTGTATTTACCCCACCTATAAACAGGAGGCTCCGGAAGTTAAGCCTTTAAAAGAAGAAGACGCCTATCCTGCGGACCCGGATAATTTCTACGGTTGGGAGAAGCTTTATACCGAAAAGATGATGGAGGCATTCGCCAGGGATCATAAGCTCGATATCAGGATAGCGCGTTACCACAATATCTACGGCCCGCAAGGTACTTATAAAGGCGGTAGAGAAAAATCTCCTGCTGCCCTATGCAGAAAAGTGGCCGAGGCCTCTAGTCCCGGAGAGATTGAGATATGGGGGGATGGCAAACAGACGCGCTCTTATTGTTATATAGATGATTGCGTAGAAGGTAGCGTTAAATTGATGGAGTCGGATTACGCTCGACCTCTGAATATCGGTTCGGATAGGCTGGTAACTATAGATGAGCTCGCCGATATGATCATTAAAATTTCGGGTAAGAAGATCCAAAAGAAACATAACCTTTCTGCCCCCGTAGGGGTCAGGGGCAGGAATGCTGACCTAGTATTACTGAAGAAAATACTTGGCTGGCAACCTAAGATAAGCCTTGAGGCTGGGCTAGAGAAGACGTATGCCTGGGTTCTTTCGCAGGTCAGGAGCCAATCGCAAGAAAGGGTTTAATATGGATAAGATTAAATTTTTATTATTAAGTTTACGGCCAAAACACTGGGTCAAGAATTTGTTTATCTTTGCGGGTCCATTCTTTTCCCTGAAGCTCTTTAGCTTAGGTAATTTAGGTAAACTCACCCTAGGCCTTATCTACTGGTGTCTAGCTACGAGTGCCATGTATTTATTTAATGATATTATAGACAGGAAAGAAGACGCCTTGCATCCTCATAAGATGAACAGGCCCCTTGCGCGCGGCGTATTAAAGGTGAGGATAGCTTACCTCTATTTTATAATTTTATCTATCATCGCCATTGTTTTATCAATCAGGCTTGATATGAATTTTGCCATTTTTATAATAATCTATTTTATGATCAATATCTTTTATTCCCTTTACCTTAAACACGTATTTATCTTAGACGTGATGTGCATTGCTTCTGGTTTTGTTTTCAGGGTTGTTTCGGGCGCGGTGCTGATAAATGTAGGATCCTCAGAATGGTTGATCATGTGTACATTCTTATTATCTCTCTTGCTAGGTTTTGGTAAACGCCAGGAAGAGATATCCTCTTTAGGCGAGAATGCCGTATATCACCGCAAGGTTTTAAAAGAATACGATAGAGGCTTCCTGCAGTATGTGCCTTATGTCTTGATTTCTTCGGCAATCGTTTGTTATATGCTCTATACCGTATCCATAGAGGCGGTAAGAAAGTTCGGTACAAAGAACTTAATTTATACCTCGCCTTTTGTCATCTACGGCTTATTAAGGTATGTTTATATCGCTTATGAGAAGAATAAGGGCGCTGATCCGACGCAGGTCTTATTTCAGGATATCCCTATTGTAATAGATATATTCTTGTGGATTATGTCGGTAGGCTTGATTATTTACATTAAATAGCCTTAGGGATGGTTCTCAAGCTAAAGCAAGAAGTGTCCCTAGGGGACACTTCTCCGGTTGGCTCCAGAACCGTCCCTGTGAGGCTGAGGCTATGAGGGAAAGGAGATAATATGAGGGCATTAATTACGGGAGTACCCGGTTGGTTGGGAGGCAGGTTTTTAGAAATTCTGGTAAATGGTTTTGAAAATGATGGGCCGGTAAACGACTGGGCGCTCAGGTGTTTGGTCCTGTCAGGCCAGGATACCTCCTTTATCGACGACTTAGCAAAAAAGAAGAATATAGAAGTGATTTTTGGCGATATCACTAAAAAAGAAACCTTAAAGGGCGCGGTTAAAGATGTGGATATAGTTTTCCATATTACCGGCCTGATACACCCTAAGAAGATAAAGGAGCTCTATGCAATTAATACTAGAGGTACGCTAAATTTGATTTCCGAAGCCTTTTATGCCGGAGTAAAAAGGTTCATCTATATAAGCAGTAATTCCCCCGCAGGCACTAATCCTAAACACCATATCCTGATGAGAGAAGAAGATGAACCCAGGCCCTATATGAATTATGGGTTAAGTAAATATTATGCCGAGTGCATCGTCAGGAATTTCCAAGAAGAAAAAAAGATGGAGACGGTAATATTGCGCCCCTGCTGGTTTTACGGTCCTAATCAGCCAAAGAGGCAAACCAAGTTCTTTAATATGATTCAAAAAGGTAATCCCATAGTCTTCGGAAGTGGTTTAAATTTAAGAAGCATGAGCTATGTGGATAATACCTCGCAGGCCATGCTTCTGGCGGCGACAAAAAAAGAAGCGGTGGGTCAGGTTTACTGGATAGCCGATGCCAGGCCGTATACTACTTTAGAGATATACCAGAGCGTAGCCGAACTTTTAGGGGTCAGGAATTTTAAACCCTTATTTCTCCCGGATTTTTCTTCCGAAGTATTTTTATGCGCGGATAAAATCTTTCAGGCAGCCGGGATGTACCAGACAGAGATACACGTAGCAGGGGAGATGAATAAGGATATTGCCTGTAGCATAGAGAAAGCCAGGAGAGAGCTAGGCTATGAACCTAAAGTGGAATTAAAAGAAGGTATGCGTCGCTCCATAGACTGGTGCAGAAAAAAGGGGTTATTGTAAATAATGAGAGTTCTATTAATAGCCCCCATAAAAGATAATTATTGGGGGATAGCCCAGTACCCTCCGGTAGGTCTGGGGTATCTGGCTACAGCCCTAAGAAAATCCGGCCATAGCGTAGAGATCCTTGATTGCGTGAAAGAAAAAATGAGCTTTACCGGGCTGGAAAACTTCATCAAGAAGAACCGCTTTGACATTATCGGTATTACAGTCTGGTCGTTATCTTTAAAAGAAGTCAAGAGGAGCCTTAGAATAATAAAAGAAAATAGCCCAGGGACTGTTACCGTTATAGGTGGGCCTCACCCTTCAGCATTACCGGAAGGTTCGCTGAAATTTTTTAAAGATGCCGACTTTGGTTTCATAGCAGAGGCAGAGATAGGATTTAGCCGCTTCGTTAACCTGCTTAGTGAAGGCAGAGACGATTTTCGGGATATCCCCGGTTTAATCTGGCGTAACGGCAAGGAGATTATCTCCAATGCCCCAAGATGGGCAGATAATTTAGATGAGCTGGAATTCCCCAGCTGGGATTTAATCAATCCCAGAGATTATTTTATGCCCGGGGCACTGGTAAGCAAGAATACGGCTGTGCTTACCTGCACGCGGGGCTGTCCTTATCAATGCACCTTTTGCTCTGCCTGGATAACCGCCGGCAGAAAGATCAGGCAGCGTTCCATCAAGCACATCCTCAGTGAAATAGAGTATCTGAGTAATAACTTTGGTATAAAAATATTCGATATCCCTGATGAAAATTTTACCTTTGATAAAAAATATGTTCTGGATTTTTGCCAAGCGGTTTTACCCTATAAAGGAAAATTTGAATTTTTTCTGCCTAACGGCATAAGGCTTGATTCTTTGGATAAAGAGTTACTTGCCACTATGAGGAGGGCGGGCTTTAGAAGAGAGGTAGCTGTAGGGATAGAGTCTGGCTCAGAGCGGATGCTACGATTAATGAAAAAGAATCTTTCTTTAGATATGGTAAAAGAAAAAATAAATTTGCTTAATGCGGCAGGTTTTCGGCCTATCGGGTATTTTATCGTGGGATTCCCAGAAGAAACCAAGGAGGATTTAAAGAAGACCCTAAGATTAGCCCTAGAACTTAAATTATATGCGGCGGCCTTCACGCCTTTTGCGCCCATGCCGGCAACGGAGGCCACAAAATACATAATCGCAAAAGGAGAATTACCTACTGACTTTGATTACACTTCCATAACTACTGATAGGATTGCTTATGCCCCGCAAGGCTTGACTAAAGAGGAATTAGATGCTTTTAGAAAATACGCCGTTTTAAGGTTTAACCTGCGGCCCCGGCCTTTATTTTATTATTTATCAAATTACAATAGTCTACGCTTTGCGTTAGCTAAGGTTTTAAATCTATTCGTTAAAGGCGGCCAGATTGGTTCAGGCGGATGTCATGCAAAAAGACAATGAGAGTCCAGAATAAAATTGCTTATGTTTTAGTCTTTATTTTATTTTCAGGGTTTCTTCTGCGCCTGGCGGGCATAAGGTACGGGTTACCTTATCTTTCTCATCCTGATGAATTGAGGGTTATCTTTGATACCCTCTCTATGGGGCACAGGTTAAGCCTGATACCCGCAAGGCCGGATTATTCGCTCCTTTATAGGTATTTACTTTTGGTTTTATACGGGTTTTATTATCTGGCGGGTAAGCTGCTAGGCATCTTCAGGGATTTAAATGATTTTGCCTTTAAATTTATGGTTGACCCTACAAATATTTATATTATTTCTAGAACTGTAAGCGTTATCTTTGGAACCCTTACCGCCGGGCTTTCCTATATTCTGGCAAAAAAGTTTTTTAACAAGACCATAGCTTTTGTCTCGTTAGTCTTTGTGCTCTTTGAGTTTCAATTATTTCAGCACTCGCAGTGGGCAATATATCCGTCTGCTTTCTGTTTTACTGTTTTATTAGCTTTCTATTTTATATTCTTAGCGCTCAAAGAGGCATCTTTAAAAAACTTTATATGTATGGGCATATTTACGGGTATATCTATTTCTACCCAAAACCACGGCATATTTTTGTTGCCATCATTGATAACCGTGGTCTTGATTCATTTTTGGAAGAATAGAAATATTTTAAAGAAAGAAGTCTTTATCAAATACTGGAGCGCTCTGTTTTTTAGCCTTTTTGTTTTTAGTTTGCTGGGTAATTTCTACTGGCTCTTCATTTTTCAAAAAGCTGCCGCCAAATATGCTGAGCTTTTAGGCGTGACTAAGGTAGGCTTTGCTTCCCGTGCGCCCTACGCCAATAATATCTTCAGTATGTCTTTCTGGTTTCTAAAAGAGCTGATTAGGCAGGACGGGTTTTTAGGCGTAGTCTTAGCGCTAGGTTTAGTTTATGCGCTGTATAAACGCACTAAGTACGATATTATTTTTCTAGTTTATGTAATTACCAGTTTATTTGTATTTTCTGGGTGGGGTTTCAGGCTTCTACACGATATGCTGGGGGTCATGCCGGTTGTCTGTATCTTCGGGGCAAGTTTTTTTGTAGAGTCGCTAAAGAAGATAAAATTAAAAGAAACCTATATCGCTGTGGCTTCCTGTCTGATTGTCCTGCCGTTAGTATACGGTTCAATACTTATAGATATTAAGAAGAATAATCCCGATACAAGAGAGCTGGCCAAGGCGTGGATTGAGCAAAATATACCCCCTACGGATAAAATTGCTATTGATTGGCACATCTTTAGCGTTCCCCTGAATAATATTATACCTCTGTATTTCCGTAATCCCGTAGCGAGGGAATATTATGATAGGAAGGTTTCCGGGAAGATAAAACAAATGTACGGAGATTATCTAAAAAATAAGCCGGTTTATGAAATAGTTGAGATTATGGCTCCTCTTGGTCAACCGGTTTGGCCGGCAGATATGCCTGTTGACGCAAGGGAAGAAGCCAGCAGGCACGCTGTTTACCGGGATCTTTATGAGAAGTTCAATTTTAAATCTTTAGATTCGCTTAAAGAGGATCACGTACGGTACCTGATTGTTTCCAGCTATCTTTACGGGTACTTTTTGCTGGATTCAGACCAGCGCAAAAAAGATCTCTTTAACCCCTTTATCAAAGACAGGCCGTGGATAAATTTTAGCCAGGCAGGCCATTATATAAACGATAAAAGGTATGGTTTAATATATTTTTTGAGCCGCGATGCCAGAAAGTTCTATTTGCCTTTATTAGATAACGAACGCAAGGACGCTATTTTTATCAAAGAGTTTAAACCGGATAGGTTGCATTTAGGCCCGGTAATCAAATTATATAAGCTACAATGAGCAATAATCCTTTAGTTAGCGTTATAGTCATCAATTATAATGGCTCAAAGTACCTAAAGAGGTGTCTTGAATCGTTATATGCAGGGGCATACAGGAATATGGAAATTATCTTTATGGACAACGGCTCTATTGATTCCAGCCTAGACTTAGTAAGGTCTAATTTCGGGCAGGTTAAGATTATCGAGAATAAGGAGAACCTCGGGCTTTCTGTAGCAAGCAACAGGGGCGCATCCTTGGCTAAGGGAGAGTACCTTTTGTTTTATAACAATGACACTGTCGCCGATAAAGATATGATATTGAATTTAGTCAAAAGATGCGAGACAGATAAGGATATCGGAATATGCGGTTGCAGGACCATGACTTATGACGGTAAACAGATAATCAATGAGGGCGTATCCTGTGATATCTTCGGCTACCCATTTAATGGCCGGAAATTTTTTTATGTTGACGCCGCTATTTTTATTAAGAGGTCCGTATTTGACCAACTGGGTGGTTTTGATGAGCAGATGTTTCTTTACGGGGAAGACCGCGACCTCTGCTGGCGGGCATGGCTATATGGCCATAAAGTAGCGGTAGAGAGATCCGCTTTCTTCCTTCATGATAGTTTTTGTGTTACCGAAGATATAAAAGATTACCGCTCTACCGTTAAAAAGAGGTATCTGGGGGAATTCAATGCTATCCGCTCTATCTGTAAAAATTATAGCTTTGCTTTTATCCTGTGGATCTTGCCGCTTTTTTTAATCATAAATCTGGCTGAGATGATACTTTTTTCTCTAATATTGCGGTTTGATATAGTATGGGGGGTTTATATAAAGGCCCACATGCAAAACCTTAAGGAATGGCCAAGCTCGGCCCTTTTAAGAAAGAAGGTACAGAAAGGAAGAAGAATAACCGATGGGCAATTAATTAAGCATATGCATGCCGGCAGCGGAAAATTAAATTTATTTTTCAAGTGGGGAGTGCCAAAATTTCAATAAGGGAAAGTTATTAATGGAAGATTTTAGAAGAAGTTTATCTAGTATGGATATCCTACTCTGCGGCCTGGCCATTACCGGCCGGACAGAGACGCTGGAGGATTACCTTAAAGATAAGGCAGGGTCACTGACTGTAATTGTTATTTCCAGCCGTTTTTTGCAGGAGAACTTAAGCTCCTGCCGGATTTATAATAAGGGGATATTGCAAAAAGAGTTTAAAATCCCTAACTTTAGGATTAAAGATAATAAATCGTACCGCCAGCCTCTGGTATTGTTATTTTTTATCGTTAACTGGATAGTTATGAGCTGGGTTATTTTTAAAGCGAAGAAAAAATTTGATTTGTGCATAGGCATATCCCAGTCATTTGCCTCCTGGGGGGCTGTCTTAAAAAAGGTAGGCATTATAAAATATCTTATTTATTATTGCGGAGATTACTATATCCCGGAATCGACAATTAATTTCAATAACCTGTTTATTAAAATCATAAGTTTAGCTGACCGCTTTATAACAAAGAATGCAGATTATGTCTGGGATGTTTCTCCTCATTTTTCAGAATATAGAGAAAAAATCGGTAGAGTAGCAAAAGGCAGCTACAGCGATTACGTTGTCCCTTTAGGATACAGCAGGTCCTTAAGAAGATTTAACCAATTGGAAGAAGGTAACCGCTGTGATATAGGTTTCGTGGGGACAATTACCGCAAACCAGGGGTTACAGCTTTTAGTAGAAGCCATGCCTACTTTGATAAAAAAACTTCCGTCGGTGAGAATAAAAATTATCGGGCACGGTCCTTTTTCGCAGGGGCTAAAAAAGATGGTATCAGCACATGGGCTAGATAGTTATTTTACCTTTTTCGGTTTTATAAAAGAAGAAGACAGGATGCTGGATATAATTTCCCGCTGCGCCATAGGCGTAGCGCTATGGGACGATTCTGTTAATATTATATGCACCGATACGGGCAAGCCAAAATTGTATGCCTTTTGTGGCTTGCCGATTATTGTCACCAAGGCCTGTACTACATATAATGAAATCCAGGCAGCCAAGGCAGGTATAGCCATAAATTATAATGTCGATGAGCTGGAAAAAGCTGTCTTATATTTATTAACTGATGAAGTCCGCTTAAAAGAATTCAAAAGGAACTCTTTCAATCTGGGGTCTTCTTATATGTCCGATACTATTTTTGACAGGATCTTTCAGGAGCTAAGCTTTAATACACGATGATTTACGATACCTTAAATCCGGAGATTGTAAAATTTATTTTGCAGGATCCAAAAGATAGGATCCTTGATGTGGGCTGCGGCACAGGAAAGTTAGGCAGAGAGCTCAAACCAAAAATAAATTGTTTTATTCAAGGCATAGAAATTGATGAAAGTGCTGCAAACATAGCCAAAGGAATATACGATGAGGTCGTAATAATGGATTTAGAAAAGATAAGGGATAAAAATTTTAAATTTGAGCTTAAAGAAAAATTCGATTATTTAATATTTGGCGATATATTGGAGCATACTACGGATCCCGGGTTTTTATTAAGATATTTCAGGGATTCCCTGAATGATGAGGGAGCTGCGATCGTATCTATTCCGAATATAGCAAACTGGATGATCAGGATAAAGCTCCTATTTGGAAATTTTGATTGCGACGGAGGAATTTTAAATGAAGGGCATTTGAGGGTTTTTACTTATAGGATGGCGAAGAGACTCCTGGAAGATAACGGATATAAAATTATTGCGGTCATAAATAATAATCAGACCTGGTTTTTTCGTTTCTTAGGAAGGTATTGGAAGAGACTCTTTGCTTTCCAATTTGTATTTAAATGTGTAAAAAGGCGATGAGCCTTAAACTCGTTGAGAGATAAAGACAACAATGATAAAGGAGATTCTATGGGTAAAAAAATAGTGCTGATATCGCTTCCTGTACCTTTTGCCTCCGAGCCGGCGATGAACCCGCCGTTAGGCTTAGCTTATCTTGCGTCATTTTTAAAGAAAAATAATTTTAACGATATTTCAGTTTTAGATTTTACGCTGCATAAAAATTACGATTATTTTAATTCCCGCGATTACTTGAAGGAAATCCCGCTGGGCGCAGAATTTTATGGCATCTACTGTATGAGTGTACAATTCTTTTGGCTAATTCAGGTATCCCAATACATAAAGGCTAATAATCCCGCTGCTACTGTGATTACGGGCGGTCCGCATGCCTCTACTTGCCCTGAAGAATGCCT
>JAZDLA010000060.1:0-10137 GCA_043802425.1 Candidatus Omnitrophota bacterium
CAATACCGGTTTTGTTAAGCCGCAGTATCTACGCGTAATATGCGATGGGATATTGGCAAAAGGGGCAAGGGTATTCCTCTGTGATACCAATACTCTCTATCGCGGCCAGCGCACTAATTCCAAGGATCACCTGGCAATTGCTGCTCTCCACGGCTTCACTAAGGAGGCAACCGGGGTAGAGGTGATTATTCCAGATGACTCTCAAAGTGAGAATACAATAGGTATAGAGATTAACCAAAAATTCATTAAAACAGCAAAGCTCGTGCGCCTGTTTATTGATGCCGATGCTATTGTTGCGGTAAGCCACTTTAAAGGCCATATAATGACCGGCTTTGCCGGAGGTTTAAAAAATCTAGGCATGGGTTGCGCTACCAGGGAAGGCAAGCTCATGCAGCATGCTGAGGTCGCGCCTGTTGTCTATACACAGAAGTGCACGGGTTGCGGCGAATGCGAAAAAATATGCCCGGCTAGCGCCATCCGTATTGAAAACCAGAAATCGGTTATTGATGGTTTAAAATGTATCGGTTGTGCCAGCTGTATTGCGGCTTGTTCCTTTTTGGCAATAGATGTGCCGTGGGAGTCAGGGGGCAGGACAATGCAGGAGAAGATGATTGAATATGCCCTGGCGGTGATTAAAGA
Organism: Candidatus Omnitrophota bacterium; assembly: GCA_043802425.1. Taxonomy (GTDB): domain Bacteria; phylum Omnitrophota; class Gorgyraeia; order Gygaellales; family Profunditerraquicolaceae; genus JAGUYA01. Next base: position 640 of record JAZDLA010000060.1, read on the forward strand.
AAAAAAGGAGAGAGCAGCATTTTTTAATTTTGCCATTAAAATCACCAAAGAATGCGATTGTTTGGCTAAAGATGATCCCCGGGTTGCGCCGGATATCGGGATACTGGCGTCCACTGACCCGGTAAGCATTGATCAGGCCGGTTTTGATTTGGTAAATAAAGCCTGCGGCAGGGATATCTTTAAGGAGCTGCATCCTGAACGTGAAAGTATAAGGCAGCTTGAATATGCCCATAAGCTCGGCCTGGGTAACCTTGATTACGAGCTGATAACCTTAGCGTAGGGAGAGGAAAATGGGGTCAGAATTATTTTATTAGTGGAAAAATAGATCTGACCCTATATCTTACTTTGGGAAGAATAGGCGCCCCTTAATGAAAATATTACTTTCTTCGATCTGCCTGGAAACAGGCACTGACATTCAGCTGGCCCTTTATTATTTAAAAGGCTATATTCTAAAGCTCAGGCCCTCATCTAAAGTAACCATACAGGTTTTTACAGAGAACCAAAGTATCCCCGCCGTTATAAGAAAAATCCTTGAATCTAAAGCACAGGTAATCGGGTTTTCCTGCTATATCTGGAACATCAAGAAAACTTTAAATATCTGCCGCCGGCTAAAAGAGATAAGCTCGGGTTTAAAGATTATTTTAGGCGGACCGGAAGTAAGCCCGCGCGCAGAAGAAATATTGGCTAAAGAGAAAGCAGTTGATGTGGTGGTCAGGGGTGAAGGCGAGGAGAGTTTTGCGCAATTCGTCCAGATGGGGTTTGACCGTAGATCCTTTAAGCGGGGCGCTATTCAGACGGATCTAGGCCGTATAAATGGAATTTCATTCCGTAAAAATAAAAAGATAATCCATAATCCGGATAGGGCGCTCTTAAGCAATGTCGATGATATCCCTTCGCCGTATCTCTCCGGCTTGGTAAACCTCAAAGACAAAAATATTGTAGATGTGCCTTTGGAAACCATGCGCGGATGTTTTTTCCGCTGCCACTATTGCTATTATCATAAGAGTTTCCCTTTAGTAAGGTATTTCTCTTTGAGCCGGGTAGAGAAGGAGCTAAAGCTTATTCTTTCCCATAAGCCCCATGAAGTATACTTGATGGATGCCACCTTTAATTCCAATCCCCAAAGGGCAAAGAAGATCCTTAAAATCTTTATCAGATATAACCAGGGCGCTAATTTGCACGTGGAGTTAAAAGCAGAGCTGGTTGATCAAGAGATGGCTCGGCTTCTATCACAGGCCAATGCCTATAATATAGAAATCGGTATCCAGAGCATAAATCCCAAAACCATAAAAGCGATCAACCGCAGGTTTAATAAAGAAAAGTTTATTAAGGGCATCCGTTACTTAAATAAATTTGAACTTTACTATGAAATACAGCTTATTGATGTACTCCCCCATCAGAGCTATGAGAGCCTGATGAAATCCCTGGACTGGCTTTACTCGATGCACCCTGCAAAAGTGGTGATCTTTCGCCTGGCTATGCTTTTTGGAACAACATTACGGGATAAAGCCCTAAGCTTTGGTATTGAATATGATCATTGCGCGCCTTATTCTGCCTATAAAAGTAATGCTATGACTAATAGGGAAGTAAAAAGTATCGAGAAGTTATCTTATGCCATGTGCCGGCTTTATGACAGCCAGGTTTTCCAGAAAACGCTCTATGCCTTTAAGGCAAGGGCAGGGGTAAAGATATCTACGATACTGGAGGATTGGGTGGCCTGGGAGAGCCGTTTTAAAAGGCGGCCCGCGGATTATCCGGAATTCTTAAATAAAAAATCTCCTATGTTTCTGGAGTACCTCTGCCGTAAACACTCTAAAGTCTATCTTTATAAGGAGCTCTTGCCGGGGTTACTCCGGGGGTTATGTTTTACCTAATCATAAATAGCTTGCAGAAAGCGGTTGTTTGAAGTATAATCTTTAACTACGCGGTATTGTAAACTACTGTTTAGCACCCAAATCTATTGGATGATTTGGTGTAAACTACTGTTTAGCACCCAAACCTATTGGATGGTTTGGTGTAAACTACTGTTTAGCACCCAAACCTATTGGATGGTTTGGTATAAACTGCTGTTTAAGGAGAGTGCTGTGGCTAGAGATAATTATTCGTATAAGAAGTATCAGAAAGAATTAGCCAAGAAGAAGAAGGCAGAGGAAAAGAAGCAAAGAAAACTGGAGAAAAAAACGACGGAGGTTCAGTCGCACCTTGCCTTATCGGATGGTAAGTGCGCCCCTTCCTTGGGCGAGTCTGGGCAGGTCCCCAATGATCAGGTTGCCTTAGAATAAAGAAATACTTGCAGTTTTTTTTAAAAGCCCTATAATCACAACTCAAGGATAAGTCTTTAGTAGAAATAAAAGAGGCACCCAAATATATTGGAGTATTTGGTGCCCATTACTATGGGAGGAAACATGGGATATCAAGGTGGTGGCGGTGGGTACGGCGGGCCACGGGAGATGCACAAGGCTGTTTGCGCAGAGTGCAAGAAAGAGTGCGAAGTCCCGTTTAAGCCTAGAGATGATCGTCCGATATACTGCAGGGATTGTTATTCAAAGCGTAAGAACGAAGGCCGTTAACGAGAGAAGTTTTCCCCTCGGCTAATAGGGCGAGAGGTTTAAGGCTATGATCAGCAGCATCGGTCGTAGCCTTTTTAATCTGCAAATCGGGAAATCGGGGGGCAGTATTATTTTATTAACGGAAAAATAGATCTGACCCCATATTTCTGCTAAAAATTTCCGATGCGAAGAATTATTCATGGTGTCGTTACTAGTTTCACCGCTATAGTTATATCTATTATTATCATAGAGGCTTGCCTTAGGATCGCGGGGATTTTTTATAGTAAGGAATTAGTAGCGGCAAAGAATATAAATAATGGTACTTTTCTTGTATATTGTTTTGGAGATTCGTTTACTTATGGGACTGGCAGCGAAAACAAAAAAGGTTACCCTGAACAACTGCAGGAACTTTGTGAAAAACAATACCCCGGTGAGGGTATAAAGGTTATCAACTTTGGAATACCAGGATCGAATTCTAAGCAGGCGTTAAATTATTTCAAATACATTCTGACCTCTAGTGGTTATTCAAGGCCGAGCGTAGTTATTTTAATGACCGGAATGAATGATTGGTGGAATATTGCTGATAATAACAAGGTCTTATCGTATTACTTATCGCATTATAGGATGAATCATTTTGCAACAAAATGCTGTATGGTATTACTGCGTTCTAAGATTGTAAAGTTATTAACGATATGCTTTGTTAATAAAACTACTATTGCAAAAACTGATTTAGGTTCCCAACTCGCTATAGCAAATTCTGATGAGCCTGGAGCGCGAGAGCGAATAGGAGATGAATATTTAAGCGCTGTACGTATTATTTTTGAGCAAAATCTAAATGATTTTGTCAATTTAGCCCGATGTTCAGGTATAGATATAATATTTTCTCAATATCCAAACGGATTTATATTTGATTCTAGTCTCGAGTATACATCTAAGAGGCTAAATATTACAATGGTTTATAACTATGAAAAGTTTAGGAAGTTTATATCTGGTGGCCAACTGGACGAATATTTTTCATCGAAGCTTTCCTACTCTCACCCTAATGATAAAGGGTATGCTATTATGGCAGAGGAGATTTTAACAACCCTTATAAGGAAAAAGCAGATTTAATAATGTTTTAACTATAGCTACCCTAATTTTTTATTCCAATAAATAGCGGCAGTTTTTTTTCAAAAAAGATATCGCTAGTAGGGTGGTCTTATAATTTATTTTAAAGGAGGGGTTATGAATTTAATATTTATAGTTATCGTAATCGTCATAGTAGTTATTATATGGCAGGTGCGTAATATGATAATAGCAAAAGCAAGCCGCTTATCAGAAGAGGAGGAACAGAAAGAATCTCTCGTGGCAGAAGAGAGAAAAAAATTTCGGACAGAAGAAAGAATTATTGAACAAAGAGATGAAAGAAAACACCAGGCAGAAGTTGAAGAGACGGATCGTAAGGCTAAAGTAGATAGAGACATCAGGGAAGTGGAATTAAGGCGTAAGATAAAAGATAGGAAAGACCACGAGGCAGAAGAAGAGAAGCGTACAACTGGTACGGCTGGGGACGTTCCCTAAGGTGCCAGGCTTTCGATTAATAAGTAATTAGGATTCAATAGGTTAGAAGAACTGATTTTAGGAGTACTTATGGTGCTAGATTTGTCTAAAAAAAGATTAAGATTGAGAATTATCATTCCGGCTTACCCGGCGTTTAATATCTATTCTTATATCGCTAATAAGACTACGGCTTTGGGGCCGGTGTGTGTTGCCAGCGCTGCCAGTGGCATGCAAGGATGGGATGTAGAAGTCATTGATGAGAATAATCTTCGCAGATACGGCCCCAGGAGCGATTCGGGCGGAGCCGACCACGATTTTTTAGAAAACTTAAGATCTGCAGACGTTGTTGGATTTTATGGCGGCCTGACAAGTACTATCCCCAGGCTTTACGAACTAGCCAGTTTTTATAAAAGTAGAGGGATTGTGACTATCGCCGGGGGGCAGCATTTTATTGAAGATAATATAGCCGAGGCATTAAACTCCGGTATTGACTATGTAGTTATAGGCGAGGGAGAGGAAGTCATTAGAGAGCTCCTTGGGGTTATAGAAGGCAAATTAGATGCCAATGGAGTCAAAGGAATTGCCTATTTAAAGAATGGGCAGGTTATTTTTACCCCAAAAAGAGAGCGCCTGACTGATTTTGAAAAGTTTCCCTTAGCGGATTTTTCCCTGGTGCGTTACGCTAAGATTGAAATTTATCCTGTTGAAAGGATAAGGGGCTGTGGTATGGATTGCGAGTTTTGCACCGTGAAAGGAAAGCCCCGGCATGCTCCACCCGAAAGACTCCTGGAGCAGATCAGTTTTCTTCTGGAGACACAGGATGCCAGACATTTTTTTGTTGTGGATGACCTTTTCGGACAAAGGCGGGATGAAACCATAAGGTTCTGTCAAATACTTCGGGATTATCAAAAAAATATAGGCAGAAGGTTGGATGTAACCGTTCAGATAAGGCTGGATAAAGCCAAAGACCCCGAACTTCTTTCTGCGATGCGCCAGGCAGGTATTAACACGGTAGCTATTGGTTTTGAGTCGCCTATCGAAGAAGAGCTGAGCGCCATGAACAAGCGCCTAAGTCCCGGAGAAATGATAACTCTCACAAAGATTTTTCATAAATTTGGATTTTTAATACACGGCATGTTTATCTTTGGTTATCCAATGAAGGAAGGCGTAAATTTCAAAATGTCGGCTAAAGAGCGGGTAAAGCGCTTTAGAGGCTTCATTAAAAAAGCTAAAATCGACACAATACAGATTTTGTTAGCTGGCCCTCTGCCCGGTACGGAATTAAGGCAGAGGCTCGCTATGCAAAATAGGGTTTACCCGATTCAGGATGTTGGTTGGGAATATTATGACGGTAATTTCCCGCTCTTTGAGCCTGATGCGCCTATGACTGCCGAAGAAATGCAGCTTTCTGTAAGGAAGCTTATGGGCAGATTTTACCAGTTTAAACACGTATTTATGATAGCGTTAAATATTTTTTCTTTCCCCGCTTTAATTTTCTTTTTGCATAATATTAAATCGGGATGGAGAAAATGGTACCGGCCGTGGCGCAATGACCTGATTCGTTTTGGCGGATGGGTTATTATGCAGGGATGGGTTTCGCAGTTTAAAAAAGATAAGTTCTTAGAAAGATTAGAGAAGGCAAAAGAGCACCTAAAAGCTAAAGGAGCGGTATAATTAAAAAAAGGAGGAATTAAAATGAATAGCTGTATGAGATGCGGAGAGAAATTGTCGCATAATTATTTAGTAGCAATATTTACGATTATAAAGGAACAAAGGAAAAGATTAATAGTATGTTTAAAATGTAAAGAAATTTTAAATAAAAATGGGAAATAAAACCAGGGATGCCTATATTTTTACAAGCGTCTACCTCTCGTCTGTCCGCCGGTAAATAGGGTGGGTGGGGTAAAAAAGGAATCAGGTTCTTAGGAAGAGGAAAATTTATAGGATATAAATATGAAACAAGCAATACAGTCGGTGATTATCTGGGCTGTGGGAATCCTTCTGATTGTGGTATTATTTTTTGTCATGGTATTTCTTTTCATGATCCTCTATCCTTTTGATAGAAAACGTAAGGTTGTGCACGCCCAGTGCTTCTGGTGGACTGACGCAATGACAGCTTTAAACCCTTATTGGGATGTAAAAGTAAGCGGACTTGAGAACATAGACCATCATCAGGCATATGTCGTTGTATCAAATCACCAGAGTTTAGCCGATATCGTATTAATGTATAAGACAAAGATGCAGTTTAAGTGGGTGGCAAAGGAGAGTCTTTTCAAAATTCCGGTTCTGGGATGGAATATGATGCTTGCCAGGCACATCAGGCTTCGCCGGGGAGATTTTTCCAGCATCAAGAAGGCATATAGAGAGGCCGGTGAGTGGCTGCGTAACGGTATATCGGTTGTATTCTTCCCGGAAGGGACAAGAAGCGATAATCACGAAATAGGGAGATTCCAGAATGGGGCATTTAAGCTGGCCATAAAGGAGAAGGTGCCTATTTTACCCGTTGTGATTGAGGGAACCAAAAACGCTATCCCTAAAGGAAGTTGGCTATTCACGACCAAAATATCATGTGTCATAAAAGCGCTTGTCCCTATAGATACCTCTAGTTTTCTGCCGCAAGATTTTGTACGTCTACGTGAGCTGACTAGGGAACAATTAATGGCATAATAACACATAATCCCGGTTTGATTTTATAGGTGATATATTTTTTTCGCTCTGCGATGATAAGTAAAGATACAGAAGATTAATATGAATATTTTTGTGGGTAATTTATTGTTTGAGGCCACCGAGGGCGATGTAAAAAAACTCTTTGAAGGTTTTGGAAATGTTGCTTCCGTAGCGATTGTGATGGAGAAGAAAGGAATTAAATCCAGGGGGTTTGGGTTTGTCCAGATGCCTGATGAAGAGCAGGCGCTTGCTGCAATAGCCGCCTTAAACGACAAGGAATTTATGGGCCGGCCTCTTAATGTCAACCCGGTGCGTCCTAAGCCCGCAGTAGATTCGGATAAGGGCAAAGCAAAAAAGATTTACTCCGAGATTGAGGCTCGGGGGCAAGAGTATCCTAAAGAAGAGGGTGGTCAGAAAGCTTGGTATAAGCCGGCTTTTAATAAAAAAAGAGGTAGATATAAAACAGGGAGGCGTTCGCAGAGCTTTATGAAACGGCGTGCTGCATCCGGGATTGTGGAGGAAACTAAGCCTAAACAGGATAGTCGGGAGAATCCTATGCGTTGGCGCAAAAATTATGAGCAGCCTAAACCCTGGAAAAAGAGCCGGGGGGAACATACGCCCTGGAAGAAAACTGATGGTGAATCTAGGCCCTGGAAGAAAAGTACGGAAGAGCCTAAACCATTTAAGAGAAAAGAGGGTGAATTTAGGCCTTGGAGGAAGAAAGCGGTTGAGTCTAAGCCCCGGCGTAAAAGTGGTAAGCGCCCGCGCCCGCGTCAATCCCAGATTGAAAGCCGCAGAAAGCCGGGTGGCTATACAAGATGAGGCTGAAATTAAATGTTTATCCGGTAATTCCGGATATGGAAGAGAAGATTGCCAAGATTCTTCAGAAAGCAGTGGATAACCGCGCCAGGATCCTGGAGATTACTTATGGTAAAGCCGGTGATGGTGTCAAGAAACGCATACTGGATTTTCTGAACAATAAAGATATCCGCAAGCTTTATTCGCGCCTTGAGAAAACGGATAAGGGCTGGGGGAGGGTTTACCTGCATTTTCGTTGGAAAGATTAATTTATGAGCTTTTGTTTGACAAAATACGATAAAGAGGTATAATACTATAAGGTGTATAGCAAGGGAAAGATTAGAAAATCGTAAGCCGTAAAGGATAAGATTACTAACCTTTTCGGCTTTTTTGTTCTGTGTTTTTTCCCAGGTACGTAGTTATTTGGTATGATTGACGTGCCCTAAAAAAGGATTGATTATGCATAAGGTAAAGAGGTCGCATAAGGGCAGGAAGTGTAAGTTTCTGCATTGTAAGCATATCCTGAGTATCTATAATCATGAAGAGTATTGCCATATCCATCTCGGCCAGTTCGCGCATAAGCATAAACCTAAAATTTGTAAGTCAGCATGAAAAATGAAACGATAAATAATGGTATTGTCCCGCAAGCGCTTAATCAGCCAAGCAGGAATTTTTACGGATTGGGTATCGCGCCGAAGATTCTGGAGATCTTAGAGCGTATAAAGTTTAAGGTTCCGACTCCGATTCAGTTTAAGGCTATACCTCTTGCGATTGAAGGCAAGGACGTTGTCGGTATTGCGCAGACCGGCACCGGAAAGACCCATTCTTTTGCCATACCTATGGTGCAGCGCTTGGCAAAGATGAAAGGGGTTGGCTTAGTCCTTGCGCCTACGCGCGAATTGGCTATCCAGATTGACGAGGCTTTTTGGGGAATCGCTCACCCGTTCGGGATGAAGACCGCCTGCCTTATCGGCGGGGCTCCTATGCAAGGCCAGATTCAGGCGCTGCGTAAGAACCCCCGTATAGTGATTGCAACTCCCGGACGACTGATTGATCATATGGGACGTTGGAATTTTATGCCGGATGAGGTGGTGATGCTTGTGCTTGATGAGGCAGACCGCATGCTTGATATGGGGTTTGCCCCGCAGATTACGAAAATCCTTAAGTTTCTGCCGAAAGACAGGCAGACCATGCTTTTTTCCGCGACTATCCCCAAAGAGATCATGCAGATAGCCGCTAGTTATATGAAGCTGCCGGTTTCTGTTGAAATTGCTCCTTCCGGGACTACGGTAGAACTCGTAACTCAGGAATTATTTATCGTCAGGAAAGAAGCGAAGCTGCGTCTACTCAGTAAATTACTGGTGCAATATCACGGCTCAGTGCTTTTGTTTTCCCGTACAAAGCATAATGCGCGTAAGATTACTACCTCAATCCGGAATATGGGATATAGCGCGGCAGAAATACACTCTAACCGTTCCCTGGGCCAGCGCCGCGAAGCGCTGGAGGGGTTTAAATCAGGCAGGTATAAGGTGCTTGTGGCTACGGATATTGCGGCCCGGGGTATTGATGTCATTGGCATAGAGCTGGTTATTAATTACGATCTTCCCGAAGATGCGGATAATTATGTGCATCGTATCGGCCGCACTGCGAGGGCAGGGTGTCGGGGGCATGCGATTTCGTTTGCCACCGCTGATGAGAGCCGCGATGTCCGGGATATTGAAAAGCTTATCAGGTCTACCCTGCCCGTATCAAAACACCCCGAAATTCCTTCTGAAAATTTTTCTGAATCGAGGCAGGAGCCTTTACGGAAAAACGTAAAGCGGCATCAAGGTCAAAGACGTAATGGATCCTCATCTTGGCCAAAACCATGGGATAGAACCCCAGCCTCCGGCGCAAGGCCAAGGCGTCGGGATAAATTTCGCCCCTAAAAATTCCGGCATAGCAG
>JAZDLA010000061.1:0-5222 GCA_043802425.1 Candidatus Omnitrophota bacterium
GGTATTTAAGGCAGCAATGGTTCTTTTCTGCGCGCTGGCGGTAATTTTCGGCACTTTTACTTATAAGAATTTACGGGAATTTGCTTTTATCCATAGCGTGTTTGATTCTCACTACGAAAGGGTAGCCAGGTTCTTCAAACAAAATGTGCCCAAGGGCGAATTGATCTTTCACGCTAACTGGTCAGACTCGCAGTACTTTATCGGGGTCGATCCGGATAACGATTACTTTGTTACGCTTGACCCTATCTATATGGTTTATTATAATCGCCAGCTATATAATTTGTATCGCGACGTCTCCTTTGGCCGTACAAAAGACCCTTATGATGTCTTGAAAAATACCTTTAAGGCAAAATACGGATATGCAGGGAAAAACTTTTTTGGCGGGCTCATCGAGCAAGTGAGGAGAGATCCGCGTTTTCAGGTTTTAGGAGAAGATGAAATCGGCGCGGTATTTAAACTTGAGTAAGAAAGGGTAGATAGCTCTGAAGGCAATGGCCCTTTTTAGGGTCCAGTGCCAATTTTCCGATAATAAATAGATAGAAAATTGGAGAGGTGGCTGAGCGGTCGAAAGCAAATCACTGCTAATGATTTGGCCTGGGAAACTGGGCCCCTGGGTTCGAATCCCAGCCTCTCCGCCAATGCAACCAATTCGAACCGTTGGTTTGTTCGCGTGTCCTAGGGTTCGTATAAACATGGGTCCGCTGGTTTTCTGGATTAATCCAGAAAACCAGCGGCACCAAAACAATGTGTTTTGGTGCTAGCAAACAAAACAATGTATTTCAGTGCCGGTGACCAAAACACTGTGTTTTAGTGCTAGCGAACGAAACAGTGTGTTTTGAGCGCCGTCAATTAGGATATGGGGCGTTGTCAAGGACCGCCCAGTAGTTCCGCGGAGAAACAATTATGCGGTTTAAAATAGGAACAAAGATAGGTATTGTATTTAGTATTTTCTTTATAGAAATAGCGTTGTTTGCGGGTTTATACTCTATTATTGCCCGTCAGCATGAAGATTATATGCTGGAACTGCAGAAGCAGTATAATGAGTTAGAATTAGTAAGGAACCTACAGCTAACACTAATCCAGGCAGCTATGCCTGTGAATGATTATCTTATTGTAGGAGGAGACTACAATGAAAAGGGAAATTTTAATTCCTTAAGTGCAAAGGTTGAGGAATTAATTGGGGAGCTGGATAAGCTAAAATTTGGCCGAACGGAAGAAAGGCAACTGCTTAATCATTTAAAAGAAGAATACACCCAATTTAAGAAAATAGCTCTTCAGATATTTAGTATTCCAGAAGCTGTTGGAAATATAAAGGTAGGGCAGCTTATGGAGAAGATGGACGAAATAGCCGATGATGCCTCTAAGGATGCAGGAAGGTTTTATCAACTTGCCCAATTAGGACGTGAAGAGCTACAGCACCACCAAGATATGACTAAGAACTTGTTAAATTTAGTTGTATCAGGGGGGGTTCTTCTAAATATCATCCTCATTTTAGGAAGCTTATTCTTCTTCGCGCGCACTATTTCTCGGCCTATAGTTTATTTAAGAAATGCGGCTTTAGAAATAGGTAAAGGAAATTTGGATGCGAAGGTAGATCTAAAGATGAAAGATGAAATTGGAGATCTGAGTTTTGCTTTTAATAATATGGTAAAGGATTTAAGAAAAACGCAAACCCAACTTGTCCATGCCGAGAAGATGTCTGCGTTGGGTCAGCTATCCGCAGGCGTAGCCCATGAAATAAAAAATCCTCTAGCCATAATTATACAAGGCATAGCATATTTAAAATCCTTTATATCCACTGATGTTTCCTTGGTCGATGCGATGCAAAGGGTAGAAGATTCTGCATTGAGAGCGGATAAGATAGTGAAAGATTTGCTGAACTTTTCTCGTCAGGCTCCACTTGCCTTTGAAGAGCTAGATATCACTTCAGTTATCGAGGAGACCTTATCACTGGTTGAGCATCAAGTTAGTCTTAAGAATATAAAGATAATCAGACAATTTGCTCTTGGGTTACCTAAGATAAAGGCAGATTCTAGTCGTCTCAAGCAGGTGTTTATAAATATTTTGAATAACGCTGTTGAGGCCATGCCTCAAGGGGGGACAATTACGATCAGTTTGAAACAGCTTGAAGTTCAACCCCGAGAGCATCATTTAGAGATTATATTCACCGATACAGGATGCGGAATATTAGAAGAAAATATCTCAAAGGCTTTCGACCCGTTTTTTAGTACTAAGAAAAAGGATGGAAGTGCAGGATTGGGACTTTCCGTTACGCGGGGAATCATTGAGAGGCATAATGGAAAAATAATGATAGAGAGTCAAATTGGAAAAGGCACAAGTGTAATTATTAGTTTACCCATTGCTTAGGGGGGAGGTAGATATGCGTAGGAAAATATTGATAATCGACGACGAAGAGGACCTTTGTCATTTTGTAAAATTAAATCTGGAGAAAACACGAAAGTTTGAAGTAATCACATCCACAAAAGCAGCGGAAGGAATTGAATTGGCTAGGAATGAGCAGCCGGATTTGATCCTTCTTGATATTCTCATGCCAGACATGGAAGGTTCCGAAGTAGCTGAGTCTTTGCTTGCTGAGCCATCTACGAAAGAAATTCCAGTAGTATTTCTTACCGCCTTGGTTTCAAAGGATCAGGTGACGGAGAAAAGTGGGAAAATCGGTAAGCGAGATTTTATTGCTAAACCCGTAACCCCCCAAGAGCTTATATCTCGAATTGAAGCAATTTTGGAGGACAGGGCAATCAATTAGTTAAAAAGGATTCTTAAATATGTCGTATATTGTCTTTGCCTTAAGATGGCGGCCCAACAATTTTGATGAAATCGTGGGCCAGAATAATATCGTCGCCACCCTAAAAAACGCCATCCAGAAAAACAGGCTTGCCCACGCCTATTTATTTGCTGGCCCCCGGGGCGTCGGTAAGACTTCTACTGCCCGCATATTGGCCAAGGCCTTGAATTGTAAAAATGGCCCTACAGTGAAACCCTGTGGGGTTTGTTATGCCTGTAGCGAGATAGCGCAGGGTCGTAGTCTGGATGTCATTGAGATAGACGCTGCTTCCAATACCGGAGTCGATAATATTCGCGATTTACGCGAGAGCGTCAAATTTGCGCCGATTTCGGGAAAATATAAAATTTATATCGTTGACGAAGTGCACATGCTGTCAAATTCGGCATTCAACGCCCTTCTTAAGACGCTGGAGGAGCCACCGCCGTACGTAAAGTTTATCTTTGCCACCACGCATCCGCACGATGTGATCCCTACGGTACTTTCACGTTGTCAAAGGCTGGATTTTCGCAGGATCTCTACTTTAGAAATCATCGCCCAGCTGGAAAAGATATCTACGGCGGAGAAAATAAATATCGATAAGCAAGTCTTATTTGCCATTGCCAAAAGTAGCGACGGTTCGCTTAGGGACGCGGAATCTGTATTAGACCAGCTCATCTCTTTTTCTAAGGATAAAGTATCGCTTGAGGATGTTGTCGCAATGCTGGGTTTAGTCCAGCAGGATCTACTATTTGATATTGCCGATAAAATAATAGAAAAGGATACGCGCGGGGCGCTGGAGTCAATGAATAGAATTATCGATGAAGGCAAGGATATGGGTAACTTTTTAACTAACCTCATCGAGCATTTCCGTAATCTCATGGTTGCCCGGATTACCCAGGCAGACCCCCGCTTGATAGATTTACCGAAGGAGATCTGCGAAAGATTGTTAGAGCAGGCCCAGGCCTTTAGCCTGGAGGAGATATTTAACGCCTTTAATATCCTGGTAAATACGCAAGAGATGGCTAAAAGGCTTGAGTCTTTACGCATACCTTTAGAGATAAGCCTGGTTAAATTAACGCACGATAAGAAAGGGTCTCATTTAAATTCTCCGCCGCCGAGACAGTCGCAAGTTCCCGATCCTCCTTGGCCGCTAAAAGAAAAGCCATTACCGCAGCCAGCTAAAAAGCAGGAGGATGCTGCTGAACGCCAGATACCGGATCCTCCGGAGCCGCCGGCCCAGTCCGCCGCTTTAGGTGATGTGAAAAGCGCCTGGAATCATATTATCGATAACCTGGGAAAGATTAAGATGTCAGTAGCCACCTACCTTAACGAAGGCACGCCTACGAAATTAGAGAAGAATATTCTAACGGTCTCATTTCCGATGAATCTCTCCTTGCACAAAGAGGCGCTGGAACGCAAAGATAATAAGGCAATTATAGAAAAGATTTTTTCAGAATTATTAAACGCGAACATGAGAATTCATTTTACGCTTTCTAAGGACGTAGCGCAAAAGAATAGCCATGATGCCGATCCTTTCCTTAAGTCCGCCTTAGAAACGTTTAACGGCAGGGTAATTAAAGAGGAATAATGTCTACCTATACAGGATCCATAGAAAAATTAATCGAAAAGTTAATTAGGTTGCCTGGTATCGGCAGGCGCAGCGCCGAGCGTATCATTGGGCATATCCTCAATGCTTCTAAGGAAGAGATGAGGGGCCTGGCTGAGGCGATAGCTAAAGTAAAAGAAAGCGTGCGACTATGCCGTGTCTGTCATAACTTAAGCGAAGAGGAGTTATGCCAAATTTGCCAGGACACCCGCCGCAAGAAAGATATCGTTTGCATCGTAGAGAAACCCAGCGATGTAAGCGCTATAGAAAAAACCGCAAACTATAGCGGCGTCTATCACGTATTATTAGGTTCTATAGCGCCATTAGAGGGCAGGGGCCCGGGCGATTTAAAGATAGACAGTCTCATCCAGAGGATAAGGCAGGAGAACATAAAAGAAGTGATTATCGCTACCGACACCGACACGGAAGGCGAGACTACTGCTCTATACCTGACTAAACTAATTAAACCCCTAGGAGTGCATTTAACCAGAATAGGCTTAGGTATCCCCATGGGCTCTAATTTAGAATACGCAGACGCCACCACTTTATCCAAGGCCCTTGAATCCCGCCGGCCGGTTTAATTCGCTATGATTACTATTACCAATTTATACAAGAACTACGGCAAGAGAGTCCTTTTCGAGAATATTGCCTTAAGCGTAAATTATGGAGAGAAGATAGGGCTTATCGGGCCTAATGGCGCAGGTAAAACCACGCTTTTTGCGCTTATACTTCAGGAGATAGAGCCCTCGGCGGGTAGTGTGATAGTGCATAAAAATACGCATATAGGATACCTTCCTCAGGAGGCAAGTTTTATCTCTGAGCGTTCGGTTT
>JAZDLA010000062.1:0-7159 GCA_043802425.1 Candidatus Omnitrophota bacterium
GGGGTAGATAAATACGGCTTGGTTAATCCTTCAGATATCCAAAAGGTGATTACAGATAGGACTATTCTGGTTTCGGTGATGCACGCCAATAATGAAATTGGCACTATCCAGCCTATCGCTGATATCGGTAAGATTACCAGAAACAAAGGGATATATTTTCATACAGATGCGGTCCAGACAGTAGGGCATATCCCTACAAATGTGGATGAGTTGAATATCGACCTTTTATCTTTATCCGGGCATAAATTCTATGGTCCAAAAGGCGTAGGCGCTCTTTATGTAAGAAGAGGCACGCGCATAGAAAGCTTTTTACACGGCGGCGACCAGGAGAGAGGTAAGCGCGCATCCACTCATAATACGCCTGGCATTGTGGGCTTAGGCAAAGCCATAGAGTTGTGTCAGGGGAAGATGAAAGATGAGGCACAATTCCAGATAAAGCTGCGTGATAAAACAATTAAAGAAATCCAAAAGAATATACCCGAGGTTTACCTAAACGGCCACCTCACGCAAAGGCTTCCTAACAATATTAATTTTTCTATTCGCTATATCGAAGGAGAATCTATTCTCCTGAATTTGGATATGCTGGGCATTGCTGCCTCTACGGGTTCTGCCTGCACCTCTACTTCCTTGGAGCCTTCTCATGTATTATTGGCTATCGGCCTGTCGCATGAAATTGCCCACGGCTCTCTAAGGATTACCTTGGGTAGATGGACCAAGGAAGACGAGATAGATTATTTGTTAAAACACCTTCCGCAAGTTGTAGAAAAACTACGGCAGATGTCTCCTCTCTACGATAAAAAATAATGATACAAGAAAAGATCCTTGATTTTTTAAAGAGAAAGCCGGACTATGTTTCGGGCGACCAGATCAGCCACAGGTTAGGCGTAACGCGGCAGGCATTGTGGAAGCATATCCAGATTCTTAAGGATAGCGGTTATGATATTGTGGCTGTGCCGCACCTAGGATATAAACTTATCTCCTCCCCGGATAGGCTTATGCCTCTTGAGGTAACCAGAGGGCTGAATACAAAATTTATCGGGGGAAAAATTTATTATTTTGATACAGCTTCATCAACTATGGATGCCGCCTTACAATTAGGAATAGAAGGTTCTCCGGAAGGCACGGTTATTTTAACTGAAACCCAGACCAAGGGCAGGGGTAGATTAGGCAGGGACTGGTTTTCGCCTAAATATAAAGGCATATATTTGTCTTTAATTTTAAGACCTAAGATTTTACCCACTCAGGCGCCCTTGCTTACTTTGATGACTGCAGTAAGTATCTGCGAGGCAATAGAAGAAAAAGCAGGTTTGGCTTGCCAGATTAAGTGGCCAAACGACATATTAATCCACCATAAAAAATTAGGCGGGATATTAACTGAGTTAAACGCCGAGGCAGATATCAGTCGTTTTATAATTATCGGTATTGGTTTAAACGTAAACAGCGATAAAAAAACGCTGCCTAGCGCAGCCACGTCATTAAAAGAACAGAGCAAGGAAGAGATAAACCGCCTGGACCTGCTGCAGGAGATATTGCGCAAGATAGAGGAAAACTATCTTATCTTTCAAAAAAAGGGCGGTGAGCATATTATTGATAAGTGGCGCCAGTGGAACATAAGTCTGGGCAGAAGAGTAAAGGTAGCCTGTCAGAGACAACACATCGAAGGCCAGGCCCTGGATATAGATACAGACGGCGGGCTCTTGGTTAGAAATGATTCCGGTCTAATCGAGAAGGTAATGAGTGGCGACGTAGTGCATTGTAGGTAAATGTAAACCTATGGAAATAATTTAGTTGACATTATCCGCGCCCTTTTTTATAATAACCCCATGCTTAAAAAGTGGGGTTTATTTTTTATAATCAGTATATTAATTTATTTTCCCATAGCATCTTACGCGCAAGATGCACCCGCCGTTAAGATTCTCGAGGGTAACGGTTTATTCTTAGATCTAGAGCCCATTGTTATCACTAAAACAAAGACCCACCTTTTACACCCATATCTGCTAGAAGATGATACTTTAGATAATCTTCCTTCAGATTCACCGATTGAAGGCTTGAGTTTTTTGCCTCTGGATTTACAGAGCCGTTCCCTAAAAGGTGGCGTGCAGACGGATTTTTCCTTGCGCGGCTCTACTTTTCAGGGTGTTTTAATGCTGATGGACGGTCAGCGCATCAATGATCCCCAGACCGGTCATCATAACGCCGATATCCCATTGACCAAAGAGGATATTAGGAGGATTGAGGTGATTCCTGGGGTGGGTTCCTCGCTTTTTGGTTCAGATGCCATTGGCGGAGCCGTAAATATTATTTTAGAAAAACCCAAAGAGAAAAAGAGAGTTTTAGAATTCAAGGCAGGCCAATACGGGACCTGGTCAGGACTTTTCAGTATCAGTGATAAGATAGAAGATCTGGGGATGAGGTTTTCCATAGAAAATCAAGAATCCGACGGTTTCCGGGAAGATACTGACTTTAAGAAATTTACTACTACGTTCAATTCATCTTTAGATATTCCGGATGGAGAATTTAATATAAATTTGGGCTATCAAGATAAGGAATTCGGCGCCTACGATTTCTATACTCCGGGTTTGGGCTATCTCTCTAAAGAATGGACAGAGACTTACCTGCTAAATACCGGCCTTAATTTAGACAAAGAGGGGTTGATTATCAAGCCCAATTTTCTCTGGCGCAGGCACTACGATAAATTTATGTTAGATAAGACCCAGATCAGGAGTCGTTCTCTTAACCACCATCGTACGGATGTATATACCCCCAATATTTATCTGCAAAAAGAAATTGGTATCTTAGGTAGATTGGGTTTAGGCGCAGAATACGGCGAAGAGCGGATTAATTCCACGAATTTGGGCAAACGTAACCGTAAGCATACAAGTATCTTTACGGATGATAGTAAAGAGCTGGGGGAACGGCTATCTTTAGGGTTTTCTTTCCGAGCGGATGATTTCGATAGTTTTAATGAGGTGTATGCCGGCTCAGCTAGCTTAAGGTATAAAATTTCTAAAGAGAGTTCTTTACGATTTGGCTTATCTCAGAGCACACGCATCCCGTCCTTCACCGAGCTTTATTATAGCGATTCAACTACGTTGGGAGATGCGGGTTTATCCGAAGAGAAAGCGTGGAGTTATGAAACCGGTTATGATTACAAAAAAGAAGGGTTATCCTGGGGTACGACTTTGTTTTATAGGCAGGAAGAAGATTCTATTGATTGGATCAAGCGTACCCCTGGCCAGGCCAGATGGCAGGTAGAGAATATTACCGCAGCCCAGGTAGCGGGAGTAGAGAATTACCTGAAGTTAAAAATAAATGATTTTATCACAGCGGATTCTAATTATACCTATATTAATAAACGCATAGATGATCAGGGCTATCTATATAAATACGGCCCGAATTACATTAAACACCTGGTGAATACTGCGTTTATCTTTAAGCTACCTTTTGGAACTCAAACCCTTGGATTCACCTACAAGAAAAAGCCTATTCGCCGCGGCTGGCTCATTTTAAATACCCGCCTATCGCATAACCTTCCAAAAAATTCCCAGATTTTCTTAGAAATAAGCAATCTCCTTAATGTCGAATATCAGGAGATAGAGGGCATACCTCAGCCAGGAAGATGGATTGAGGCAGGCCTCAGAGTGGAATGGTAAATTATTAGCGGGTTCTGTCCCGGCTTGTTTCTCGCGGGGACGTTCGTTTTTCCCCAGCGAGGAAAAACTCACTCGGGTCGGCTTACGTTACTCGTCCCGACAGATACGCTCCAAGACACCATGCCCGCTCCTTGCCGACACGCCCCGCTTGAAATCAGCCCAAGCCGCCCGCTAAATCATTTCTATTTCTTTTTATGATACTTACCTTATGATATAATAAATTATGTTTGTGAGGATAATATGAAAGAACGTGTTGTAGTGGCGATGAGTGGGGGCGTGGATTCCTCTGTAGCGGCAGCGTTATTAAAACAACAAGGCTACGAGGTTATCGGCATAACCATGTGCTTCAATTTACCCGATTCTAATACTAAAAGGCCTACCTGTTGCGGTCTCGCAGGTATAGAGGACGCCAGAAGAGTTGCGCATAAATTAGGGATAAAGCATTACGTCTTAAATTTCAACAAGATTCTAAAAGAGAAAATCATCGCTGATTTCTGCCGGGAATATTTAAGAGGGAGGACTCCAAATCCTTGCGTAAGATGCAATCAGTACATCAAATTTGGCGCCTTATTAAAAAAAGCCTTAAGTCTAGAGGCAAAATTCCTGGCTACCGGCCATTATGCGCGTATTGAGAAAGGTAAAAAGTATTTATTAAAAAAAGGCAAAGATACACATAAAGACCAATCTTATTTTTTATACCGCTTAAATCAGAGGCAGCTAAGACATACGCTTTTTCCTCTAGGTAATTATACAAAAACTCAGGTCAGACAATTAGCTAAAGAATTTGCGTTACCTGTAGCAGATAAAATAGCCAGCCAGGAGATATGTTTTTTACCGGGTGCAGATTACCGCGGCTTTCTAGAGTCATACATTAATATACGGATAAAGCCCGGGCCGCTTCTGGATAAGGAAGGTAATCTGGCGGGCCAACATCGGGGTGTTGCCTTTTATACAATCGGACAGCGCCAAGGCTTGGGTATTGCCAGGGGTTACCCTTTATACGTGATAAAAATAAACCCTAGGGATAATAGTATTACTGTAGGCAAAAAAGAGGATGTTTATGCGGATGAGTTTACCGTTAAAGGTGCGCATCTTGACCCGACGGCATTGAAAAAGAAGGTTGCCTTGAAGGTGAAGATACGATATAATCATCCAGAAGCATCTGTTAAGGCTGTGTTTTTAAAGCGTAAGATAAAGATTAAATTCAAAGAGCCCCAGTTCGCCATAACTCCGGGCCAATCCGCTGTATTCTACGATAAGGATATTGTTTTAGGCGGAGGCATCATTGATAAGGTGTCGTGAATGATAAAGAAAGAATATAAGGATGATTTAGAAATAAAAATTCAGGACTTAAAAGAGAAGCGTAACGCCGTGATCTTAGTGCACAACTATCAGCTTCCTGAAGTGCAGGAGGTGGCAGATTACCGGGGAGATTCTTTGGAGTTAAGCCGTATAGCTGCTAAGACCGACGCTAAAGTAATTGTTTTCTGCGGGGTGCATTTTATGGCAGAAACCGCATCGATTCTCTGTCCGGAAAAACTGGTGATTATGCCGGATGTACATGCCGGATGCCCCATGGCGAATATGATGAGCGCTGAAGATTTAAGGAGGCTAAAAAAACAGCATCCTGAGGCTGTAGCCGTAGGTTATGTGAATACCTCTGCCGAAGTTAAGGCGGAACTGGATGTTTGTTGTACCTCTACCAATGCCGTGGCAGTAGTGAATGCCTTAAAGGATAAAAAAGAGGTTATCTTCGTGCCGGATAAATACCTGGCAGATTTTGTTTCCAAGCAGACAGGTAGAAAGCTTATCTCTTGGAATGGTTTTTGTCCTACCCACGTAAAGATTCTGCCTGAAGACATAAATAGAGAAAGGAAATTTCATCCCCGGGCGAAAGTAATGGTGCATCCTGAATGCCTACCGCAGGTCGTAGCCATGGCGGATGCCGTGCTTTCTACCAGTAAGATGTGCCAGTTTGCCAAGGAGACCGAGGCAGAAGAGATAATCGTAGGCACCGAGGTCGGACTTATCTATCGCCTCAAAGAGGATAATCCTACTAAAGAATTTTATCCTGCCTCAGAGCGGGCAGTCTGCCCGAATATGAAACGCGCGACCCAGGAGAAGATACTCTGGGCATTAGAAGAACTCAAAGAAGAAGTAAAGGTGCCTGATGAAATACGGCGTCGCGCCCGCAAAGCTATAGATAGGATGCTTGAAATAATTTAAAAATGGTCAAGCTTTCTCCTGCCAGTCCCAATTTCTGGATTGCGTATTCTACAAGTGGACAGCTACGGCTGACATAAAGTGAATATTCCCGTAGTATATGAAGATGAGTATTTATTAGTATTGGATAAACCTTCTGGATTACTGACTATCCCCACGCCTAAAAACGAATCGCGTACATTGACTGGCATCTTAAACGAAGACTCAAAAAAAAGAGGCTTGTCCTACCGCCTGCATCCTTGTCACCGTTTAGATAGAGAGACTTCAGGGTTAATTATCTATGCCAAAGGTAAATCTATACAAAGAAAGACGATGGATGCCTTCAGGCACAAAAGGGTGAAAAAGGCATACCTTGCTTTCGTGCAGGGGAGGTTGCATAAAGATGAAGGCGATATCCGTTATCCTGTCGAAGGCAAAAGCGCTGTTACCAGGTATAGAGTTGTAGAGGAGAGAAATAATTTTAGCATTGTAGAGATTATGCCTTCGACCGGCAGGACCAATCAGATCCGCATACATTTTAAGCAGATAGGGCACCCCTTACTAGGCGAAACTAAGTTTGCTTTTCGCCGCGATTTTAAATTGAAGGCAAAACGGTTGTGTCTACATGCCGAAAAGCTAGAGTTCATTCATCCTGTGACAAAAAATGCGCTTTCTTTGGCTGCTAAACTACCGCCGGATATGGAAGCTTTCTTAAATAAAAATTAGATGAAATTTAGCTCGCAAAAGTTAAAGAATTTATCTTTAATTTTATCCTGGGCCCTATACGACCTGGCTAATCAATTTTTTGCCTTAAACGTGATTTCTCTCTATTTTGTACGCTGGCTGACCATAGAAAGACAATCCCCGGAAATCCTCTATAGCATCGCTTTCGTTATCTCTACATTTTTTGTAGCGGTTTCGGCACCAATCCTGGGCGCAATCTCCGATATTACCGCAAGACGTAAGCCATTTTTAATCTACCTTACCCTGCTTTCTATTATATTTACCATGGTGCTCGGTGTATCCAAAAATATATTTTTAGGGTTATTATTCTTTATCATCGCAAATTTTGGCTGTCAGACGGCAATAGTTTTTTATAATGCCCTGATGGTGAACATTGCGCCTAGAGGTAAAATCGGTTTAGTCTCAGGGTTCGGGAAAATGATGGGCTATAGCGGTGCCGTTTTAGCGTTGTACCTGATTAAGCCAATAGTTTTAGAGAGGGGATATCAAGCTACATTTTTCCCCACGGGTATTTTGTTTCTTATTTTCTCCTTGCCCTGCCTGCTCTTTATAAAGGATAA
>JAZDLA010000063.1:0-6850 GCA_043802425.1 Candidatus Omnitrophota bacterium
TAACTCATTGTTGTCCCGCAACTTATTTTTCAGATACAAAACCCCACCCACTGAAGAATTTGTAAGATTCTTCGTAACCTTATACAGTTTATATCTATATAGAAATAGGGAAAACTTATTTTCGAGATTTATGTAAAAATAAAAGTATATATGAAAAAGATGCCTTTGTCAACCTTTTTTTAATATATTTTATAAATTGGCCAGGTTTGCGAAACTCTGGAGGGTAAGCCCTTCCGGACGGATATTTGGGCTTATGCCATATTCCTTAAAAAACAGGACTATTTTACCTGGGGGAATGATGCCGTCAAGGCTATTGCGCAGAGTCTTCCTTCTCTGGTTAAAGGCAGACCTAATAATCCTAAAAAGCCGCCTTTCATCTTTTACTTCTACCGCCTTAGCCCCCCTTATATCCAATTGAAGCAGGCAGGAATCAACCTCTGGGCGCGGTAAGAAACAATTCTTTTTTATCGAAAAGAGCACCTTAGGGATACTGTGATATTGCACAAAACAGCTGAAAGATCCGTAGTTTTTTGATCCAGGGCAAGCGATGATTCTTTTAGCGAACTCCTTCTGGACAGTAATAAAAATATTTTCAATCTTATCCGGGTATCTAAAGAGGTGTTCAATAATGGGCGTAGTAATATAGTAGGGGATATTTCCTATTACCTTTAGCCTATTTTTTAATTGCTTAAAGTTCCTCCTGAAGTTAAATTTTAATATATCCTGGTTGATTACCCTTATGTTCGTATAGCCTTTAGTATCTTCTTTTAAGATTTTACATAAACCACGGTCTATTTCCAAGGCATAAATAAAAGCGGCATTCCCTGCCGCTAATTTAGTGAGATTGCCGTAGCCTGCGCCTATTTCTAATATCTGCTCGTTGCTTTTTAGTTTATAGGCTGCGATCAGTTTCCTTTGTATATTTTTATCGACGAGAAAATTCTGACCTAAGCTCTTTTTTGGTTTAAGGTGCATTTTACCGCAAGCCTGACTGCTTCAATTAATGATTGGGGGTTAGCTAAACCATATTTATCTGCAATATCAAAAGCTGTACCGTGTAAAGGTGAGGTCCTGACAAAGGAGAAGCCTAGAGTCAGGTTTACGCCTGTATATCCGCCGCAAATCTTTAGAGGAATCAATGCCTGATCGTGGTACATCGCGATTATAGCGTCATATCGGCCTTCGTATGCCTTCAAGATAGCCACGTCTGCCGCCTGGGGGCCATCTATGCATACGCCCTTTAATTTTTTCTTTAAACGCGCCAAGGCCGGTTTAATAACCCTATTTTCCTCATCTCCTATCAGCCCATTATCAGAGGCGTGCGGGTTTAATCCACAAACTATTATACGCGGCTTTCGGATACCGAATAACCCCCTTAAGGATTCGCAAGTTATAGCGATAGTATTATATATTTTATCTATGCTTATGTACCTAGCGACATCTTTTAAGGCGATGTGACGGGTAACCAGACTAATCTTTAATTTGCTATTTAATAACATCATTGCAAAATGCTTTGTATGCACACGAGATGCCAGATACTCTGTATGCCCGCTAAAACCCTTAAGGCCGGATAGGCCTATCGCCTCTTTAGATACGGGACAGGTAGTTAAACAATCTATGCTATCATTTTTAATTAATTCTAATGCCTTATCCAGATACTCTACTGACGCCCTGCCATATTCGGCTTTTAGTTGGCCGAACTTAAAATTTTTACGTGGGACATTATCCAAATCTATAAATTTATACTCTATATTTTTGACTTTTCCTGACTCACCGGCAGGCAGGGACTTTTGACTTTTCTCAAACACCCCCTTATCGCCTATAACCGTAAACTCCGCTAAATCCTTAAGTCTCTCCATTGCCTTAAGGATTATAGTCGGACCTATCCCTGCCGGATCACCGATAGTTAATCCTACCCTGACTTTATTATTTTTTAGCATTCTTTAGTTTTGCGAGATTTTAATATAGGAGTGTTTTTTGAGTTCCTCTAACCAATTTGCCAGCGCCTCTTGCATCTTGGCATTAAAAAGGAAGGTGTATATTTCATCCTGCGTCTCAGATAGGATTTGCTGGCGGGGCGGGTTTATGCTATTTAATTTAAAGATATAATAACTATCTTCTATTTTAATAGGATTTGATATTTCTCCCGGTTGCAATTTAAATATTTCCTCTTCGATATCCCCCCTTAATTGTCCTTTTTGAGTGCTGTTAAATTTGTTTACGTTTAGAGAGTATAT
The DNA here is from genome assembly GCA_043802425.1 of Candidatus Omnitrophota bacterium. Classification (GTDB taxonomy): domain Bacteria; phylum Omnitrophota; class Gorgyraeia; order Gygaellales; family Profunditerraquicolaceae; genus JAGUYA01. Next base: position 2,238 of record JAZDLA010000063.1, read on the forward strand.
CTTGGCCACTTCCTGGAAATCGCCGTCGGATTTTAACTTGGCAAAAACCTCTCTGGACAAATCCGCGTCTTTGATACTTAAAGATTCAAACTCGCGCCCTTCAGGCAATTTAAAGTTCTCGATGTTTTGTTGATAAAATTCGGTGACCTCTGAAGGGTTAATTATAATTTTACTCTTTATTTTTATCTCAATAATAGCCTGCATAAGCAATTGCTCTCTTATCTTTTTTTCTATATCTGCCTGAACCAGGCCTTGTTTAGATATGGCATCCTGGAAAGCCCTATCTGAAACGTAATGTTTTTTTATCTCTGCTATCCTTGCCTTAATGCGGCCCTGGTCAATACGGATACCGCTTTTTTTAGCTTCCTGCAGGATAAGGTGGTCTTCGATCAGCCTATCTATCAAATCTAACTTCATAGATTGTATTTTACTTTCTAATTTCTCTCCTTTATATTCCGCCATTAATTGCACGCGCGTAAAGTTAATGAAATCATTTAAATCCTTCTGCGTAATTACATTCTGGTTTACTACAGCGACGATTTGGTCTAAGGCAAATAACCCGTAGCTGGTAACTAGTAACTCGTAACTGGTAATGATTGAAAAAAACAAAATGATTCTTAAAAAGCTCAATTTTATATTTTGTATTTTTATTCTAAGCATTAGCGACACCCACTTTCTTAAAAGTACTGATTGCCTCTCTTAATAATCTACAGTAAAGGTCAAACCCTACTGCGACAATGAATCCGTGCTGTTCTATCCCTAAGAGATTGCCTGCGCCCCTAAGTTCTAGGTCGCGCATGGCAATTTTAAAACCCGCCCCTAATTCCGAATGCTCCTGTATTGCCAGAAGCCTCTTTTTAGCGTCCGTATCCAATGTTTCCTTCCTGGGAGTCATGTAATAAGCGTACGCGGGCTTATCGAACCTACCCACCCGGCCACGCAATTGATGCAAATCCGATAATCCGAAATGCTGGGCATTATTAACGATAATGGTATTAGCGTTAGGTATATCTATGCCGGATTCTATAATCATGGTAGAGACCAGAACATCTACCTTGGCGTTTAGAAAATCGAGCATGACCTCCTCCAGCATATTTGTGCGCATCTGGCCATGCGCTATAGCAACTCTAGTACCGATAGGTAAAAGCCTTGAAATTTTACCCTTGATTTTTTCGATATCTTGCACGCGGTTATGCACGAAAAAAACCTGGCCATTCCTCTGTATTTCTCTTGATATCGCTTGACGGATTAAGTCCTGATCATATTCTACCACAGTTGTCTTTATAGGCAACCTATTTTGTGGCGGGGTATTAATTACAGAAAAGTCCTTAGCGCCCATCAGGCTCATGTATAACGTGCGCGGTATGGGGGTCGCAGTCAAAGTAAGCACATCGCAACTTAACCTTAGGGCTTTTAACTTTTCCTTTGCCTTAACTCCAAAACGCTGTTCTTCGTCGATAATCACCAGGCCCAAGTCCTTAAACTTCACATCTTCGGATAAGAGCCGATGCGTTCCGATTACTATATCCACGCTACCGTCCCCGGCGCCTTGAATAATCTCTTTCTGCTCTCCCGCTGTTTTAAAACGCGAGAGCATCTGAATATTTATGGGAAAAACATGCAGGCGTTGACTGAAATTCTGGTAATGCTGTTCTGCAAGAATGGTGGTAGGTACAAGATAGGCCACCTGCTTGTTATCCATCAAAGCCTTAAAGGCAGCGCGCATTGCTACTTCCGTCTTTCCGTAACCGACATCGCCGCAGAGGAGCCTATCCATGGGCTTAGCTGATTCCATATCCAACTTTACTTCCTGGGCAGCTTTTATCTGCCCTGGCGTTTCCCTGTAAGGAAAAGTAGCCTCAAATTGTTTCTGCCAATCCGTATCGCAAGAATAAGCGAATCCCGACACGCTCAAGCGCATCGCCTCTAAGCTTAAAAGTTCCCAAGCTAGCTTCTCTATTCCCTTTTTTGCCCTCTCCTTTGTCCTGGCCCACTCTTTTGTACCCAAGCGGTAGAGTTTTGGCTTACGGATCTGTAAGGCAAGGTATTTTTGCACCAAATGCATTTTATCAATCGGCACATATAATTTTTCCTGACGGTCGTATTCAATAATCAAGTGGTCTTTATAAGCGCCACCGACCCTTACTTTATCTAATCCTAAAAACCTGCCTATGCCATGCTGGGTATGTACTACATAATCCCCGATATCTAAATCCAGGAAAGACTCTAAGGGAAAAGATTCGTTAAAAATAGCGGATTTAAAAGCGTGGGTTTTTTTTATGGGCAGGATAATTACCATTCTGTGCCCCCAGAGCGCAGCACCCGTAGAAGGATTATAGGTCTTAACGGAAACGATTTTATCTATTTCCAGCTCAATACGTATAGGTAGTTCAAAAGTAGAAGGGAATACATCCAGGATTGCGCCTCTGCGGGAGAAATCACCCTCCTCAGAGACTGACTCCTGCCTTTTATAGCCAAAATCAATCAGGGTAGCGCAGGTACCCTCCAAGTCGACAAACCCGCCTGTATATAATTTTAAGGATTTAAACATTTAAGCTTAAGCGCGAGACTTCTTACCCTGCCAGGCAAGAATTAAAGGCGAGGCGATATAAACAGTAGAATATGTTCCAGAGATAAAACCTATCAATAAAGCAAAGGCAAACCCGCTTAATACTTCTCCTCCATAAAATAAAATCGCAATCACTGTTAATAGGGTAATCCCGGAAGTAAGCAGCGTCCTTGATAGCGTCTGGTTTACGCTTAAATTTATCAGCTCAGCCAGGCTAAGTTTACGCGAAAGATGGATATTTTCCCTTACCCTATCGTAAATAACGATCGTATCGTTTATGGAATAACCTGCAATGGTCAGGAATGCTGTTACGCTTAAGAGGTCTATCTGCCTACCAGTTATAGCCAGAAGCCCTAACGTTATCAGCACATCGTGGAAAATAGCGATTACGCCTGCTATGGCAAAATTAGGGTGCTTAAATCTAAAAGCCACATAGACTAAAATCCCGATCATTGACCAAATCAGGGCGTGGATAGCTTTTGTTTTTAAGTGTTTTCCGGCTACGGGGCCAACATGCTCTATCCTCAATATCTGTATATCCTCATCGGGAAACCTTTCTTTCAGCTTAGCGGTAATAAGGCTGCTCTTATTGGAGGCTGTCCTGATAAGCACAACCTTAGGATTTTCCTTGAATTGCTGTATAGAGGCGTCGCCGAGGTCTAATTCTTTTAGGGCCTCTCTTACCGCATCCGGGACAACCGGCGTCTTAAAGCTATACTCTTGGAGCTCTCCTCCGGCAAAATCAATTCCGTAGGCATTTTTACCCTTGATAAAGAAAACAGTAAGCCCCGCTATAACAATAAGCAGCGAAGCGGCATAAAAAATTTTTCTTTTAGCGATAAAATCGAATTTTGTCTCTTTAATAAATTTTAACATAGGCAGAGACTTTAAGATGCCCGTATCCAGCAAAATTTCAAATATGGTACGCGTAACTACAATAGCCGTAAACATGCTGGCAATAAGGCCAATGGTTAAAGTTACGGCAAAACCCCTGATGGCGCCTGTGCCGAACTGAAATAATAAAAATGCGGCAATCAGCGTCGTCAGGTTAGAATCAAGAATTGCGCTGAAGGCCTTGTCATAACCGTTAGCTATAGCGGTACGTAAGGCCTTGCCCATGGATATCTCTTCTCTGATGCGCTCATTGATCAGGACATTTGCGTCTACTGCCATACCTAAAGATAATACTATACCCGCAATACCGGGTAGGGTCAGGGTGGCGGATACGCCGGGAAACAAAACCGGTAAAATGCCTAAACCTCCCAGAATAATCAATAAGTTAAACAAAAGCGCGGTATTCGCAATAACACCGGCGACAAGATAATAAACAGCCATAAAAATAAATACAAGTAAACCCCCTATAATGGTGGCTTTAATCCCTTTATTTATGGAATCCTGACCTAATAAAGGTCCGATAGTCCTTTCTTCCTCTATATACATCGGTGCCGGTAAGGCACCTACCCTTAAGACAATAGATAGATCCTGGGCCTGCTCTACGTCAAAACGTCCGGTGATTACCGCTTCCCCCGTAGGTATAGCTTCTTTGATACGGGGCGCTGATTGAACCTTTCCGTCTAATACAATAGCCAGCCTCCTGCCTATATTTTCCTTGGTGATTTCGGCAAATTTCTTAGCACCTTCGGCATTAAACTCTAGCGAAACTACCGGCTCATTGAATTGACTCTGGCTAAAACGTACTGAGGCATTAGTTAAGGCATCACCGGTCAAAACCGCTTCTTTCTCAAGAAGTAAGGGTTCATTATCTTCCTGGGCATATTTTAATTCGTAATCTTCTTGTTCGTTTCCCTGTATGGCCTGCTTTAATTTCTCCGAGTCATTAGAGACTAGCTTAAACTCTAACATCGCCGTTTTGCCGATGATGTCTATTGCGCGCTCTCTATCCGTAACCCCAGGCAGCTGCACCACGATTTCGTCTTCCCCTTGTCTCTGGATAGATGTCTCTCTAACGCCAAATTGATCAATCCTGTTCCTGATTACTTCTATAGCGCGGTCAGCCGCATCCTGTTTGGCTGAGCCGCTCAGG
>JAZDLA010000064.1:0-10432 GCA_043802425.1 Candidatus Omnitrophota bacterium
AAAAGGAGGCTCATATGGCAAACTCAATCTTTCTCGCTAAGGCGATTGGGTTGTATATGGTGATTGTTGCGTTGGGCATACTCTTTAACCTGAAAATTTATCAGAGGGTTATGGAGGATTTTTCTAAGAACTCAGCTTTGATTTATTTAGGCGGGGTTATTGCTCTTATTATCGGGTTGCTTATATTACTGTCTCACAATCTATGGGTAGCCGGCTGGGAGGTAATTATTACTATCTTTGGCTGGTTGGGGCTGATTAAGGGCGTCTGGTTAATGATCTTACCGGATTCTCTAGCCAAGCTGACCCGGGCATATCAGAAGAAGACAAGGGCATTGGTGGTCCACTTGGTTATAATTCTTGTCCTCGGCGCGTTTCTGATAGCTAAGGGATATCATGTTTTATGAGCGGGTGGCATCCTCCTATCGAATGCCCTAAATGCGGCAGTCGGGATACGCGCTTTATCGAGCCCCATTACGAAATATCGGTATATGAATGTAATGTATGTGGCTGTCGTTTTAAGATAAGAGATGATTAGCAAGGAGGTAGCGATGGCTAAGTTGAACGTAAAGGCATTTGCTCTGGCGTGTGGAATTATCTGGAGTGCCGCGATGTTAATCATGGGGTTAATTAATATAGTATCTAGCTATGGCAGCGGCTGGGTAGCCTTAATGTCTACGCTGTATCCTGGCTATAAACCGACACTTTTAGGTAGTATCGTGGGAGCAATCTGGGGATTTGTAGATGCGGGTATCGGCGGTGCGGTATTAGCGTGGCTGTATAATAAATTCAGTAAATAAACTAAAGGGCAGGGGAGATAAAGAGGCCCGGCTTGTTAACACTAAACAAGGAGGAGATATGATTGAGAGAGGTGAATTCAAAGGTAAGCCATTAATTACCATAAAGAGAAATGAAGATGACCCATATCCGTTTTCTTTTGGCCTGAGCAAAGCCAGATTGATACTGGAGAATATCGAAGAAATAAAGAAGTTCGTCGAAGAAAATACCACTGGTTAAAGGTAGGCCGTATAGAGGAGGGAGAATGTTCAGAGAAAAGATTAAGGTGTTGGATTGTACCATCAGGGACGGCGGGCTGATTAATAATCACGATTTTGACTTCAGGTTCGTGCGTGAAGTGTATAAAGCGCTCTCTGAGGCAGGGGTAGATTATATGGAGATAGGCTATAAAAACTCCAAGAAGCTTTTTTCGCCTAAAGAATTCGGCACCTGGAAATTCTGTGACGACGACGATATCAAGAAGGCAATTGATGGCATTAAATCTAATACCAAGATATCGATTATGGTAGATGTGGATAGGGTGGATATAGAAGACGTCAAGCCGCGTAAAGATAGCCCGGTAGCGATGATCAGGGTGGCTTCTTACGTCAAAGATATTGACAAGGCCATATTCCTGGTGAACCACTTTGCGGATAAGGGTTATGAGACTACGGTAAACATTATGGCTATATCCCGCGCCCTGGATAACGAATTGACCGAGGCCTTGGAGCAGTTGGAAAAAGAAAGCAAGGCCGATGTCATCTATATCGTGGATAGCTTTGGCGCCTTATATCAGGAGACTACGGAGTTTTTGATCAAGAAAGCCAAGTCTATTATCAAGACTAAAGAGATCGGAATGCACGCGCATAATAACCAGCAGTTGGCTTTTGGCAATACCATTGAGGCAATTATTCACGATGCCAATTTTGTAGATGGGACTATCTATGGGTTGGGCAGGGCTGCGGGTAACTGTCCTTTAGAATTGATACTGGGGTTTTTAAAAAATCCCAAGTTTGATATCCGTCCGATCCTGGATTTGATTTCCAAAGAGCTTATCCCTTTGCGGGAGAAAATAGAATGGGGCTATATTATCCCTTATGCTATTACCGGCATCCTGGATGAGCATCCGCGGGCAGCCATGGCGTTACGCGGTAGTAACAAGAAAGAAAACTACCGGGAATTTTACGAGAGCTTAGTCGGCCAGGACGAGGAATAAGGATGAAGGTAGCAGAGTTTAAAAAGCAGCCCTTGATGGGCATTGTGCGCGGCGTAGAATTAGGGCAGATCGAGCCGTTAATTGAAACAGTGATAGCAGCGGGATTAAAAACTCTGGAGATTACTATGAATACTCAGGGTGCTGCTTCGCTCATCCGTAAGGCCGGCAAGATTGCTCAGGGGCGCCTGGTGCTGGGCGCAGGCACAGTGCTGGATATAAAAAGTTTAAAGCAGGCCTTAGATGCCGGAGCTACTTTTATTGTTATGCCTGTACTAGTTAACGAAGCCGTCAGATATTGCGTGAAGAATAATATACCGGTTTTCCCTGGAGCACTCACCCCGCAGGAGATTTATCAGGCTTGGAAGGAGGGAGCGGCTATGGTCAAGGTTTTTCCCGCCAAGTTCTTCGGCCCGGAATATTTCCGGGAGATTAAAGGCCCGTTCAACGATATCGAACTTTTAGCCTGTGCGGGCGTAACGCCGCAGAATCTACGTGAATATTTTGCTTCTGGCGCCAACGCTGTTGCCTTCGGCGCATCTGTCTTTAAGAAAGAGTGGCTCAAAAAGAAAGATTATTCCAGTATCTCCCGTGCCATCAAAGCATACCTAAAGCAGCTGCCTACCCGCTAAAAGTAAATTTGCATTAGATGGTTGATTATTTAAGAGTAAAATAAATTAGGAAGATGAAGCGGATAAAAATAATTACCTTAAGCGTATTGGCACTCCTACCCATTCTTATCTTTTATCTACAAATTCTTATATTTGCAGTAAATGTTCCCCAGGCGGATGATTATGATACTATTTTGTGGTCTACAGATAGGTTTTTAGAGTCAAAGGACTTAAATACAAAAATTGAAATACTCTTTTCGCAGTTCTACGAACATCGGGCTGTTTTCCTCAGGGCCGCTACGTTGTTAGCTTATTATTTGACCGATAAAATTGATTTTAGATTTTTAATATTTTTGGGCAATATTAGTTTACTCGGGTTATCGGTAGTTTTATTGCTATCTTTTGCTCCCGCGGATAGTAAAAATAAACCCCTATACTTTATCCCTGCTATATTTTTCCTATTCCATCCGCAGTATTTCGATACTATTTATCTGGCAAGCAATGCCTTAACGCATTTATATGTATTATTTTTTTCATTTTTGTCACTCTACCTATTGACAAAGGAATCTATAAAATATTTTTTGTTTTCATTGTTAGCAGCAATAATCGCGATATTTACATTAGGAAACGGTATATTAGTATTTTTTGTGGGCCTGGTGCCTCTACTCTACAAGCGAAGATATAGGGAAATTATTTTATGGATACTTACAGGTGCAGGATGTAGCGTATTATATTTTAACGGCTATATGCATCCTCCCAATCAACTGGCTATATCTACCGTGGTTTTTAAGCCCCTTATCCATACAATAAACAATTTTTCTAGTTTTACAGGTATGTCTTTTCTTGAATTCGGAGATAATTTTGCAAGGTGTTCCGGGATAGTTTGTTTTCTATATTTTATTTATCTAATCAAAATTAAGTACTATAAGAAGAATATAACTATATTCTCATTTTTAACCTTTCTTTTCCTTACAGCTATGACTGTAGCATTGTTTCGTCGCGCAGGAGGTCTGCCATGGAGATATAAGGCATTCTCGATACACTTTCTTGTCTTGAGCTATCTTTCGCTAATCGAGATACTTCCAGAGAAGTCAGTTAAGCGTATTTTCCCAGTTTTATTGATTTTATCGATATTTTTTAATTTATTTTCATACTCTAAAAATTATAACTATCTAGTTATGCGAAAAAAATCTTTAATAGTTAGATTATTTTATCTAAAAGACCGTAATATCTTCGGATTTGATCATTCTGACCGCGACCGGGCAAATTCTATTATTTCTAGCGCCATAGCAAAAAAACTTTATTTTCTGCCTCATGTTTCTAGTCTAGCTGATGCAGACTAGCCACAGCCAAGCCAGTAGCGGAGGTGGATTTCGTTTGGGATTTTTATTTTCAGGGGTTATAATAATAGCGAAAGCAGGGTCAATTAAAAGGAGAGGATGATGAGTGCGTTTATCTGGGCAGTCCTGGCAGCTTCTATCTGGGGGTTTGTACCTCTGCTTGAGAAACTGGGCTTATTTAAAGTGCAGCCGCTGGTAGGATTATTCTACCGGTGCATAGGGGTAGTCATCGGAATTCTCTTGTTGGGTATCTTCATACTTAAACCGCAGGAGATTAAAAGTATAGATTTACGTTCTGCGATTTTTCTAATTCTGGCCGGGTTTCTAGCCAGTTTCGCGGCTCAGATTTGTTTTTATCATGCTTTGAAAATAGGAGAGATTTCCCGGGTAGTCCCTATATCGGGCAGTTACCCTTTTATAGCATTCCTTCTTGGGATAATCTTTCTGGGAGAGTCTTTGAGCCCCATAAAGATTGTTGGTATGTTATCTATTGTTATAGGCATCTGGCTTTTGAAATAAGAATGGTAAGGTTAGAAGCTTTATCCTCGGAGGTTATAATAGGGTTGGAGATAATATGAAGAGGACGCAGCTAATTATGGTTTGGTTACTGCCCTTAATAGTCATAGGGGGGCCCTTTAACGCCTGGCTAGGGTATCTGGTAGTAGCTATGATGGTGTTCTTTCTGACCCTGTCGATTTTTAAGGGTAGATACTGGTGCTGGAACCTCTGCCCCAGGGGCGCTTTTCTGGATATCGTTATGCCTAACTTTAGCGCCCAAAGGCCGTTAGCGAAGATTTTTTTCAGACAGGAATTTCGCTGGATGATATTTGTTTTGTTTATGGGCTTTGTGGGATTGCGGATTATACGCTCCGGAGGGAACCTTTTAATGATCGGCTCTGTATTTGTGGGCATGTGCATACTTACCACTATTATCTCAGTTATCTTAGGTATATTTACCAAGCCCCGGGCCTGGTGCGCGATATGCCCGATGGGGTTCCTGCAAGAAAAAATAGCTAAAAAATAAATCCCAAGCCCGAAAAAGAATATTAGCGACATGAGATCCTTCGTGTGCGCCTCAGGATCAATGTAGGAATTAATAGCAGCATTGAATTTTTAGTTGGGAACTATATGATGAATATACAGTTGAACTTAAACTCATTTTTATTGAAATAAATTATTTGCCTTGCTTTCTTTTTAATGGTAGAATGCTGTCAATAGAGTAATTTAAATCAGAATATTTTTAGAAGGAAGGAGGTGCACATATGATCCGGCTCCTGAATCGCAAGAAGAACAGGCGGAACTACCGTGCAGCCTTCTGTCGTTGTGGCAGGGTGCTCTGGTAGAAATTTCCTTCTATGGGGCCTGTCTGCAATTAACCTTGCAGACAGGCCTTTTTTATAAGTTAAGATAAATGAATGTATTCCAATTTGATTTGTGGAGCAAGAAATTTTGCGTTGATGTAGAGAGTGGAAATTTCTTTGAAGTGGATAAACTTGCCTCGGACATTATTAAATTAATGCCGCAGCTCTGCCGCTGGGAAATTATCGCTGCGCTTAAAGCCAGGCACTCACTGCTAAAAGTTGCCAAGGCCCTGGACAGGTTAGCTATTCTAGAGCGAAAAAAGATGCTTTTCTCTTGTAGGCAGAAGCCCGGTCCGGCCTTAAAACGCAAGATAACTGACCTGACCCTGAATATCGTCAATACCTGTAACCTGAGCTGCCGCTATTGCTGGAACCGGCAGGGCGCCTACGCAAAAGCTGCGGGTAGTAAGAAGATGATGCCGCCTGAGGTTGCCTTCAGGGCCGTTGATTTATTACTCGAAGAATCAAGGGGAACAGATGACTTAGTGGTGGATTTTTACGGCGGAGAGCCGCTTTTAAATTTTGCGCTGATTAAGGCAGTTATTGCCTATTGCCGCAAGGTTGAACAGAAGAGAAAAGTGCATTTTAGATTTCTCTTAGCTACCAACGGCACCCTGCTTAACAGAGAGCGCGGTGAGTTCTTAATCGATAATGGCGTGGATATCGCGGTCAGTCTTGACGGTGAGAAAATTATCCAGGATACGCAGAGGCCTTTTCCTGACGGTAAGGGGTCGTATTCAGTGATTATGAATAACCTCAATGAGCTCAGGCCCGCATACCGCAGGAGGATTGTAGGTAGGGCGACCTTTACGCCTTTATATCCGGATATTATCAAGACCTTTAGATTTTTACGCAAACTCGGCTTTGAGCGTATTGAAGTCTGCGAGAGCGAGAAGGCGGGTTACGGCTTAGAGTCCCGCAGCAGTTTTTTCTTCTCTGGTAATCGAGGATTGCGTCAGCTCAAAATCCTCTACGAAAGCTTAGCCCGTTTTTATACCCGGGAGATTATCAAAGGAAGGCTGACCTATGAAAATACTTATTTTAACCGTTTCTTCAAACAACTCAGCCGGCTCTACCATATCCAGTCCATAGTTGGTGCCTGTTCAGCAGGGTTTAGCCTGATGGCGGTGGATATTGACGGTAAGATTTATCCCTGCACTGCGTTTGTCGGAATTCCGCAGTTCAACATCGGCACAATCAAAAGCGGTGTCAGCGAGATAAAACTTAAGAAGTTCTTCGCCGGCCGGGTTTCATCCGGCAGCTCCTGTAGCCGCTGCTGGGCGCGCAGAATCTGTCGTGGTTGCGGCTCCTGTTATAATTTAAATTATTTTTCCAATAAAAACTTGGGTCATCCTGACCCTTATTACTGTGAACTCTTTCGCTATAAGACTCAGCTGATGATAGGGATGATTGCTAAAATAGGTCAGGAGAAGCCCGGGCGATTAAATGATTTATTCATCCCTGAGTATTACGCAGCCCGCGGCAACCGTAAGAGCGGATGATAGTCAGGCAAAAAAGAGGGATAGCATAAAGAATATGCAATATACCACAGGAACAATCGGTAGGGTATTCTTAGTAAAGTTTAAGGATGACGATATCCTCATAGACAAGCTGGTGGGTCTGGCGAGAAAAGAGAAGATCCGGGCCGCGACTCTGATATTTTTGGGGGCGTTGAAAAAAGGCGATCTGGTGACCGGGCCAAAGAGGGCGGCAATACCGCCACAGCCGAATAAACTGAGCTTTCAAGATGGCTGGGATGTCATGGGTATCGGCACGATTTTTACCAATAAGAGCGGCCCCCAGATACATATACATAGCAGTATGGGCAAAAAATAAAACACTCACCGGTTGCCTGTACGGAAAATCCAAAGTTTTTTTAGTGATTGAGGCGATCAGCTTTGAATTAAAAGGAGCTAAGGCAACTAAGGTTATTGACCCGGAAGCTGGCCTGAACCTTCTGAAAATATTCTAAATCTCCCCAATGCTGAAAATCGGAAAATTAAAACTAAAGTCTAACCTGATCCTTGCGCCTATGGCGGGGATAACGGATCTGCCTTTTCGCATGCTTAGCCGTAGCTTTGGCTGCGAACTGGCTTTTATTGAAATGCTTAACGTGCGTTCCATTAGCTATAAGAGCCGTAAGACTCAGCAGATGTTATCTTCGGCTCTTAGGGATCGGCCTTTAGGCATCCAATTATTAGGCAAGGAGCCCAAATATATCCTGCGGGCGCTGGATATTCTTAAGGCATATAAATTCGATATCCTGGATTTTAATGCTGCCTGTCCGGCAAAAAAAGTGGTGCGTAGGGGCGAGGGCGCAAGTTTACTGCGTGAACCGAAGCTCCTGAATACGCTTTTAAAATTAGTGGTCAAGAATACCCCGGTGCCGGTAACTGTAAAAATCCGCTCCGGGTGGGACGCAGATTTGGTGAATGCCAAAGAAGTAGCGCTCTGGGCACAGGATGCGGGAATAAAAGCGTTATTTATCCACGGTCGGACTAAAATGCAAGGATATAGCGGAAGAGTGGATTACCGGATTATCCGTAAAGTAAAAGATGCTTTAGAAATTCCGGTGATTGCCAGCGGCGATATTTTATCCGCAGAATTAGCTAAGAGGATGTTTGAAGAAACTCGCTGCGATGCGTTAGCCATTGCGCGCGGGGCCCTGGGGAATCCTTGGATATTCCAGCAAGTCAGGCAATTTTTAGAGAAGGGCATGATAAATGGTAGACCCACTACAGATGAGGTTGCCAAGGTAATGCTTGAACACTTAAACTCCTATGTAGATTTTTACGGAGAGAAATTCGGTATTATTAAATTCCGCAAGTTCTTCGGATGGTACACTAGGGGTTTACGCAAAGTCAGGCGTTTAAGAGAAAAATCTTCCCGGGCCAGGAAATTAACTGAGATGCTGGAGATTATCCGCTTGGTAAATCCGTAATAAGGAGTTATAATATAGACCCATGGATGACGTATATCTGACCAGAAGCGGTTATGAGAAATTAGTAGAAGAATTGAATTTCTTAAAGGGAGAAAAACGCAGGCAGCTCAGCAAGGCGATAGGGGAAGCCAGGGCGCACGGGGATATCAGCGAGAATGCCGAGTACGACGCCGCAAAAGATGCCCAAGGGCGGAATGAAGAGCGTATTGCCGATTTAGAATATAAATTAGCACAGGCACGGATTATCGATAATGAAAATATATCCGCAGATGAAGTTTTAATCGGGGCAAAGGTAAGGCTTAAAGACCTAGATTCGCAAAAGGTATTGGAATATACCTTAGTCTCAGAAGTAGAGGCAGATTACTCCGCAGGGAAGATTTCCGTTACTTCTCCGATCGGGGGAGCCTTGTTGAATCATAAGGAAAAAGAGATACTCCAAATTAAAGTTCCTGCGGGAGTTTTAAGGTATGAAATATTAAAGATAACCCGGTAAAAGAAGAAGATAGGAGCTATAAATACATGGTTAATGACAAGAAGAGTAGCAAGAAAGTAAAGAGTAGAAGAAGCATTGATTGCACGCAATGTAAAACCCAATCGGTTTGCTGCAGGCTCGGGGCGTGGATAGACCTGGGGGAAGCCAAGAAGATAATCTCTGCCGGCATAAAGGGAGACTTTTTTCATTTAGAGAAAGATAAGCATTTTCCTTCCGGATACCGTATCGGCACTAGTTACGAAGATGAAAGATGCTCTTTTCTTAGGCCCGACGGGTTATGCTTAATCCATAAGAAGAATTTTAGCCTTAAGCCGGTTACTTGTAAGGAGTTTCCTTATGAAAATAACCGTATATCTTACTTTGCGGATGTATTATGCTTTCCCTATAAAACTAAGATAAAAAATAATAGGAAAAAATTTAGGGGTTATAATAATATAAGAAAGAAGAAGTAGCTATGAAGAAACTTTCTAGGAGTGCGATACTTATAGTTATCGGCGCACTGGCTATTTTTTATATAAGCGCAGAGGTAAAAAGTGCTGAGATCGATACCGACGTCAATATTTTTTTAGGAGCTGCACGTAAAAAATTAAATAAGGGCGACTTTGATGGAGCCGTAGAGTCCTTTAATAGCGCCATATCGTTGGATGAAAAAAATCTAGAAGCCCGTATGGGCTTGGGATATATCTATCTTCAGACAGGAGCTCTAGATAAGGCCATAGAATACTTTACTAAGGCCATTTCCCTGAATAATCAAAACTCAACTGCTTATAGCGGCCTGGGACATAGTTACCTTAGAAAAGGAGACCTGGACAAGGCCATAGAATACTTTACTAAGGCCATTTCCTTGGATGAGAAAAACCCATATGCCTATGTCGGTTTAATTAGGGCATATTCTTCTTATAATGATGAGTATTATAAATCTGAAATTTCAATGATTCTGGAGAAGCTTGAGAAAATAGACCAGAGTTTATCCAAACAGCTTTCTGGAAGCCTTAAGAAAAAAAAGAAGTAACTTTTTATGGAAGAGAGGTTTTAAAAAATGGAGATAAAAGTAGAAAGACTAACTCAAGAACAGCTTACCAAAAGGGGTGTGTTTAGGTGGCCGATATGGGAAAAAGAGGTTTCGCGTTTTCCCTGGTCATATGATAGTATTGAAGAGTGTTATTTCCTGGAAGGCGAAGTTACGGTTGAAACTGAAGATGGCGAAAGCGTAAGTTTTAGCAAAGGTGATTTTGTGAGTTTTCCCAAGGGTTTATCCTGCACCTGGGACATTAAAAAACCGGTAAGGAAACACTATAATTTTAAATAGGGGGAGGCTATGGAGTTTGATGAGATTAGAAAAGAGGTAAAGAATAGTATCTTTGATACGCTACGTACGGATGAAGATAATTATTTTGAGGCCGTAGTAGTTAGGGATGAGCTGACTAAACTTAAAGAAAGGCTGGAAAAGTTTTTGGGCAGGTCTATTTATCCCTCTAGCGATAAATTACCGCCCCATATAGAGAAACAGATTAAAGAATTCGGGGGGATTAAGGCCGGGCAGACTTTATATTTTCACGGCGAAGGAGAAAAAGATGTCTTTGTCATGCTCTGGCCATGGCAGGACGGATATCATGTTACTATAAAGATTATTCAAAAGCAAGATAAGGAGCCGCCAAAACATGTGTAAAGCCTGCGCTGCACACAAAAAGAAGGCTAA
>JAZDLA010000065.1:0-8862 GCA_043802425.1 Candidatus Omnitrophota bacterium
TATTCAGCTCTTATTCGCAGGCCGGTAAGACCGTCTATGCCTTGAATCTGGCCCTTAGTCTTAAAAAAGAAACGCATAAGTCCGCGGCTATATTAGATATATGCCTTAAGGATAAGGTTCACAGCCTGCCCGGAAAATTAGAAATTAATACCAAATACCCTGTTTTTAATCTCTCTGGTTCTACGGCAGATGTGCCGGATAAAATAAAGGATTTTGTTTTACATAATAATTTTGGCGTAGATTTAATCTGTTTTTCTTACGAAGAGGAAGATCCCTCTTGCGTAAAAAACCTGATTGCTGTTTTAACCCTTTTAGTGAACGATTATCATTACCTGATTTTAGATTTACCTTCGACCATGGACCGTGCGGTTCTTGAGATGCTGCATCAGTCAGACATGATTAATATCCTCACTAGCCCGGAGCCTGTGGATTTAAAGAGGACGCGCCATTTAATAGAAAGGCTTAAATCAGACTTTCATTTCCCCGAGAAAAAGATTAAGGTCATCATTAACGAATATAAACTCTCCAAGCTATCTCACCAGGAGCAGATAGGAATGTTAAACCAGCCGATATTCGCCACCCTGCCCAGGATAGAGCTTTCCAGTACCGACAAGCTGGTTTTGGCAGATTCTGATTCTGAGTATGCCCGTGCTATAAAAAGAATCTCGCGCCAGATGGGCGATTGTCTGGTAGGCCTGGCATTGGGCGTAGGTTTTGCCTATGGTTTCTGCCACATCGGGGTGTTAAAAGTGATTGAGGAGGAAAAAATACCCATTGATGCCATATCCGGTTCCAGTATCGGGGCAGTGATTGCCGGGCTTTGGGCCATTGGAAAATCCAGCGAGGAGATAATCCAGATTACCAGAGAATTCAAAGAGCCTAAATATATATGGGGATTCATAGATTTGACCTTACCTCTACGCGGATTTCTTAAGGGCAACAAACTCTATAATTTCTTAAAGAAATGTTTTGGCAATAAAACTTTCCACGACGTAAAGCTTCCCTTATTGATTGTCGCCAGCGATATAAAGAGAAAAGAATCCCGGGTTATTGATAAAGGTCTTTTGGTGGATGCGATTATGGCCAGCTGTGCCATGCCCGGGGTATTTATGCCCTTTAAATTTAAACAAGATTTTTTATCCGACGGGGGGGTGATTAATCCTTTGCCTACGGAGGTCTTATTTAAAATGGGGGCGAGAAAGATTATCGCCGTTAATGTCACGCCGTCTAAGGAAGATATCCTCAGCCAATATGAAAAGATGAAAGATGAGCTGGGCATAAAGAATATAGTGAAGAAGAAATTGTTTAATCTAGGCGCTTATATCAGGAACAGGTTTAAAACTAATATACTGGGTATAATCTTTAGCAGCATTGAAATATTGCAATCAGAGGTAGCCCAAAAAGAGGCGCAGCTGGCGGATATCGTGCTTCATCCGGATACGCAAGGCTTGCATTGGTTAGAATTGCATAAAGCAGAAGATTTTGCTAAGAGGGGCGAGGAAGAAACCCGCAGGCAGCTAAATAAAATATGGCAGGTGGTTAATGAATAGAAAAGGGGGAGTCATGAAACTTAAAACCGCAATTAAAAAGGTAAAACTTATTTTAATACTTTTGCCTTTTGCCTTTTTGTTTTTTACTTTATCTGGTTGTGTTTTGGTCAAGGAAGGGGCAAAAGGGGTGGCGGGTATCTCGACGAAAGTCTTGGAAGATAATCGCGGTTTGGCCATAGTCAAAACCTTTAACCAGGACTATTTTAGTTGTTATACCCAGGCTTTAGATGCCCTCAAGTCTAGCTATACTTATATATATGCGCAGGATATCAAGAAATACATGATTGCCGCATACATTTCCGAATATGACACTACACCCGTTGGCCTGTTTTTTAAGGAGATAGACGCGAATAATACTCAAATAGAAGTATCTTCGCCTAGCACTTATGCTAAAGAATTTATCGCTGATAACGTAACTTCGGTACTAGAGAAGAAAGTTACCCTAAGAGAATTGGAGGAGCGAGGCCGTGCAAAAAAACAAAGAGAAGAGAAGGCGCAGGAAGAATTGGCAAATCAATAATTTTATTATCGAATGCCACCGCACTGCTAAAAATAAGGGTTGGTGGGATGAGGAGCGTAACGACGGAGAACTCATCGCGCTGATGCATTCAGAGCTATCCGAGGCGTTAGAAGCAATGCGTAACCACGGCACAAAAGATAACATTGCCGAAGAGCTCGCAGATTGCTGTATCCGTATCTTTGACTACTGCGGGGCAAGAGGCATTGATCTGGAAAAGACCCTCCTAAGGAAAATAGAATACAATAAGACCCGTCTTTACCGTCATGGTAAAAAGTTCTAAATTACTCACCGCTAAGACTGCCAAGGATATCGATGTAAAAGCCCGCCAAATTTACGGTATTTCTACGCTGGTTTTGATGGAGAATGCGGGCAGGGGAGTTGCTGAAGAAGCAATAGAAATACTGCGTGGTAGGAAAGCCGTAGCAATATTCTGCGGCAAAGGCAATAACGGTGGCGATGGCTTTGTGGCAGCCAGGCACCTTTTAGCCAGAGGTGTAGAACCGGATATATTTTTAGCGGGAAGGATCTCGGATATAGAAAATGAGGCAAGAATAAATTTAGATACCTTCTTAAAGCTAAAACGTAAGATAACGCAAGTAGGGCCAGGAAATCTGCGTCTGGTTAAAAATAGAATTTCTAAATGCGCTTTAATCATTGATGCGCTTTTGGGGGTAGGGCTGGAGGGTAGGGTGAGGGGGATTTATAGAGATATAATCGGGATCATCAATGCCTCCAAAACCTATATTTTATCCGTAGACGTTCCTTCTGGCCTTGATGCAACGACGGGCAAAACCTTAGGCTGCTGTGTAAAGGCAGACAGGACGGTTACCTTTGTGGCTAAGAAGCGCGGGATGGTTTTGGGGGATGGGCCGAGGTATTGCGGTAGGGTGGTAGTCAAGGATTTAGGGATACCATTATAATATTTTGCTGCGGGCTTTGCTTGGCGTGCTTTAAATTTTTTTCCGTCTGCTACGGTTTACTCGTTGCTTCCGCCAGTAGACTAACGTAAGGCAGGCAGCACTCCAGCAACTCGTAAATCCTTGCAGACATTTGCCAAAAAATTTCTTGTGCACGCTCACAAACCCTCCGCAAAATACAATATCTCCATTCGCTCGAAATCAGGCCAAGCAACCCGTAAAATATAAAATGCTAAATCATCTTAAATCCCACTTACAAGGTAAAGTAGTGATTTTAGGTATCGGTAATACCCTGCGCAGTGACGATGGGGTGGGGTCGATTTTGGCCAGCCGGATTAAAGGCAAGGTGCCCTTTATAGTCTTTGATGCAGGGGAGAGCCCGGAAAATTACCTGGAGAAGGTTATCAAAGAGAAACCCGATAATATAGTGATTATAGATGCGGTAGATTTTGGGGGAAAACCCGGGGAGTTCCGCGTTTTGGAAGCACAGGATTTAAAGACAACCAATCTATTCAGCACGCATAACGCCTCCATCTCATTGACCATAAATTACTTGCAAAGTAATCTAAAGGTAGATATAATTATTTTAATTATTCAACCAAAGTCGATTTCCTTCGGGGATAAATTAAGCCAGGAAGTAGCGGGTACATTAAATACATTGGAGAGCTGGTTTGGTGGCACAGGCAAAGAAGAGGGATAGCTGGGGGTCGCGATTAGGCATCATTATGGCCGTTGCCGGCTCTGCCGTCGGCATAGGTAATTTTTTAAGATTTCCCGCCAAGGCTGCCTCTAATGGCGGGGGGGCATTTATGATACCCTACTTCGTATCGTTATTGTTATTGGGTATACCGCTGATGTGGATCGAATGGACTTTAGGCCGTTACGGCGGCGGCTTTGAACATGGTACGGCCCCGGGAATATTTCATAGCATCTGGCGTAAGAACCGCTTTATTAAATATTTCGGCGTAATCGGGATATTCGGCCCCCTGCTTATATTTATATATTATTCCTATATAGTATCCTGGACCCTGGCCTATAGTTTATTTGCTTTAATAGGCAAATATACTCAATTGACGGACCAGGCGGCCATGCAGAGTTTCTTAAGGGGGTTTCAGGGCCTGGAGAATAATCAGTATTTTCATGGGTTAGGGCCGGCATATTTATTTTTCTTAGTTACCTTTGTTTTGAATATCTCGGTGATATATTATGGCATAAGAAGAGGCATAGAGCGGCTCTGCAAATGGGCCATGCCGCTTTTATTTATTTTTGGCCTGGTGCTTTTGTTTAGGGTAGTAACCCTGGGTACGCCTGATTTAACCAGGCCTACCTGGAATATCCTTAACGGTTTTGGTTTTTTGTGGAACCCGGACTTTTCCGCTCTCAAATCTGCCAAGGTCTGGCTTGAGGCAGCAGGGCAAATATTTTTTACTTTAAGCGTAGGTATCGGGGTAATCCTTACCTATGCCAGCTATTTATCTAAAGGGGATGATGTGGTTCTTTCCGGATTGACCGCTTCCAGTACCAACGAAATAGCCGAAGTCATCTTAGGCAGCAGCATCGTAATACCGGCGGCTTTTGTTTTCTTTGGACCGCAAGATATACAATCCGTAGCCAGTTCGGGCGTATTCAACCTGGGGTTTGTCACCATGCCCCTGATTTTAAATAAATTGCCATTGGCGCAAGCCTTAGGATTCATCTGGTTCTTTTTGCTTTTTTTAGCCGGGATAACTTCTTCGGTCTCTCTTGCCCAGCCGGCAGTGGCATTTTTGGAAGACGAGTTTAACATCAATAGGAAAAAAGCAGTATGGATATTCGGTATCGTAGCATTCATACTCTGCCAGCCCGTTATTTTCTTCTTAAAAAACGGCGTGGTGGATGAGTTAGATTTTTGGGGAGGGACATTCTTCCTAGTCTTATTCGCTACTATTGAGACTATACTCTTTGCCTGGGTTTTCGGCATGGAGAAGGCCTGGGATGAGATACACAAGGGCGCGGATATGCGGGTGCCTAAGGTCTATAAATTTATTATTAAGTATATCACGCCTTTATTCTTATTCTTTATTTTGGGTATGTGGTTTTGGCAGGAGTGGCTTGCGATAATATTGATGAAGGATATCTCTTCGCTAAACCGGCCGTTTATATTAAGCACGCGAATAGGCCTGGTTTTGATATTTTTAATCCTGGCGGTAATGGTTAAAATAGCCTGGGGACGCAAAAAGGTCGAGCCGGAGAATATAAAATGAAAATAGGAGGCTGGATATTTTTAATTTTATCCTGGTCTGTAATATTGGGGCTTGCCGTAGTTTGCTTTATAAAAATTTTTTCCAAAAAGGAGCTAAAATGAAAAAGATAATGTTATTTATTATTCCCTGTATTTTGTTAGCCGCTTTAGGGTGTGCTCCTTTAATTGTGGGAGGCGCAGTAGGTGCCCTGGGAGGTTATGCCGCTAGTAAAGACACCATACAAGGCGAGACCGATAAGGATTACGACAGCCTCTGGGATTCTGCTTTAATGGTAAGTAACATCCGGGGACAAATAAAGTTTGAAGACAGGCTCAAGGGTTACATCGAATTAGAGGCAGAGTCAAGTAAGGTCTATATCAGGTTAGTCAGGTTAACCGTTACCACTAATAGATTGAGAGTTTCGGCGCGTAAATACCATCTTCCTAATTTAAACCTGGCCCAGGATATATACGTGAAGATTATGGAGCAGGCTAAATGAACTTTTTAGCAAATTGTCTTACTCTTTTAAGCCTCCTTTGCGGTTTTATATCAGTTATTTTTTCCCTGGAGACGCATTTTACCTTTGCCTCCTGGGCAATAATTCTGGCAGTTATCTTTGATGGGATGGACGGCCAGATTGCGCGCAGGAATCCCATACCCAGTGAGTTCGGCAAAGAACTGGATTCGCTGGTAGATGTAGTCTCTTTTGGTATTGCCCCAGCCATCCTGGGCTACATCTTTATCTACCGAGATTTTTATCCCTGGGCAAGCTTAGCCTTATTTATTTATCTAACTTGCAGCGTAATGCGGCTGGCCAAATACAATATTATCCCGAAGGAGAAGATGGTCAATTATTTTTATGGATTGCCTACTACGGTAAGCGGGGGCTTGTTGGCTTCTTTTATCCTGATATACAGAAAAGGAAAAGACATCTCGCCATTACCGCAATCTATACCGCTTGTATTCTTAATTATAGTTATAGTTCTATCATTCCTGATGGTTTCGCGCGCGCGCTATCTAAACCTGGATGGCTTAAGGCAACTTTTAGGAAAGAAAACAAAATTAGTAGTTTTCCTTTTGATTATTTTGTTGATTCTGGCTACTTTTTTGAAAAAAGCAGGTGTTACTTTATTCACGCTTTTCTTAATCTACTTGCTTTTTTCTCCATTTGTGGTAAAAAGGTTAAATAGCACCCAGCCGAGGTAGCTAGCTTCTCCGATGCCCCGTGGTAAGTAAATGACGGAGGGGCGACAGAGGATTCGCCAACAAAAAGATTTAGCCGAGGTAGCTAGCTCCTCCGATGCCCCGCGATAAGTAAATGAAGGCGGGGCGACAGAGGATTCGCCAACAAAAAGATTTAGCCGAGGTAGCTCAGTGGTAGAGCGCGGCCCTGAAAAGGCCGGCGTGGGGGGTCCGATTCCCTCCCTCGGCATTTAAATTTTTCTTTCCTGTAACTTATTGCTCCGCAGTAAATTATAATCACTTATCAAAAATAAATTTCCTTAGTGCCCAAATTATGCCCATCCGTAATACAAACAAGCCAAAAACTATCTACCATTTTGAAATGGAGGTGGTATAATGAAAAAAAACAGGATGGGAGCATGTCCAGGGGTTTAATCAAGGGTACCTTAGCAGCACTCGTTATTTTACTTTTTGCAAACACAATCTACGCAGGAGATGGCACAATGGAAAATAAAGTCGTGGTTTTAGATACAAATCAGGGGAACATTGAAATTAAATTATTTACCGATATCGCTCCTAAGGCCTGCGAGAATTTTATCAGTTTGGTGGAAAAAGGTTATTACAATGGTATCATATTCCACAGGGTGATCAGGAATTTTATGATTCAGGGTGGAGATCCCACGGGAACAGGCAGGGGCGGTGAGTCTATCTGGGGAAAGCCTTTTGAGGATGAATTTTCCCCCGAAGCCGCCTTTGACAAAGAAGGGCTCTTGGCTATGGCTAATGCCGGGCCCGGAACAAACGGAAGCCAGTTTTTTATTACTACTGCCAAAACCCCATGGCTGAATATGAAGCATACTATATTCGGAGAGGTTATTTCCGGATATGATGTGGTCAAGAAAATAGAGGGCACCCCCATTGATTCTTCTGATAGGCCGCTTACAGAGCAGAGGATTGTTAAGGCGTATCTTAAATAGTCGCACAGCGAAAATCTCCGATAAAATGGCACTCTATACTGATAGGGATAATTAGGAAAAGGAGGATAAATGAAAATAGCTCTAGTAGTTATAATAGTATTGGTAGTCGGTTTATTATTGTGCAAGAAGTTTTGTAAATGTTGTTGCAAAACCGATAAGAAAGAATAAATAAGGTAAGCGTTCTTGGAATCTGGAAGACTCACCCGCCCCCCAAGTAGAATCCGGAAAACCAAGGGCACTTTTCCCGCTAAATAATTTAACTGGTAAGCAAAAAAAAGCCGCTGTAATTTTAACAACGGCTTTTTATTTTTGGGTTACTTAGAGTCTATAGTTTGCTAACGTTAGTCGCCTGTTCGCCTTTAGGGCCCTGGGTAACATCAAATTCGACTTCCTGGCCCTCCTCTAAGGTTTTATAGCCTTCTCCCTTGATTGCGCTATGGTGCACAAAGACGTCCTTACCATCTTCGCTGGTGATAAAGCCATAACCCTTTTGGTTTGAGAACCACTTTACTTTACCTTTTGCCATTTCCTGTTTCTCACCTCCCCCTACATAATAAAAAAGCCGTAAAGCATATTAGTTATTTTTTCTGCCTTACGGTTTCTTATGACTGTTAATATCTTTACCTCGCATTAAACTCAACTCAACTGTTATATAATATACCATTTTTCTGGGTTTTGTCAATCTTTTTTATGTGTTTTCCGTGTCATAATGCCTCTTGAGTAGTTGACTATTAGCAAAAAATTGGTATAATAATTTAATTAGTTTTTACGGACGACGTATTTTTGCCGAGATAGCTCAATTGGTAGAGCAACGGTTTCGTAAATCGTAGGTTGTGGGTTCAATTCCCACTCTCGGCTTTAATAAAATCGGAATAGGAAGATGGAGGGTTCTCCCGCTGGCGACATTAAGTTGCCGCAGCGGGAAGTCTACCCGTCGGTTTTTTCTATGTAAAGTATGTCTAAATTTCATGAAGTCTTAAAAAACCGTAACTTCTTTTTTCTCTGGTTGGGCCAGATCATCTCTCAGCTAGGAGACAGGCTCGGCCAGATGGCTTTAATTGCTTTCGTGTATCTAAAGGCCCCGGGCTCAACCCTGGAGATTGCCAAAATACTCTCCTTTACCATTATACCGGTATTTTTAATCGGCCCTCTTGCCGGGGTATACGTGGACAGATGGGATAGGCGCCGCACCATGTATATCTGTGACTTCTTAAGGACGATATTGGTGCTGATTATACCCCTATTCCTATTTTATACTAAATACATGAGCCCGATATACCTGATTGTATTTATAGTCTTCTGTATCGGGCGCTTCTTTGTACCCGCAAAATTAGCCATTATCCCGGATTTAGTAGAGAGTAAAGACTTATTGATGGCTAATTCCCTGGTAAATATCACCGGCATGATTGCGGCAATTTTAGGATTCGGTATCAGCGGTGTATTGGTAGAATGGATAGGTGCCAGGAGCGGATTTTATTTAGATGCTTTAAGTTT
>JAZDLA010000066.1:0-3806 GCA_043802425.1 Candidatus Omnitrophota bacterium
GATAGTAGAGCAGAATAATATTTTTCGCTGGGCAGGTAAAGCCCTATCCGAACTTTTAAAGTTCGAATTCAAGGAGTAAGGCCTATGCAGGTAAAAGAGATTATGTCCCAGGAAGTAATCACGGTTAAGCGTTCGACGAGCCTAAAGCAGCTATTAAAAATATTTACCAAGTTTCACATGTTTCCCCTGGTGCCGGTAGTGGAAGAGAATGACCGCCTGGTCGGGATTGTCTCTTTCCGTAATCTGATTAACGTATTTAGCCCACGCCAGTCGCAGATATTGAAGGCAGTGCCGTTTCTGGACGAGCAGGAGGAGGATATCTTCAAGGTAGAATTGACCGAAGATATAGGTAATCTGGTAGTCGTCGAGGATATTATGGAGACTAAGTTTATTTCCATACCGGATAACGCGCCTCTGGAGAAGGCCTATAATTTAATGAAATTGCACTTAAAGGAAGAGTTTCCCGTCGTAAACAGCTCTGGTAAGTTGGTAGGGATGATCGGTATCTTCGATATAATCCGCCAGGTATTCCGCGAGAAAGGCATTATAACCTAGATGAATACTATTCTGGGGTTTGGGTTTATTTTGCTTGCCGGTTTCTTTTCGGCTAAGCTGATACATAAGATAAAGTTTCCCGTTGTCACCGCTTATCTTGTTCTGGGGATTATCATCGGCAAATCCTTATTCGACCTTATCCCGAAGGGAATCCTGGATGCCTCTGGGTTAATCTCGAATGTAGTGCTGGGTATCATTGCCTTCGGGATCGGCCAGAATTTTTCCAGAGAAAGTTTCCGCAGGGTGGGAAAATCCGTAATCTGGATTTCGGTCCTGGAAGCCTGCGGGGCCTGGATCCTGGTAACACTTACTTTTTTATTTATTTTAAAGCAGCCTTTTTATGTTTCTCTTCTTTTCGGGGCAATTGCCTCCGCCACCGCGCCTGCGGCAACGGTGATGGTAATCAGGGAATATCGGGCGAAGGGCATTGTGACGGATACTCTTTTGGGGGTTGTGGCTATCGATGATGCCTGGTGCCTTATCATCTTCGCGGTTTCCTTGGCGATATCGCAGGCCATCTACAGCCATATGTTAGCCACGTTTTTTTTGATAAAAGTATTTCTAAATTCGCTCCTGAGTATATTCGGCTCATTTGCCCTGGGGTCTGTCGTAGCGCTTTTATTATACTATTTTTCCCGATTTGTGCGCACGCAGGCAGAACTTTTGATCATTACCCTGGGTTTTGTCTTCTTAAACATAGGTATCGCATCATGGCTGCACCTGTCCGTGCTTCTGGCAAGTATGTTTTTGGGGGCGGTACTGGTTAATCTTACCCAGTCGTCGTTTAAGTTCTTCGATGTCTTAAAAAATATAGACTCACCGTTATTCCTGGTTTTTTTTGTCCTGGCCGGGGCTAATTTAGAAGTACAGATTTTGTCTAAATTAGGTATAATCGGTTTAGTCTACCTTAGCTTTCGGGTAATCGGTAAAATAACCGGGGCGCGTTTAGGCGGGTGGCTCTCTAATGCCCCTGCTAACGTAAAAAAATACTTGGGCCTGGGCCTGGTGCCGCAGGCGGGTGTCGCATTAGGCTGCGCCTTAGTTGCCAAACAAGATTTTCCCGCTATAGGCAGTATGCTCTTTACGACTATAGTGGCTACGACCGTAGTTTATGAATTAGTCGGCCCGATATGCACAAAATACGCCCTGCATAAATCCGGAGAGCTGGCTAAGGATGTGGCTAAAAACATATGAAGCACCTATTTGAGAGTTGGGATAAGATTAAAAAAGATATAAACGGAAAATATATTTTGTTATTTTTAGATTATGACGGGACGTTATCGCCTATTGTAAATACTCCGGATGAGGCAGTTATTCCCCGACAGATACAAAGTTTATTGGATAGGCTCTCTGGTGACCCCAGATGCAAAATAGCGGTTATAAGCGGCAGGTCCCTCAAAGACATAAAGAATAAGGTGGGGTTAAAAAACATTATTTACTCCGGTAATCACGGTATGGAAATAGAGAGCCCAAAAATTAAGTTCACAAGCCCCGTTTCCCCAGGATATAAAACAATACTGGAAAAAATAAAAGAGGATTTAAGCGCCAGGCTTTCCGTGATCAAGGGGGCGCTGGTAGAGGATAAGGGCCTGGGCTTAAGCGTCCATTACCGCCAGGTAGATAAGGAATCCGTTGCGTTATTAAAGACTCTCTTCCACGAAGCCGTGATTATTCATCTGGTAAGGAACAGGATCAGGGTTGAAAGCGGGAAAATGGTTATGGAAGTAAGGCCGCCCGTAAAATGGGATAAGGGCAGGGTGGTTATGTGGCTATTAGCCAGGCAGCGTTTTTCCCTAAAAGGCGGTAAAATTTTTCCTGTTTACTTAGGGGACGATGTGACCGATGAGGATGCCTTCAGGGTATTAAAGAATAGAGGTTTGACTGTATTGGTAGGTAACCCGCGCCCGTCCCATGCCCAGTATTATTTAAAAGATACTGATGAAGTCGCGGGGTTCTTAAAAAGAGTTCTGGCGAGAGAAGGGAAGATAGCCGCATGCCGCAATTAAAAAAGGCCAAAGAGCCATTTCGCTTTCATACCAGGCTGCATTTATCCGAATTAACCGGATTGAAGGCAACCAACCTGGGTCAGCTTTTAGATTTGACCAAGACGGTGCCGGGCTCCTGTATTTATCACCATACGCACAGGTTTTTACAGCAGCACCAGTATCTTTCTCCTGAGCCGCCGAATGATTTTGCCTTTTGGGTGAGCGATGTGCTCGGCGAAGATGAGCTGGGAGAGAGGTTAGCCAGTATCGATACCATGCAGTATTCGACTATACGCAGCCTACGGGAAAAAATCGTGGCCACTATCGAGGAGTACCTGAAGAATAATCCCTTAGCCAAATTGAAGTTTGCCCGGCAGGGAGACGAACTCCACTTTATAAAGTCAATCAGTTTTATCATCCCCACAAATTACGTTGCTTATGACCTGGCCGGGTTTACGGAAATTTTAAAGAAAATAACCATCGATTCCATATATTTCCATATCTTTGAGGCGCGCCTGAGGCTTGAGCGGCAGACCAATGATTTTTCGCACTGGATAGATACTTCTCTTGGAGATAAAGCGCTGGCGGATAAGATTACCGGGCTTGACCCCTATACGCGTACATTAGAAGACCTTAGGAGCGCGTTGATTAGGATAGTCCAGAAAAGGATACCCGTTTAATATGGCAAAAATAGAAGAATATATTCCTATCGTCGGCCAGTCTATCATAGATGATCTGAAGTTACTTGCCGAAAGACTCAAAGGTAAGGTCATCAAAAATATCAACTCTACCTCGGTAGGCGGAGGGGTAGCGGAGATATTGAACCGCATGGTGCCTCTTTTAAGAGAGCTTGGCGTTGATGCGAAGTGGGAATTAATAAAGGGCGGCGAGCAGTTTTTTGAGGTAACCAAGAAATTTCACAATGCCCTTCACGGCAGGGCTGAAATGATAAATCAGCGCGAGTTTGATATTTTTATGGAGGCTAGCCAAACGAATATCAGGGAAATGGATACTGCCGCAGACATTATTTTTGTGCATGACCCCCAGCCGATAGCGTTGATAAAAAAGAAAGCCGGCAACAGATGGATATGGCGCTGCCATATAGACGTATCTAATCCCAACCAGAAAGTCTGGAAGTTCCTGATGAATTTCATAGAGAAATACGACTCTGCCGTTTTTTCCGCGCCCAGTTTTGCCCAGAAACTCTCCATAAGGCAGTTTTTGATTCCTCCTTCTATCGACCCGATCAGCGATAAAAATAAAGAG
>JAZDLA010000067.1:0-4384 GCA_043802425.1 Candidatus Omnitrophota bacterium
GGCAACCCCATAATCTCTTTCTTAAACGGGCCCAGCGCTTTTTTGCGCGTCTTATAAAAGAACTGCTCTTCGGTCTCGCCTTCTTTCTTTTCTGAAATAGCATTGACTTTCAACCACTCATAAATTTTCGCTTTTAATTCCTGCGGAAAATGTTTGCTCTCATAGATCATATTCTGAAACTCTGTGGCTAAATGCACCTCTGCCGTATCGCATTCGGCAAATTTATGGAATGCTTCGGCAGGTAGGGTAGATGCGCCGTGTTGCACCGCTCCGGCTAAACCAAATTCATCTTTGGCAATCTTAGAGAGAGCCTTCAGCGTCTCAAAATCCAGCTTTACTCCTGCGATAGTCCCATCGGGTAAGACCACTCCGCCATGCGAAGTCCCGGTCTGCACGCTGATCTTACTGATTCCGGCGCGGCCTTTACGTAACCTCTCTTTGTAACCTTGCATAAAGGCGCGCATGTCTTCAGGCGTAGAATTCTTGCTGCCCACTTCTCCAATTTCTCCCCCTACCGATACCTCGATGCCGCGCGGTTGAATCTGGCGGATAAACTGCGTCAGTTTTGCGCAGACCTCGTAGTTGGCAAACTGTTGTTTTTTAATATCGCTTTTGGATAAATCCACCAGCGTCGAAGAATCAATATCAATATTATAAAACCCCGCTTCAATAGATTCGCTGATTAAGGCTTTCAAGCCTTGTAATTCTTTTTCTGGATCTTCCTGGAATTTCTTGGCATTGGCCTGAAAATGGTCTCCCTGGATAAATACCGGACCCTGATATCCTTCCTTGATGGCCGCGGCTAAGATGACGCTGGAATATTCTATGGGGGGTTGACCCGTATATCCCATTTCAGACTTGGCAATCTCAAAAATAAATGCGCCGCTGTTATTTTTCTTTGCCACCCGGAATATGGCTTTGCTTAAATCGTAAGTCATGCTCCTTAAATTTATCGCCGGGACCGTAGAACCTACGCACTCCCCCCTGCCCCGCGCTAGATAAAACTGATGGATGCTAGAAGGATAAATCCCTTTTTTATACGCAATATCAGAGATCTTCTTAGCCAATACCCTTTTTCTGGCGATCTCTTCGCTTAAAATTAAATCCATAGCAATATTATCAATATCAAGCGGCCTTCTGCCCATGGACTACTCCTCCTTAGGTTAATATTTTCACTAAATTATACAGCTCCTGGAATTTTAACTCTTTTTTCTGGATAGCTACTTCTAAGTCTACGGTAACCATTTTGTTACCGGATAACCCTACGGCTTTATCGGTTTCTCCTCTTAATAGACAATCCACTGCTGCCTTACCTAAATTAAGGGCTAAGTCGCGGCTTAAAGCGGTAGGACGGCCCCCTCTTTGCACGTGGCCTAAAACTACCGCCCGCGTTTCTGAACCGGTTATCTTGGTAATCTTACCGGCAATCTCTTCGGCATGGCAGGCGCCCTCTGCTACTACAATAATCCAACTCATCTTACCGGCGAGGTTACCCTGTATGATATCATGGCAAATTGCCTCTAAATCAAGTTTTCTTTCCGGAATAATTACCTCTTCGCAGCCGCCGGCTAAAGCTACGGTCAAAGCAATAAATCCCGAATCCCTGCCCATCACCTCAACGACAAAAATCCTCTCCAGAGACGTAGCAGTATCGCGGATATTATCTATGGCTGCCAAAGCCGTATTCACGGCGGTATCTGTGCCTATAGTGGAATCTATACCGTTAATATCGTTATCAATGGAGGCCGGAATACCTATGCAGGCAAGCTTATACTTTTTATAAAATTCATGCAGCGCAGTAAAGCTGCCGTTACCGCCGATAACAACCATTGCGTCAATGGAATTCTTCTTTAAAGTTTCCCAGGCTTTCTTTTGCGCCTCTTCCGTGTGGAATTCCGGGCAACGCGCAGTCTTGAGTATAGTCCCGCCCTGATTGATAATCCCCGATACGCCACGGTGGTCTAATAACTTCAAGTCTTCGTTAATTAACCCCCACCAGCCGCGGAAAACCCCCGCTACTTCCAGTTTATTATAAATGCCGTAGCGCACTACTGCCCTAATAGCAGCATTCATTCCCGGCGCATCGCCCCCAGTGGTCAAGACTGCAATCTTTTTTATCATGTGCCTAATTCCCAGCTGGATAGATACTTCTTCTGTTCTTCAGTCAAGGTATCTATCTTTATACCCATAGATTTTAATTTCAGCGTGGCAATTTTTTCATCTATGGCCTCCGGGACCTTATAAACATGCTTCTTTAATTCTTTATGATGTTTACTGATATATTCAGCACTTAAGGCCTGATTGGCAAAAGACATATCCATGACTTGCGCCGGATGGCCCTCGGCTGCTGCTAAATTAATCAATCGCCCTTCGCCTAAAAGATAAATCTTACGGCCGCCTTTTAAGGTATATTCATCGACAAAATCGCGGATGCGTCTTTTCTTTTGAGCTAATTTCTCCAGCGCCGGTATGTCTATCTCGACATTAAAATGCCCGGAATTGGCCACAATCGCCCCGTCTTTCATTTTTAAGAAATGCTCTTTGCGGATTACATTGATATCTCCGGTGAGGGTAATAAAAATATCGCCGATCCTCGCCGCATCGCTAATGGGCATCACTTTATACCCGTCCATATTTGCTTCTAAGGCACGCAAAGGGTCAACTTCAACTACAATTACTTTAGCGCCTAGGCCAGAGGCGCGCATAGCCGCTCCTTTACCGCACCAGCCATATCCGCAGATTACCATATTCAAACCAGCGATTAGCCGGTTGGTGGCGCGGATTACTCCGTCGAGCGTAGACTGACCGGTACCGTAGCGGTTATCAAACAAATACTTGGTCTGTGCATCGTTAACCGCAATAATCGGATATTTCAGCACGCCTTCTTTTTGCATTGCACGCAACCTGATTACTCCCGTAGTCGTTTCTTCCGTACCGCCCAATGGCAAAAATTTATTTTCCTTATGTATAACCGAAACTAAATCCGCGCCATCATCCATAGTGATGTTCGGCTCGAATGCCAGCACGGCTTTTATATGTTTATAATAGGTCTTGTTATCTTCTCCTTTAATCGCAAAACACGGGACCTTTAAATCTCTTACTAGCGCCGCGGCAACATCATCCTGGGTAGAAAGCGGATTAGAGGCGCAAACGCAAACTTCTGCACCTGCAGCCTTAAGGGCACTAACTAAATTTGCTGTCTCGGTAGTAACATGTAGACATGCGGCGAGGCGTATTCCTTTTAAGGGCTTTTCCTTTGCAAAGCGCTCTTCAATAAAACGCAATACCGGCATATCCTGCCGCGCCCACTCTATCCGTAATGCACCCTTTTTAGCTAACTTGATATCTTTGATGTCATATTTCATTTAATCTCCTTATTTAATAAAGTAACTAGTACATTAGCAACTCGCCTGCCGACAGGCAGGTAACTAGTAATTTTTGTAATTGGTAATGCGTAATTTTTTGTTATTAACTTGATTACCAGTTACTGGTTACTAAATTACTAGTTACTAATTACAACCTCTTTGCTTGTTTCTTTAACGTACTCGCCTTATCCGTGCTCTCCCAGCTAAACTCCGGCTCTGTCCTACCGAAATGCCCATAACAGGCGGTTTTGCGATAGATGGGACGTAGAAGGTCCAGTGACTTAATCATGCCCTGGGGGGTAAGCTCAAAATTCTCTCTGATGAGTTTTATAAACGCGGCCTCACTGAGCTTTCCTGTCCCGAAGGTATCTACCATGATTGCCAAGGGTTCAGCCCGGCCGATAACATAGGCAAGGTGCACCAGGAATCTATCAGCTAATCCTGCAGCCACAATATTCTTGGCAACATACCTAGACATATAAGCAGCAGAACGGTCTACCTTTGTCGGGTCTTTACCGGAAAATGCGCCGCCGCCGGGCGCAGCAACTCCGCCATAAGTATCTACTACAATCTTTCTCCCGGTCATCCCTGTATCAGACTGCGGCCCGCCGATAACAAATTTTCCGGTTTCATTTACATAATACTTGGTATTCTTATCGATATATTCTTTCAATATGGGCTTGGCAATCGCGTCAATCATTTCCTGGCGCGCCTTTTTGGTAATCATCTCTTTTGCGCTGTCTAATATCTCTTCTGTATGCTGACAGGCAATAACTACCGAATCAACCCTTTTTGGGTGGCCGTCGTGATATTCTACGCAAACTTGAGACTTGCAGTCAGGCCCAAGGTATCTTAGCGCGCCCTGTCTTCTTAGATCAGCCATGCGTTTAACCAATTTATGCGCTAACATTATCGGCAGAGGCATTAACTCCGGAGTTTCACGACAGGCAAAACCTACCATAAAACCCTGATCGCCGGCACCGCCCTTATCCACGCCTTGAGCTATATCGGGCGACTGC
>JAZDLA010000068.1:0-2305 GCA_043802425.1 Candidatus Omnitrophota bacterium
GATGGCCTTTTACAATAGGCGCAGCGCCTGCTGCCTGAAAACCCAGCATCCTAGGTAATTGTTTTATTTTACCTGATTTTCGATATTCTTTATATCCCTTCCAATAAGCAGTAATGTTTCCAGCGTTGCCTACCGGCATAATCTGAAAATCCGGGGCGCTACCCAACACCTCGCAGATTTCAAAACTTGCCGTCTTCTGCCCTTCAATGCGGTAAGGATTCAAGGAATTCACCAGGGTTATCGGATATTTCCCAGTAATCTCCCTGACTAAACTCAAGGCATCATCAAAATTTCCGTCTACGGCTAATACTGTTGCGCCGTGAATGAGCGCCTGGCTTAGTTTACCGAGAGCAATTGCACCGCGAGGTATAAGCACTATGCATTTTAAGCCTGCGCAGGCAGCATAGGCTGCTGCCGAGGCTGAGGTATTACCTGTAGAAGCACACATTACCGCCCTGGCCCCTTCTTCACAGGCCTTAGAGATGGCTAGCGTCATACCGCGGTCCTTAAAAGAACCAGTAGGATTTAAGCCTTCGTATTTTAGATAGACTTCGTAACCTTTACCTATTAACTTACTTAAATAACGGGCATAAATCAGGGGGGTATTCCCTTCTTTTAAGGTAACAATAGGTGTCTTATTAGTTACTGGTAAATATTTTTTATATCTTTCAATAACCCCATTATATTGCATTTTCTTCCCCTTTTATCGCCAGACTCTTAAACATTTTACTTTCTAACTTTTAAATAATACTTAGACTTGCTCTATCCTTATGGCTACTGAATTTTGTTTTATAATACCCAAGCGGTCTATCGCCTCCAGCGCCGAACGTAAATTTTTCTCTTTGGCTTCGTGTATAATCATCACGATAGGCACAACCTGCGTCTTTTTCCTCTCCTTCTGAGTAACCGAAGCAATACTAATCCCGAATTTAGCCAGTACCCCGGAAATTTTAGCCAATACACCGGGTTTATCTACGGCCATAAAACGGATATAATAGCGGCTTTCGATTTCGTTTATCCGGCGCAATCTCTTGATTGACTTATCCGGGACTATGTTCAATGTCGGCCGAAACATCCCTGCCCTGAGCCCTTGAGTTAAATCTACTAGGTCCGATACTACCGCAGAGGCAGCGGATAATTGCCCTGCCCCCGGACCATAAAATAGGAGGCTTCCGGCTAAGTCAGAAGAAATATATATCGCATTAAAAATTCCAGAAACCGAAGAAAGTAAATGCGTCCTGGGGATAAAGGTAGGGTGGACCCTCACTTCTAATTCATCGGATTCCTTTTTAGCAATGGCCAATAATTTAATCTCAAATCCCATCTCCTCGGCATATTCGATATCTGCCAAAGACACCTGAGAAATTCCCTCGATAAATATATCCTCTAAGCTCACTAATTTTCCAAAACAAAGATAAGTAAGTAATACCAATTTATGCGCAGAATCTATCCCTTCTATATCTAATTTAGGGTCTTTTTCGGCAAAGCCCTTTGCTTTGGCTTGGGAAAGGGCATCATTGAAAGTACATCTATCCTGGGACATCTGGGATAATATAAAATTAGAAGTGCCGTTTACAATACCGAAGATACTATAAAACCTATTTGCCACCAGACCTTCACGTAATGATTTTATAATCGGGATACCTGCGCCGACTGAGGCTTCAAAACAAATACTCTTTCCGCGGTCATGCGCCAAAGCAAATAACTCCCGGCCTTCTTGTGCCAGGAGCGCTTTATTAGCGGTAACTATGTTTTTGCCTTTCTTCAATGCCCAGATTATATATTCCTTCGCCGGATGAATCCCGCCTATCAATTCTACTACTATATCTATCTGGGGGTCATCGATAATATCCGAGGCATCTCTGGTAAGAAGGCTTTTGTCTATTGCGACGTTACGCTTAGAAACAAGATCCTTATCGCAGATTTTTTTAATGCTTATCTCTAAGCCTATCTTATCGCTTAAAAAGGATTTCCTTTCAGATAGAATCTTAATTACGCCTGAACCTACGTTGCCCAGACCAATCAATCCTACATTTACCCTTCTCATAAGTTATCCTTTCTTAACATAGTAGTCCACCGTTTCCTTAATCACGTTCTTGTGCCTTTCATCTATGGCTAAAAACACAAGCCTGGTATCATAGATTAAATCCTTGCTGATTTCGCGTGAATCCAAAACCTTAGCCACGATCATAATCGGGTTGGGGTCAAAGGGCAGCCTTATTTCTAAGGCCAGGTTAGTGCCAACACCAAACGCCCTGTTTGTAGTCAAAAGCATCCCTCCCAGGCCGATATTTTTGGTCTGGGA
>JAZDLA010000069.1:0-2073 GCA_043802425.1 Candidatus Omnitrophota bacterium
CTTTACTACATTTGATAACTATAGCGTTAAAGAAATCGGAATAAGGAAGCCCACGGCAATGAAACTCCTGCGCTCGTATTATTTTCTGGAGAAAGAAGAGCCGGCATATTTGAAGAATGATTACGCTGAATCAAGCGATGCCGCTAAGGTCCCTAGTTACGAGGCAGTAGACCTGTTGCGTAAGGCAAAAAATAGAAAAATCCTAGACTCCGAAGATTATTCCCATCTCAAGCAACAGATCTTTGAGGATGGCAAAGACGTTCAGGCAGCAAGGCGTGATTTAACCTCACTTATCAGGCAAAGAGAAGAACTAGAGCCCGAAGAGGCGTACAAAAAAAGGCGTTTAACAACCTTAAAAAGATTTATCGCTAGCCTGAAAGCCTTAAAGCAAGAAGCAGAAATATCTAAGCTGCTTCCTGCCCAGCTTATCAGGGAAACGCAGGAGTTGATAAGAAAAATAGAAGAGCAGATTAGTTAAAATTGCTTAAGATTAATATGATAAATATCATCGAAATATTAAACAATCGGGCAAAAATAACTCCGGATAAATCTGCGCTTGTATTCAGGAACCAGGAGTTTTCGTTTCTTAAGCTAAGGGATGTTTCTTATCGTTTCGCCCATGCCTTAATGAAATTAGGCGTGAATAAGGGGGATAAGGTGGCGCTATATCTACCTAACTGGCCGGAATATATTTTTAGCTATCTGGCTATCTGGCGCATAGGCGCCACAGCCGTACCCTTGGATTTTATGCTTACTGAAGATGAATTAGCTTCTTGCCTCACGCATTCCGAAGCAAAAGTTTTAATTGCAAAGCCTAAGGCCAATCTTTCTCTAGATTCGCTTAAGGAAAGATGCCCTTGCCTAAAAGAGATAATTATATGCGGGGAAGAAAAAAAAGGCCTCACCTGCTCAGGCAGGCAGGGATTTTTGTTTTTCGATAAATGCATAGAGGAATCCGGTGTAAGCGAAGTAAATGCCGACATACAAGACAAAGACTACGCGATTATATTCTACACATCGGGGACAACCGGTAAGCCCAAAGGGGTATTAATAAACTACCTCCAGTTGGGCGCTCCCCCTAAATCCATGGAATTCTTTGTTAACTCCGACTTAGGCGAAAAAGACACTACCCTATGCGCTTTGCCGTTTTCACATCTGGGCGGGTTAATTTATATCCAGAATACGATTGTTTTCGGCTTAAGGCTGGTTTTAATGGAACGCTTTTTGCCTCTAGAATTTTTAAAGAGCATCCAGAATTATAGAGTAAATTTTTTCTGGCTTGTCCCCTCCATGTATTATGCGCTCCTGCAACTGAAAGAATTCGAGACCTTTGATTTATCCTCGTTACGCTGGATAGTTACTTTTGGGGCTTCCAGCTCTGCGGATGCCTTGCGCAGGTTTCATCAGTTTTGTCCTAAGGCATACCTGTTAAATGGCTGGGGGTTGACTGAGACCAATGCGCCGAGTGTAGTTTTAGCCATGGGCTCAAAAAAAATAGAAAGCGTAGGCAGGCCTGCGCCATGGATAGAAGTAAAGATATTTTCCGCCGAAGAGGATAGAGAAGTTAAAACAGGCCAAGTCGGCGAGGTTGTAGTTAAGGGCTGGGTGGTAACCGACGGGTATTATAAAGACGCGGGGTTGACAAAAGAAGCATTGAGGAATGGATGGTTTCATACCGGGGACTTGGGTAAATTTGATGATGAAGGCGATCTCTATATTGTAGGCAGAAAAAAAGAAATGATTAAGGTCGGCGGAGAGATTGTTTTTGAACCAGAGGTAGAAGCAGCGCTCTATAGGCATCTCGATATCGCTGAAGCGGCGGTTGTCGGGGTTACGCATAAATTAAGAGGAGAGGTCCCTAAGGCCTTTGTAGTCTTGAAAGAAGGTAAAAGCTTAAGCGAAGAAGACTTGCGTTATTTTTGCCGGGAGCACCTGGCGCATTTTAAGATCCCGCATTCATTTGAATTTGTGAAGTCACTTCCCAAAAATCGTACCGGAAAAATTGATAAAGAACAACTCAGGGCGGGTCTTGCCTGTTGATCTACGCCTCGTCTGTGCTCGTTTTCACTGCGC
>JAZDLA010000070.1:0-13436 GCA_043802425.1 Candidatus Omnitrophota bacterium
CATATTATTTGACCTGGGAATTTCTTCTTATCAACTGGAGAACCCGAACCGAGGTTTTAGTTTTCAATGCGATGGCCCGTTAGATATGCGTTTAGACAGAAATAGCTATATATCCGCCTACGATTTAATAAACAATTTAAATGAGGAAGAAATTTCCACAATGCTTCGGACGTTCGGAGAGGAGAGGTGGCATAACCGTATTGCCCGGTTTTTAGTCCAGGAAAGGCACAAACATGCCATTACCACGACGCGGCAATTGAGTGACGTCGTAGTCAGCGCTATCCCGCCTAAATACAGGCATTACCGTATACATCCGGCAACCAGGACTTTCCAGGCAGTGCGTATCGCCGTGAACAGAGAATTAGAGAATGTCGGCTTAGCGATAGATAAGGCTGTTGAGTTTTTAGACAGCTCTGCCAGGATTTGCGTCATATCTTTTCATTCCCTGGAGGACCGCATAGTTAAATTCAGATTCCGTAAGTTTGCTGCTGAGGGAAAGGTAAAAATAATTACACCCAAACCCCTGACCCCGACAGAGGCAGAAATCAGGGGTAACCCTTCTAGCCGCAGCAGCAAGCTGAGGGTAGCAGAGAGGCTATAAAAATGAGGCTATCCAAATTTTTATCACTGGTTACTTTTGCTACCTTTTTCTGCCTGCTATACGTTTATCAGCAGACAGAGATTTTTCGCCTTGCCTATATCGGACAGAAGAAATTGACGTTATTCCAAGATTGTCTTGATAAGAATACCGCATTAAGATACAATATAAAAAAGAATACGTCTTTAGTGCGTATCGATGATAAAGTTTATGGGTATACGGCTTTCGAAATACCTCAAGATTATCGGTTAATAAAGTTAGCGTATTCTCAGGAAAGTTTTAAACAAGTAAAGCAACCCCGTTCCTCAGGGCAGGAAAATCTCTTAGCCCGCCTCTTTGGTATCAAAAGAGAGGCTCAGGCAAAGACAATCATTTCTCCGGCAAACCCGGACCGTTTAGGGCAGGGGCGCTAAAAAGGGCGTAAGGCTTTTAAAGGGTTACCCGTAACAAAATCTAACCAGCAATTATTAAACCTGTATAATTGTGTACATAGTTAATTACCGCCGTAGAACCGATGCGGTATTTTTGTTCTTTCTTGTCTTTTTAGTTTTATGTATCGCCCGCCTGTTCTTTATTCAGTTTTTCCGTTCCAACTACTTTGCAGGATTAGCAAAAAAACAGCATAACCTTTTTGTGGAACTAGAGTCCCGCCGAGGCACTATATACGATTCCAACCTTAAACCCCAGGCAGTTAATATTTCCGCGGATTCCCTCTATGCCTCACCTCTGGAGATATCCGACAAAGACAAAGAAGCAATTATAAAACAGCTTTTGCCCATATTGAATGTCGATTATGCTTATTTGAAAGATAGGCTATACCGCAAGAAATCTTTTATCTGGCTAGCCAGGAAGATAACCGCTGCTCAGAGCGAAGCGGTCAGAAAGCTGAATATAAAGGGTCTGGATTTCATGAAGGAAAGCAAGCGCTGCTATCCGAATAGCTATCTTGCCAGCCACGTCATTGGTTTCTCAGGGTTAGATAACGCAGGCCTGGAAGGTATCGAATTATATTACGATAAGTATCTAAGGGGAAAGAGCGGCTGGGCATTAGTCTTACGAGATGCGCGTCAGAAAAGATTAAGCCTTGAAGAAAAAATGGCTCTACCTACTGATGGCTATAGCCTGGTATTGACTATTGACGAAGTAATCCAGTATATCGCCGAAAGGGAGCTTGAGAAGGTATTTAAGAATTCTCATGCTAAGGGTGCTAGCATTATTGTCATGGACCCGCATACAGGGGCAATACTGGCCATGGCAAACAGGCCTACTTTCGATCTGAATGAATATAATAATATAGATATAGATAAAGATAGTCGACGTAACCGCGCAATCTGCGATTTATTCGAACCCGGTTCAGTATTCAAAATCGTTACTGCCTCAGCCGCTTTAGAGGAAAAGAAAGTAGTTGAGGAAGATAAATTTTTCTGTGAAAATGGTGCTTATAAGGTAGCTACGCATACCTTGCATGACCATAGGCCACACGGCTGGCTTACTTTTAGCGAAGTTATAGAACAATCAAGCAATATCGGGACAACCAAAGTAGCCCAGCTCTTAGGGGCGGATATTATTTATCGCTATGCCAAACTCTTCGGGTTCGCCACAAAATCAGGAGTTGACCTGCCGGGTGAAATTACGGGCATGCTTAAGGAACCGCGGTTATGGTCTAAGGTTTCCATCTGCGCCATACCTATAGGCCAGGAGGTGGGTGTTACAGCATTACAGTTAGTATCTGCGATATCAGTAATTGCTAACGGCGGAGAGCTTATGAAGCCTCACCTGATCAAAGAGGTCAGGGATAGGTATAATGAAACAATTAAATCTTTTTCTCCTACTTTGGTACGCAAAGTTATATCTAGTGATACTGCCAATAGAGCCAAAAAAATACTTATCGCAGTAGTAGAGGTAGGCACGGGAAAATTAGCGAAAATAGCGGGATTTAGCGCTGCCGGTAAAACAGGGACGGCGCAAAAGCTAGAGCCCAACGGCGCTTACTCACACAATAAATTCATGGCTTCTTTTATTGGTTTTGCTCCCGCGGAAGACCCTGTTATTGCTATTGCGGTTGTAGTGGATGAGCCCCGGCCCTATTACTTTGGCGGAGTGGTAGCAGCACCCGTATTCAAGAATGTAGCCGGTGACGCCTTAAAATATCTTAAAACAAGGCATCCTGTAACCGAAGGTCTGGCATTAAATGAAAATAGAACACTTAACTGATTCGTTAGATATCGGAAAGACTCCCGCCGACCTTAAGGGCTTTGAGGTTAGCGGTATAAGTTGTAATTCTAAAGAGGCCATGGATAATTTTATTTTTGTGGCCGTAAAGGGAGAGAGCGCCGATGGCCATAAATTTATTCTAGAGGCGATAGATAATGGGGCGAAAGTAATAGTGGCTCAAGACCAAAGATTTAGGACCCGGATCCCAAAGGATATAACTGTTATAGTAGTCAAGGATACGCGCAAAGCACTGGCTAAATTAGCCGCAAGGTTTTACGGGGATTCTTCTAAAAAAATAAAAGTTATCGGTGTTACCGGGACCAATGGCAAAACCACGGTAACCTATCTTATCGAGGCCTTATTAAAAAATGCGGGGTTTCCCTCGGGGGTTATCGGGACAATCAGTTATCGCTATAAAGATAAAACCATTCCTTCCAAGAATACTACTCCTGGCCCATGTCAACTCCAGCCTCTTTTGGCCCGTATGACAGGGGAGGGCGTCAATTATGTCATTATGGAGGTTTCTTCGCATGCCCTTTCACAGGAGAGAACCGAAGGCATAGATTTTCAGTCCGCCATTTTTACTAACCTGACCCAGGATCACCTGGATTACCATAAGACAATAGAAAATTATTTCCAGGCCAAGGTAAAACTTTTTAAAGGTATCGGCCCCGGAGGGCTTGTAGTCATTAATAATGATGACCGATATGGCAGGAGGTTAAAAGGTTTAATCCGCGGTGCAAAAATTATTACCTATGCTATAGAAGAGCCGGCTGATATAGTGGCTAAAAATATCAAATATGCTATTTCGCACACAGAATTTATGGTGGTCGCTAAGGGAGAAGAGCTCAATTTGAAAACCCGTCTTATCGGACGCCATAATGTGTACAATGTATTGGCGGGCCTCGCCTGGGCCTTTGAAGAAGGCCTGGATCATAAAATTATAAAGTCGAGTCTGGAGAATTTTGATTTTGTGCCGGGCAGGCTCCAGAAGGTAGAAACCAGGAGCAATTTTACGGTTTTTGTAGATTATGCCCATACCGAAGATGCGCTTAACAACGTAATCAGGACCTTAAGGGAGGTATCCGCAAAGAGAATTATTGTAGTTTTTGGCTGCGGCGGAGAACGCGATAAAACTAAAAGGCCCAAGATGGGCTATGTCGCTTCGGAATTAGCCGATTACGTAATTATTACCAGCGATAACCCGCGTTCAGAAGACCCCGGTAAGATAATAGAAGATATCCGAAAAGGCATCAGAAAGAATAATTATCTTATTATACCCCAACGCAAGGCAGCGATAAAAAAATCCCTTTCTTTAGCCGAGGCAGGCGATATAGTATTGGTTGCCGGTAAAGGGCATGAGCATTATCAGATATTAAAGGATAGCCGGATTGATTTCGACGACTGCCAGATAATAAGAGAATGTTTAAGCTAGATGAATTGTTAAAGGCTACCAGCGGCAAACTGGTTAACCGGATAGGGTCGCTAGATATCAAAGGTATCTCTATCGATTCCAGGACTATTAAGCCGCAAGAAGCCTTTATTGCCATAAAAGGGAGTAATTTTGATGGCCACGATTTTATTGATCAGGTAATCAAAAAAGGGGCAGGTTGCATAATAAAAGAAGTGGCGGGTAAAGTTGGAACTGATAAAGCAGCCATCATAGAAGTAAAGGATACAGTAAGGGCGCTGGGGGATATTGCCAGGTTTTGGCGCCGCAGATTCTCTGATATACCGGTTATTGCCATTACGGGCAGCAATGGCAAGACTACCGCCAAAGAGATGGTCGCGCACCTGTTTTCCAGGAGATTCAAAGTTCTCAAGAATGCAGGCACAAAAAATAACCAGATCGGTTTACCCCTGACCCTGTTGGGGCTGGATAGTTCCTACGACGTTGTTGTTTTAGAAATCGGCACGAATCATTTTGGTGAAGTTGCCTGTCTTGCCAAAATCTGCCAGCCTAATGTCGGCATAATTACTAACATCGGCCCCAGCCATCTGGAATACCTGCATAATTTAGGAGGGGTCTTCAGGGAAAAATATAGTTTAATAGAGAATTTAGATAGCCCGCATATCGCTATATTAAACGCAGATGACGATTTATTAAGGAAAAGGGCGTTCGGCAGGAGTAAAAAAGCATTTGTTTTGGGTTTCGGTATCAAAAATTCCTGCGATTTTTTTGCTTCGGATATTAAAGAGGCCCGGGGGGTCTTTGGGTTTGGTATAAAGCAAAAATATAGATTTACATTAAAGACATTGGGGTATTATAATATCTATAATGCCTTGGCTGCCATAGCGGCAGCGCGGCTTTTTGGCATTAGCTATGCCGACATAGCCCTCGAGATGGCTACCTTTGATTTTCCTCAAGGTAGGCTCAAGCTTAGGAAGATAGGTAAGACCAGATTTATTGATGATACTTATAATTCTAACCCGCTCTCTTTAAAAGGGGCGCTTGAGGCGCTGCATAATTTTAAGACCAAGGGTAGGAAGATTTTTGTGATGGGCGATATGTTAGAGTTGGGTAAATCTAAAGAGGAATTTCATTGCCAGGCAGGCCGGGAAGCGGCAAGAGCGTGCAGTATATTTATTACGGTAGGCAGATTATCTAGATTAGCTGCCGATGCAGCCAGGGCTTCGGGTTTCGATAAAAAAAATATATTTATTTGCGATAATGCACGCCAGGCGCAAGATATCCTCTCCAGAAGAGTTTTGCCTAAGAAGGATGACCTGGTCCTGGCCAAGGGTTCCCGCCTGATGAAGATGGAGGAGGTCTTTAAGGCCTAAAATATGCTCTATTATCTATTGTATCCTTTACATGAAGCGATCTCTATTTTTAATGTCTTTCGTTACATCACCTTCCGTGCTGCGATGGCAGCCCTGACCGCTTTTATTATTAGCCTTGTTTTCGGGCCGATAGTCATTAAAAAGCTGAAAGAATTAAAGATAGGAGAGAGGATCGCTAAGGGGGATAGCCTTGATTTAGACGGCCGGCATCAAAGTAAAAAAGATACCCCTACCATGGGCGGAATTTTAATATTATCAGCGATAATATTTTCTACACTGCTTTGGGCGGATATCCTGAATAAGTATATCGTCATAGTTTTATTTGTTACCTTATGGTTGGGTATCACCGGATTTATTGACGATTACCTTAAGCAAGTAAAAAAGAAGGCCAAAGGTTTAAATGCCACCGCAAAATTATCCAGTCAGATACTCCTAGGTTTAATATTAGGCGTTATTTTATTTTTAGACCCTCAGCACAGCATAAGATTAGATCTGCCATTTTTGAAAAACATATCTTTAAACCTGAATGGACTCTATATCATCTTTGTTATTCTGGTAATCGCCGGCTCTTCTAATTCGGTTAATCTTACGGACGGATTAGATGGCTTGGCCATAGGTATCGTGGTGATGGTGGCCCTAGCATTTTCTATTTTAAGCTACGTCTCTGGCAATATAAATTTCAGTAATTATCTTTTGATACCCTATATCAAAGGCAGCGGTGAGCTTGCCATATTCTGCACCAGCATTTTAGGCGCAGGATTGGGCTTTTTATGGTTTAATTGTTATCCGGCTTCTATTTTTATGGGTGATGTGGGCTCCCTGGCCTTAGGCGGGGCGCTGGGAACCGTAGCCTTATTGATAAAGAAAGAATTGCTTCTGGTTATCGTAGGCGGAATATTTGTTTTAGAGGCATTATCGGTGATCTTACAGGTGTCATCTTTTCGCCTGACTAAGAAGCGCATTTTTAAAATAGCCCCTCTACATCATCATTTTGAATTCCTCAATTGGCCAGAGAATAAGGTGATTGTAAGGTTCTGGATTATCGCCAGCCTCTTGGCACTGGTTACTCTGGTTACCCTGAAGATAAGGTAAGTGAGGACATAAGTTATGCCTGCCTGCCGGCAGGCAGGGAGCAGTGCATTATTAATAACATAAGTGACATAACTTATGTGTCCGAACTTATCCTTGACATCAAAGATGTCAAGGATTTAATTCGCGCATATAACTTACCCACACTTTGTGTCTGTAAGTTACGCGTTCATTAAATGGAAAACACAGGTTATTTTAAGCATAAAAAAGTTACTGTGGTTGGCTTTGCCCGTTCTGGCCTTGCCTGCGCTAATCTTCTCTATGATTTGGGCGCAGAGGTCAGCGTAACAGATAACCAGGATAATGATTCTACGCGCTTAAACGTTTCTCGGTTAAAAGCGCAAAATATAAGATGCGAAATAGGTAAACATTCAGCGGAATTTATAAAAGACAGAGATTTGATAGTTGTTTCACCCGGCGTCCCGGATACCGCCTTGCCCATTGTTTTAGCCAGGGAATTTAAGATACCGATCATAAGCGAGATAGAGCTGGCCTGGCTTTTGTGCCCGGCTACAGTGATTGCGGTTACGGGTTCAAACGGCAAGACCACGGTTACGACCTTAATCGGGAAAATGTTAGAGGCAGACGCAAAGAGAGTTTTTATCTTGGGTAATATCGGAAATCCCTTTGCCGCAGAAGTAGAAAAAATGCAGGCAGGAGATTTTGTAGCCCTGGAGGTGAGCTCATTTCAGCTAGAGAAAATACGCGATTTTAAACCGAGGATTTCCTTAATCCTTAATTTTTCCTGCAATCATCTGGATAGGCATAAAGACATGCAGGAGTATCTTGCCGCGAAGAAGCGTATCTTCATGAATCAGGATCAATCTGATTATACAGTTTTGAATTACGATGATCCTATGGTCAGGGGGTTGGCTGATGAAACAAAGGCCAAAGTAATCTGTTTTTCGCAAACTCCGGATTTCAATCCCAATCAGGCAGCGGTTTTAGCCGTAGGTTCCATCTTAGGCACAGATAAAGAAGCTTGCCTTAAGGTATTGAGAGAGTTTAGGGGCCTGGAGCATCGCCTGGAACATGTTGCGGAAATAAATAATATTACCTTTATCAATGACTCCAAGAGCACAACCGTAGACTCCACCATCTGGGCATTGAAGAATATCACCAGGCCCATAGTTTTAATTGCTGGAGGCAGGCACAAGGGGCTAGATTACAGCGTCATCCTGGAAT
The DNA here is from genome assembly GCA_043802425.1 of Candidatus Omnitrophota bacterium. Lineage (GTDB taxonomy): Bacteria > Omnitrophota > Gorgyraeia > Gygaellales > Profunditerraquicolaceae > JAGUYA01. The sequence continues at coordinate 7,871 of JAZDLA010000070.1, forward strand.
TAATACATAAAAAAGTCAAAGATATCATTCTGATAGGAGAGGCCAAGGAGAAAATAAAGGATAGCTTCAAAGGTTTTAGGGCTATCCAGGAAGCTGCTACTTTGGATGAGGCAGTAAGGTGTGCCTTATCTAGGGCAAAGGCCGGCGACTGCGTATTGTTTTCGCCGATGTGCTCCAGTTTTGATATGTTCTCAAACTATGAAGAGAGAGGAAGGGTTTTTAAAAAAACGGTTTTGGATTTAACTAAAAGCAGCCATGGCCCGTAATACAAGGATAAATCTATTTGCCGTTACCTTTATTCTAATATGTATTGGCGTAGTGATGATTTATAGCGCCTCCAGTATCTACGCCTGGGAAAAATACAAAGACAGCTTCTTTTTTTTAAAAAGACACATCAGCTTTCTTATCATCGGGACGATCCTGACATTCTTAGTAATGAGTACTGATTATAAGAGAATAAGAAGCTGGGCGAAGCCGGCGCTGGTGTTATCATTTTTGTTGCTTATTCTAGTTCTTATTCCGGGGATAGGTAGGGAAGTGGCTGGGGCGCGTCGCTGGTTTAGATTCAAATTCATTAGTTTCCAGCCATCAGAATTAGCAAATATAGCTATGATTATCTATATCGCAGATTTTATCAGTCGCAAGGGCGGCGTTATCAAAACATTTTGGCGGGGGTTTGTACCGCCGATGCTGGCCTTAGGAGGGATAGCTTTATTAATCCTTATGCAGCCGGATTTAGGGACTATCGTGGCATTGGGGATAGCGGTATTTGTTATGCTTTTGGTTGCGGGTGTGCGCGTATCGTATCTTTTGTCAGTTTTACTGACAAGCCTGCCTTTACTTTATATACTGATATTTAATGTCCCTTATCGCAGGATGCGTATCATGTCTTTTTTGAATCCCTGGGTTGATCCTAAGGGAGGCGGTTTTCAGATAATCCAATCGCAGATTGCCCTGGGTTCAGGCGGGATATTCGGCGTAGGCCTGGGGCATTCCCAGCAGAAGTTGTTTTATCTGCCCGCAGCGCATACCGATTTCATTTTCTCTATAATCGGAGAAGAATTAGGGCTATTCGGCACCATAGGCGTAATAATATTATTGATATTTTTTATTCAGCAGGGCCTTAAAATAGTAAAAAATTCCCCGGATAAATTTGGTTATTTTCTAGGCTTAGGCCTGGTCTTGATGATTTCTTTAAAGGCCGTAATAAATATCGGTGTTTCTTGCGGTGTGCTACCCACAAAAGGCCTGCCTTTACCTTTCATCAGTTACGGCGGATCATCTTTTATCTTTGATATGGTCAGCGTCGGTATACTGATGAATATTGCCCGCACAGGAGAATATCCGTGAAAATTTTAGTGATTAGCGGCTTAAGCGGTGGACACGTATTCCCCGCAGTAGGCTTCATAGATACTTTAAGAGAAAAGCATAAATCTATAGAGACGCTTTTAGTCCTGCCTAGAGGTAGTGTAGCAAGCCAGATAGGTAAACTCGGCTATCAGATGAATTATATTTGCTTTTCTTCTTTTAAATTTAGGCTGGATTTTAAAAACATTGCGGCTATATTCAAGTTTTTCCAGGCTATCTTAGAAAGCCTGGTTATACTCTTAACTTATAAGCCGGATATAGTGGTAGGATTTGGTACTTTAGCAAGTGTGCCTATGGTGATATTCGCCTGGATGTTCAGAATAGATACACTGATACACGAACAGAATGTGATTCCCGGTCGCGCTAACAGGCTGTTGGCCATATTTAGCGATAGAATTGCCGTTTCTTTTATAGAGACTAAAGATTATTTTAAAAAATACGCCAGAAAAACAGTGTTTACCGGTAATCTTCTGCGCCGACAACTGGTTCGCATGGATAAACAAAAAGCCTTGGAGTTTTTTGGTTTTAGCGAGGATAAATTTACCATCCTGGCCATGGGCGGTAGCCAGGGTAGCCGTAAGATTAACCTGGAGTTCTCACGGGTTATCTCTGCAATAGCGGATAAGTCAAAATTGCAAGTTATCCATCTTGCTGGATCACAGGACTTTACTTTATTAGAGGCAAGCTATAAGGATTCAGGCTTAAATATCCGCTTGTTTAATTTTCTCGAACAGATGCAATATGCCTATAGCGCATCTGACCTGGTGATATCTCGAGGCGGTGCCACTACCATTGCCGAAATAATATTTTTCGGCCTACCGGCAATAATCATTCCTTACCCCTTTGCCTATAAACACCAGATGGCTAATGCCAAGGTGTTAGAAGAAAAAGGTTGTGTGGATATTATCGATGACAATAAGCTGGACGGTAATCTTTTAAGGGCGCATATAGAAAATTTTATCCATAATCCCCAGCTATTAAAATTTATGCGTTCCCGTTATGATGCATTTGTAAAATTTGATACGCATACGCTATTTATAGAAAACGCCTTATCATTAAAGTGATGAAAAAACCTATTTCTTCAGATAAACACTACCATCTTATCGGTATCGGTGGAATCGGAATGAGCGGTATCGCCCAGCTGCTTCTTAAGCGCGGGATGAAAGTGACTGGTTCAGACATAAAGGAGAATAAAATCTTAACAGAGCTCAAGACATTAGGGGCAGAGGTTTTTATCGGTCATAATCCAGAAAATATTAAAGGCGCGAATACGATTATCTATTCTTCGGCAATCCGCGAAGATAACCCAGAGATACGAGAAGCCAAAAGGCAGGGCATCTGTTTAGTCAGGAGGGCAGAGGCGCTGGCAGGCCTGATGAAAGAAGAGACGGTTATTACGGTCGCCGGTAGCCACGGTAAGACTACCACTGCGTCTTTAGCGGCTTACCTATTATTGGAAGCGGGGTTTTCTCCTACTATAGCAGTAGGCGGTATTTTAAGGAATATAGATACCAATGCCTATTTAGGCGACGGTAATTTTTTTGTAGCAGAAGCAGATGAGTCTGATGGTTCCTTCTTGCATTACCACCCCAAATACTCCATAATTACCAATATAGACTATGAACATCTGGATTATTATAAGGAGTTTAAGAATGCCGTTTGTGCCTTTGGCGGATTCTTAAATAATACCAGAGACGATGGCTGTGCGTTTATCTGTAGCGATGACACAAGCTTAAAGGATATAATCAAGGGTTATAAGAATAAATATGTACTCTTTGGCCTAAATGAAGATGCGGATATATACCCAGAGAATATACGAATAAACGGATTGAGTTCAGAGTTTGACTGTTTTTACCAGAATAAACTTATAGATAGGTTTTATCTGGCGCTGGGCGGAAAGCATAATATCTCTAATGCCTTATCGGTTATTGCCTTAGGGCTAGAGCTGGGAATAGATTTAGCAGTGATTAAGGATACACTGGCCAGTTATAAAGGTGCCAGGAGGCGCTTAGAAATTAAATTCAGCAATAAAGATTACCTGTTGGTTGATGACTACGCGCATCATCCTACGGAAATCAGGGCAACCCTTTTGGCACTAAGGAGCCTAAAGAGCGATAGGTTAGTTGCCATATTCCAGCCCCACCGCTATACGCGTACGAAATTACTTTTAGATGAATTCGCTAGGAGTTTTGATTTAGCCGACCAGGTTATTATCACGGACATATATGCTGCCGGAGAAGACCCTATAGAGGGGGTTAACGCTGGAATCATTTGTGAAAAAATAAAAGAACGCCTTCCCGATAAACAAGTGTATTTTTTACCCAGAAAAGAAATAGCCAAGTATATTTTAGAAAACATAAGGCCGCATGATCTAGCGGTTACTTTAGGGGCAGGCGATATTGTCAAGACGTGTGATGAATTGGTGGAAGAGCTTAAAAGGAAGAGTTAGGTTAGACGAGCCGCTAGAAGGACGCACTACTTTTAAAATCGGCGGGCCGGCAAAGTTATTTATCGAGCCTAAAGACATCGGCGATTTAAAATTTTTATTTAAAGTTATAAAAAAATATAGGATCCCTTTATATGTAATTGGTAAAGGGAGTAATATTTTAGTAGGCGATAGGGGGGTAGACGGCGTAGTCTTAAGATTAAGCGCGCCTTATTTTAAGGGGCTTTCCCGTAGAGGCAATCGTCTTAAAGTAGGTAGCGGAGTTTTACTAAGTAAAGTTGTCCTTTTTACCGAGAAACTTAGCCTCTCTGGCGCAGAATTTTTAGCGGGTATTCCCGGGACAGTAGGCGGGGCATTGGCGATGAACGCCGGGGTATCGGAAAAAAACAAAGGTCGAAATTCAGAATTCAGAAGTATTAGCGAACTGATAGATGATGTTACGGTAATGGATGATGCCGGCAACATTAAAACCCTTCGTAAAAAAGATATCAAGTTTGCTTATCGACAATCTAGTTTAGCAAAATATATAATTTTAAGTATGCACATCAGATTGGTTAAAGGAGCCAAAGGGGTGGTTAGGGGGAAAATAAAAAAATACATCAATTATCGCAAAGCTACACAGGATTTGTTGCGGCCGTCAGCGGGCTGCGTTTTTAAGAATCCCAAAGGCTATTCAGCAGGCAGATTAATAGACTCGTGTGGTTTAAAGAACAAGGTGATCAGGGGAGCCTGTATATCTTCTAAGCACGCTAATTTTATATTAAACCTCGGCAAGGGCAAGGCAAAGGATGTCCTGGAACTAATGGCCTTAATAAAGAGAAGAGTAAAGAATAGATTTAATATTACCTTAAAACCCGAGATAAAGATATGGCAGTGATAAGGAGAATCAGAGAATCAGAGAATCAGAGAATCAAGAATAAATTTGGCAGGATAGGCGTATTGATGGGTGGGCCTTCCACAGAAAGAAAGATATCGCTAAAATCCGGACATGCGGTAAACAAAGCCTTAAGGAATTCTGGAGTCGATACTGTCGCTATAGATATAAAAACGGATAACATCAGGGAGAATACGCGTTTAATAAGGTCAAGTAAGATAGATGTTGCCTTTATTGCACTACACGGCTGTTTCGGCGAGGACGGTCAAATCCAAGAGCTTTTAAGTACCCTAAAGATTCCTTATACGGGCTCAGGCATTATGGCTAGCAGATTGGCGATAGATAAGGTCGCTTCGCGTAAAATTTTCCAGACCCACGGGTTAGCTGTTCCTAAATATAAAGCAGAGGATAGGTTTTCTTACAATACAAATTGGAGAGTCCATAATACTAATTTTTCTCTTCCCTTGGTGGTGAAACCCGTTACTCACGGTTCCAGTATCGGTTTATCTATCGTCGATAAAAGAGGAGACCTAGATAAAGCAGCGGATTTAGCTTTCAGTTTTGACGAGAGGATTGTCATTGAGGAGTATATCAAAGGGAGGGAAGTGACCGTGGGTATATTGGTAGATAAGGCCCTGCCGGTGATAGAGATAGTTCCCAAAACAAGATTTTTTGATTATGAAGCTAAATACCAGATAGGTATGACAGAGTATATAGTTCCTGCTAAATTAGGGGAGGACCTAAGCAGAAAAATTCAAGAGGCAGCTTTAATGGCCCATAAATTGCTGGGTTGTTTCGGTTGTTCGAGAGTGGATATGATTCTTGACCGGTATAATATCCCATTCGTGCTGGAAGTAAATACCATACCAGGATTCACC
>JAZDLA010000071.1:0-17518 GCA_043802425.1 Candidatus Omnitrophota bacterium
ATAATCGTGATGAATACGCCCGCAGGGAATACTATTTCTACTGCCGAGCACACTATGAGTATGCTTTTAGCACTCTCCAGGAATATCCCCCAAGCCAATGCCTCGATGAAAAAAGGCGAATGGAAACGCTCTAAATTTATGGGCGTAGAACTTTATAATAAAACTTTAGGGATTGTAGGGTTGGGGAGAATAGGTACAGAAGTTGCCAGGCGGGCGATGTCTTTTGGGATGAAAATTTTAGCCTATGATCCGTTCTTATCCCGCGAGGTCGTTGAGGGTTTAGGTATAGAAGTGGTGGAATTAAAGGAATTATTTACGCACGCGGATTATATTACCGTGCATACGCCCTTAACCTCCGAAACCAAGCACTTGATCTCAAAAGAGGAATTCGCGATGATGCAAAAGGGGGTTCGTTTAGTTAACTGTGCCCGCGGCGGGATAATCGATGAGTTGGCATTGGTAGACGCCGTCAAAGAAGGAAAAGTCGCCGGAGCCGCTATTGATGTTTTTGAAAAAGAGCCGCTGACACCAGAGAGCGAACTCTTAAAATTAGATAATATTATTACCACCTGCCATTTAGGCGCTTCTACTGAGGAGGCACAGGTGAATGTGGCCATCGAAGTTGCCGAAATTGTGCGCGACGCGCTTTTGGGCCGGGGTATACGTAATGCCGCAAATTATCCTTCTGTAGATGCCGAGGCCTACCGGGTTTTAGAGCCTTATATAAATTTATCCGAGAAATTAGGCCTATTTTCCGCGCAGTTAGTTGCGGGGAGATTCCAGGAATTAAATATAATTTATAGCGGAGATATTACCAAGCACGACTTAAGCCCCTTGACTATGGCCTTGGTTAAAGGAGTACTTTCGCCGATTTTACAGGATACAGTAAACTTTATTAATGCCATCAGCCTTGCCAAAGAAAGAGGCATTAGAATTAAAGAAGTAAGGTCTTCTAAAGAGGCTGAGTTTGTTACTTTGATAGAATTAGAGATTAAAACCGATAAGGAAAATAAAAAAATCTGCGGTACGCTTTCGGCGAATAAGCAGCCGCGCATTGTCAAGATTGACGAATACTATGTAGAGATCTCGCCTTGCGGAGAAATGATTGTCATCCAGAACCAGGACAAACCGGGCATTATCGGTAACCTGGGTATGCTTTTAGGAAAGCATAATATTAATATCGCCAGCATGACCTTCGGCCGCGAAAAACCGGGTGGAAAGGCAATCACGGTGTTAAATGTGGATAGCGCTGTTTCGGGCGAGATTTTAGAAAAGATAAAGAAGACGGAAAATATTTTGGGAGTAAAAGTAATAAAAATATAGAGAGGAGAAATGCATGGTTAGGGAAGTCAAAAGTTTAACCCAAAATTTAAAATTTTTCATTTTGATTTGTGGTTTTACGTTTTCATTTTTAAGTTTTACGTTAACTTGTTATGCCCAAGATATCACTATTATCTATACCGGAGAGACGCATGCTATGCTTTATCCCTGCAGTTGCCCTAAAGAGCCGGATGGCGGGATTGCCCGTCGGGCCACGCTGATTAAAAAAATAAGAAAAGAAAATCCCGATGCCTTGCTTTTGGATTCAGGCGGTTTTCTCTCAGGCGGGCTTATGGATGAATATACGCAGAATGTAGAGCTGGATACACAGCGGGCACTGGTTAACCTTAAGGCAATAGAGTTGATGCAATATGATGCCTTAGCTATAGGAGACGATGAGTTTAATTTTGGCAGGGATTTCTTAAAAGAGAATACCGGTAAGGCCAACTTGGCTTTCCTTTCCTGCAATATCTTTACTACCACCTCCTCCGGAGCAAATACGGCGTTGTTTAAGCCTTATGTTATCAAAGAAGTAGCCGGCGTCAAAATCGGTATCATCGCAGTAACCGGCCTTTCTGCTAGACAAAAGGCCACCGGTTTGGAATTCCTTGATCCGAAACTAGCGGTAAGGCAGGCAGTCGAGGGCCTTAAGGAAAATGATGCAGATATTATTCTGCTCTTAAGCCATCTGGGCGAAGCTGAGGATTTAAACCTAATCAAGGATATCGGCGATATAGATATTCTTATTGTAGGCCACAATCGCGTTAAGGAGGAGCCATTCGCTAAAATAGGCCCTACCTTAATCTTAAGGCCTTCTTGGCAGGGTCGCAAGCTCGGGAAATTAGCTTTAACTCTCAAAGATAAAAAAATAGCAGATTATAAAGTAGAAGATTTGCGCCTTTCGGATAAAATAAAAGATGACCAGGGTATCCTCGCTATTCTGCCACGTTGTTTTTCGGACAATAATTGTAAACAGGCCACGAGAACCGGTATATGCCAGGACGCAGGGACCTTAAAGGCTAATTGTCAGTTTCCTAAGGCCTCCAGAGTTTCTCTTTCAGTGATTGCCCCTAAACAGTGCAGGGTATGCGATACCGAGATAGTGGTTAACAATTTAAAGACACTATTTCCCGGGCTAACTACGTCGTACCTGTATTATCCTGATACCAAAGCCACTAAGTTAATCAATGATTTTGGGATTCAGACTTTACCGGTTTATCTCTTAGGTAAAGAAGTAAGGCAAGAAAAAGGTTTTGATAATTTAAGGGATAACCTGGAAGCTAAAGGCAATTTCTATATGCTTAAACCGCAATTTAGCGGCCTCTCCTATTTTTTAAAGAGAGAGAATGTAAAAGAGAAACTGGATTTATTTATCAGCTTATATGATAAAGATACGCTTCAATTATTGGATGTTACCAAAGATTTTAACCCCGCGATACATTTTCTAACAGTGGAGCAAAAAGATACTTTTGATGCCGGTAAGGGCATTTTAGAGGTTGAGGAGGATCTGCGCAGTGTTTGCGTCCAAAAATATTATCCGGAAACTTTCTGGAATTATATTAGCTGCCGCGCAAAAAACATTAACAGCTCCTGGTGGCAGGACTGTCTGGAGAATTCTGATCCGGTAAGAATAGAGACTTGTGCCAGAGGCATTGAGGGCAAGGCGCTTTTAAAAGAAAACATCCGTCTTAATCAGGAGTTAGGAATAATGTTTGGCCCTACCTATCTCCTGAATAACCAGGAGATATTCGGTTCCCGGACAGTGCCTAAAAAGGAAGACTTCCAAAAGTTGATTAATAAAAAATAAAGAGAGGTAAGTATGTCAAAACCAAAGATTTATATCATTGATGTTACTAACCGCGACGGGGTCCAGACTTCACGGATCTGCCTTTCCAAACTGGAAAAGACCATGATCAATCTTTATCTGAACGAAATGGGTGTATTCCAGTCGGAGTTTGGTTTTCCGGTTACGCATCATGAAACAAATTATCTTAATGCTAACCTCGAGCTTGCTAAAAAAGGAGCGCTTTCGCCTATCCGTTTAGGCGGGTGGCTCAGGGCTACTAAGGACGATGTGAAGGCTGCTTTTAAACTCGTGCCGGGATTAAAGCATGCGAACCTTTCAATCTCTACTTCTGACCAGATGATCCTGCACAAATTTAAAGGGAAGCTTGACCATACTTCGGTGATAAAAGAGATGGCCGAAGCAGTAAAAGAGGCGCGTAAATTAGGGGCTGAATCCATAGGCGTAAACGCAGAAGATGCCTCCCGCACTAAAATAGATTACCTCATCGAGTTTTCCCGCGCCGCAAAAGATGCGGGGGCTGACAGGATCCGTTACTGCGACACCTTAGGATGCGATACGCCTTTTACCATTTATGAGCGCATAAAACTCCTGGCAGAGGAAGTTAAAATACCCATTGAAATCCACTGCCATAATGATTTAGGGCTGGTAGTAGCAAATTCTCTTGCCGGGGCAAAGGCAGCCTGTGATTGCGGTATGGATGCCTATATTAATACCTGCGTCAACGGCATGGGTGAGCGGGCAGGGAATGCGGATTTAGTTTCGGTAATTTTAGCCATAAAATATGGTAACGGTATGCAGGAATATGTTCTGGATGAGAAGATAAACATGAAGAAGGCCTGGAAGATCTGTAAATATGCCTCCTATGCTTTTGGCGTACCCATACCCATAAATCAACCGGGCATAGGAGCAAATGCCTTTGCCCATGAATCCGGCATACATGCCGACGGCGCGTTAAAAGACAGGCGTAATTATGAATTGTATGATTTTGAAGAATTAGGCCGAGGAGAGCCTGAGATTATTGAAACCGGGCGCAAAATCACCGCCGGGGAATATTCCGGGATCAAGGGCTTCAGGAACGTCTATGAAAAATTAGAAGTAGTTTTTCAGAATGATCAGGAGGCGACCCAGGTCCTGGAATTAGTACGCTATGCCAATGTGCATAATCAGAAGCCGCTAGTAGATGATGAGTTGAAGTTTATTGCCGGGCATCCGGAGATTGCCCGCAAAATATTTACCATGGCTCCGTAAAATAACGATGACTATAATAATTGTAGGCGTACAATGGGGAGATGAAGGCAAGGGTAAGATTATTGATATCTTATCTAGCAAGGTAGATTATATTGTCCGTTATCAGGGCGGAAGCAATGCCGGGCATACCGTGGTTACTAACGGTAAGGTTTATATCTTTCATCTTATCCCTTCAGGCATCCTGCACAAAAATAAGATCTGCTGTATCGGTAACGGCGTGGTCATCGACCCGCAGGCGCTGATAAAAGAAATACAGGATTTATCACTAGCAGGTATTCAGGTTCAAGGGCGCCTGAAGATTTCCTCGCTTGCCCACGTAATCCTGCCTTACCATAAAATCTTAGACCAGCTACGCGAGACAAAGAGGACGCATAAAATAGGCACTACCGGCAGGGGCATAGGCCCTTGCTATGCCGATAAAATCAGCCGTTGCGGCATAAGGATGGCCGATCTTTTGAACCCTGAGGTTTTTAAAGAAAAATTAAAGGATAATTTAAAGGAAAAGAATGAGATCTTTAAGAAGGTTTATCAGCACCGCGGATTTAATTTTAACTCTATCTATAGAGAATATTTGCGATACGGCGAGTTTCTTTGCCGGTATATATGCGATATCGCCTCTTTATTAAATAAGGCAGCTGGCGATAAGAAAGATATCCTCCTTGAGGGAGCGCAAGGCACTTTTCTGGATATTGATTTTGGAACATATCCGTTTGTTACTTCTTCTTCCGCTACCGCAGGGGGGGCCTGTATTGGCGTGGGTATATCTCCCGTAAAAATAGATAAAGTAGTGGGCGTAGCTAAGGCTTATACTACCCGGGTAGGAGAAGGCCCATTTCCTACAGAGCTTGCTCCGGAATTCAATAAATTCATGCGGGAAAAAGGAAAGGAATTCGGCGCCACTACCGGTCGGCCGCGACGTTGCGGCTGGTTTGATAGCGTGATGGTACAAAGGGCAATTTTGTTAAATGGCATCTCGGAATTGGCGATTATGAAATTAGATGTTTTAGAAGGCCTTAAGACTATAAAGATATGCGTTGCTTATAAATATAAAGGTAAGGAATTCCGCGAATTTCCCGATGACCTGGAGGTGTTATTGAAGGCAAGGCCCGTGTATAAAGAGGTTCCGGGTTGGGAGGGCACAATGAATAAAATAAGACGCTATCAGGATTTGCCTAGAAATGCCCGCTCATACCTATCCAGGCTTCAGGGTATGCTAAATACCAGAATTTCTATGGTATCCGTAGGATCATCCCGCGAAGACACCATTTTTATTGAGAGGATATAAATCCCTTGACTAAACCCGTTGATTGTGTTATAGTTAACTTCCAACCTAAAAAGGTAATAATTTATACCCAAAGATTATAAAAGGAGGTACGTCATGATAAGAAAATTATTTAAAAGTGGACTAATCATATTTTTAAGTCTTACTTTAGCCGGATGCACCTTTATTTTTCAAAAGGGGAGGCGTTCGGATATAGATAAGATTAGGGAGTTATCCAGCCAGCTCGATGAATTAACCTCAGCCAAAAACCGGCTCGAAGACATATTGAGCGAAGAGATTCGGGATAAGCAAGTGGGTCTGCGCATGATGAAAAAGGGCCTGGTAATCAGCGTATTGGGTGATGTTTTATTTGATTCCGGAAAAGCAAAGATAAGGTCGGGGGCATATAATATTTTGGATAAAATAGCCAGTGTCCTTAACGATAAGGTAGTTAATTTAAACGTGGGTATAGAGGGCCATACAGACAATCAGCCGATTAGGTATTCGGGCTGGAAGTCGAACTGGGAGCTATCTACTGCGCGCGCCTTAAGCGTGTTACATTATCTCATCGACGAAAAGCAGGTTGCTCCCGAACGTCTCTCGGCAATTGGAAACAGCGAATATAGCCCAGTCTCCTCTAACGATACCAAAGATGACCGCCAGTTAAACCGGCGGGTAGAAATTATTATTTTGCCGCAATTGACTAAAGCAAAAGATATCCCGGCGCCGCTAGAAGAAGAGCTACTCCAAGAGCCCGAAGAAAATCTCAAGTAGTTTTGTATTATTTGAGCACCAAGGGGCCATTTAGATGGAAGAAAGTTTAAAAAATAGGTTGATTCTAATATTAGTGATATTGTCAGTAATATTTTTTTTGGGGACAATCCGCTCCTGCGGCACTGTCAGGAAGCTAAAGTCCGCTTTAGTAGAGCTGGATAAAGAAAAGGCCGTCAGTTGGGACGCAGAACAGAGAGTCAGCGAATTTAAAAAAGAAAAGATGATCCTTGCTAAGGAATTACAGGAAGCTAAGGCTAGCCTAGAAGCCACTCGGAAGATACTATTAGAGGAAGAGTCGGCAAGCCAGAGCTTAAAAGAAGAGTTAGAAAAGGTTACTAAACTTAAAGAGCAACTCGAGGAAGACCTTAAAGAGGCGTTAGTAGGTAAATCAGCAAGGTCTAAAAGATGAGATAGCGGAGGTTAACGCAAAAAGAACGGGCTTTTTTGCCGGGGGATATATTTATCCCCTTTTTTATTCTTTTAAGGAGGTGTGTATGGCTAAGGTGAGCAAGGTAAAAAATAGGCCAAGCAGGAATAAAAAAACCAGAGTAATCAGAAAATCGTTAAGAAGGAGCAGGGTTAAAAAAGTCTCCGTTAAAAAAGTCCCTGTACCTGTAAAAGTTAAGAAAGAGGTTATCGTGGGACAGAAGACGGCAGTGGAGAAGACAAAGTTCTCCGCTACCCCGGAAGCCCCCGGACAGTATCGGGCAATGTCTCCAGAGTTGCCTTCTGAATACGGCCAGGACAGGTTTGTCCTGCAGGTACGCGATCCCTGGTGGATATATGCTTATTGGGAAATAAAGAGCCAGACCTTTAGAGGGCTGATAAACAAACTGGGAGACGATTTTTATAAAGCCAGGCGCATCCTACGCGTATATGATGTAAGCCATATTATATTTAACGGCCAGAATGCCCACCGTTTTTTTGATATCCAGATACCCGACTATGCCAATAGCTGGTATATTGATACCTCCGGCCCAGGCAGGTCCTGGTGCGTAGATTTAGGGCTTTTATTACCGGACGGAAGATTTATCATGGTTTTGCGCTCCAATACAGTAACTACACCTATTGACGGGCCGTCGTGGATTACCGATGAAGAGTGGATGATACCGGAGGATATGTTTGCCCGGCTCTACGGTATGGGTTTCGGATTAGGCAAGAGCTCTCCCGTAGGAAAGGGGTGGCAGGAGAAGGTAAAAATAAAAAGAGAATTCCTTTCTTCTTCGGCGATTTCCTCGAAAAAATAAACCCATTTACCAAGACAAAGAATGCATAAAGGTTATTTATGTTTAGTCCTGCATAGCCATCTTCCGTATGTACGCCACCCGGAACACAAAGATTTCCTGGAGGAAAACTGGCTCTATGAAGCCATCACCGAAACTTATATCCCTTTGATTTGGGCTTTAGAGAGGTTATGGTACGATAAAATAGATTTTCGCCTGACCATCTCCTTAAGCCCTACCTTAATTTCCATGCTCACCGATAGCCTCCTGCAGGAGAGATACTTAAGGCATATTAATAGGCTCATCGAGTTAGGGCATAAAGAAATTGAGAGGACGCGCTGGCAACCGGAGTTTGGACATCTGGCACAGATGTATTTGGATACTTTTTATAAAGCTCGTGATACCTTTGAAAGATTTAAACGTAACCTTACCATTCCTTTTAAAAACCTGCAGGATATGGGTAAGTTAGAGATCCTTACTTGTGGCGCCACGCATGGATATTTTCCCTTAATGGATATTTGCAAGGAATCGGTCAGGGCGCAGGTGAAGGTTGCGGTCAGCCATTACGAGAGCGTATTCGGCAGGAAGCCGAAGGGGATATGGCTTCCGGAATGCGGCTATCATCCCGGACACGATGAAATTTTAAAAGAAGCAGGCCTTTCTTATTTTTTCACTGATGCCCACGCCGTGCTACACGGTACCCCTAGGCCTAAATACGGAGTATTCGCTCCGGTTTACTGTAAGGGCTCGGGTATCGCCTGTTTTGGCAGGGACCTGGAATCTTCTAAGCAAGTCTGGTCATCTATCGAGGGCTATCCCGGAGATTATTGCTACCGGGAGTTCTATCGCGATATCGGATTTGAGTTAGATTACGAATACATCAAGCCCTATATTCATCCTGACGGTGTAAGGATAAATACGGGCATAAAATATTACCGCATTACCGGCAGCGATAATAAAGAGCCTTATAATCCCCATTGGGCAAGGGAGAAGGCTGCGGAGCAGGCCGGTAATTTCATGTTCAACCGCCAGAGAGAAATTGAATACCTTCATGGTTTTTTAAAGAAGCAGCCCATTATCGTTTCTCCTTATGATGCGGAATTATTCGGCCATTGGTGGCATGAAGGGCCGATGTGGCTGGAATTTCTTATACGTAAGATCTGTTCTGACCAGAAGACTATCCGCCTGATTACCCCTATTGAATATTTATCCGAGAATCCGCGTAACCAGGTAATTGTCCCTTCTTTATCCAGCTGGGGCTGGAAGGGATATAGCGAGATGTGGCTACAGGGGGCAAACGACTGGGTTTATTGGCACCTGCATACTGCTTCTTCCAGGATGACGGAGTTAGTAAAAAGCTTTCCCGATACAAACGGCATCTTAAAAAGGGCGCTTAACCAGGCCTTAAGAGAATTGCTTCTTGCCCAAAGCTCAGACTGGGCGTTCATTATGGGTACCGGCACACATACCAGCTATGCTGTCCGCCGGACAAAAGAGCATATTTTAAGATTCACCCGCCTTTATGAAGACACAAAAGCAAACACTGTTGATGAGGGCTGGTTATCTGATATCGAATACAAGGACAATATATTTGCGGATATAGATTATAGGGTGCATCAGTAACTAGTAACTGGTAATTAAAAGATTTAAAGCCGTAAGTCGTAAATGATAATTTTTTAAAAAATTACTAGTTACGAATTACTAGTGTACTAGTTACTAATAATATATGTTAGACAAAGATAATCTCCCTAAGCATGTCGCCATAATTATGGATGGTAACGGCCGCTGGGCAAAAGAAAAAGGCTTAGCCCGGGCTAGGGGTCACCGCGCAGGCATTAAGAGGATCGATGAGATCGTTAAGGCAGCGGATGATCTGGGGCTTGAGGCGATTACTTTTTTTACTTTCTCAGCGGAGAACTGGTCAAGGCCAAAAAAAGAAGTAGATATGCTTATGCGTTACCTGAACAATTTTCTGCATGATAAGATTAAAAGCTTAGATAAAGATAATATCCGGTTTCTGGTTATCGGTAGGGATAAGCCTATACCTGAGTATCTACAAACCAAGATCAGGCAAGCAGAAGCAAAGACCAAAAACAATACCGGGTTGACTGTGGTCTTAGCCTTAAATTACGGCTCAAGGCAAGAGATAGTAGATGCGGTTAAAAAATTTGCCCGCAGGGCGATCAAAGGCGAAACCAGTTTAGACGATTTAGATGTAGAGAGTTTTAGTAATTATTTTTACACCGCGGGTTTACCTGACCCGGATATCTTAATCCGTACCAGCGGCGAAATGCGCCTGAGCAATTTTTTGCTCTGGCAGCTTTCTTACGCGGAACTTTATTTTACCGGTAAATATTGGCCTGATTTCGAAAGGAAAGACCTAGAAAATGCCATTACTGAATATCAGAGAAGGGAAAGGCGCTTTGGGAGGATAGATGCTGGCCAAAAGGATAATTAGCTCGATTATATTACTCTGTATATTTTTCGGTACACTCTTCGTTGATTGGCTCTTTGGTTTACTAATCATTATCTTTACCATTGCGGGCCTCTATGAATTTTTCACCATGCTAGAGAATAAAGGCATAAACATATATAAATATTTTGGCATCGGCATAGGTACTATCATCCCGTTTTCCATACTTTTCCGCTTTGAGCTTACCCGTAACTGGGAACTCCTCTGTATTATCTTAATGCTGCTATTTTTAATACTGATGCAATTCAGGCGTCGGGAGAGCTCAGGGGTGATTGTGGCGATTTCAACTACCATCTTTGGTATAATGTATGTTTCCTGGTTAATGAGTTTCTTTATTAAAATCAGGTACCTTGCTGACGGAGTAGGCTTGGTCCTGACAATAATACTGATTACCAAACTAGGCGATATCGGCGCCTACTTTATCGGTACTAAATTTGGTAAGACCCCTTTGATACCGCGCATTAGCCCTAAGAAATCCGTAGAGGGTGCAGTGGCCGGATTAATCTTCAGCCTCTTGGGCGCATTGGCAACTAAGCCCTTTTTGAACCTCTCATATTTACAGCTTATATTTTTAGGTATCTCTTTAGGTATCTTAGGGCAATTAGGGGACCTTTCTGAATCCTTGATAAAACGCGATTGTCAGGTAAAGGATTCTGGACATATTCTGCCGGGTATGGGCGGGGTACTGGATTTTATTGATAGTTTGCTTTTTACCGCTCCGGCATTCTATTTTTTAATGAGCGTTATTTTAAAATAAAGCAGTTTGCTAATAATGCAAAATGTAGCCATATTAGGTTCTACGGGCTCCATCGGTCAAAATACCTTAGGGGTAGCCAGGGGCTTTCCCGATAAATTTAAAGTCATTGCCTTAACTACGAACTCAAATATCAGAATTCTTATCCAGCAGATAAAACGCTTTCAACCGGAATTGATTTGCGTGAGAGATGAAAACGCAGCTTTGGCTTTAAGGCGGCGCCTTAAACTAAAAAAAATTAAGCTCTTTATAGGAGATCACGGATTAAGGAAGTTGGTTCAGGATAAAAGGATAGATAAAGTTTTATTAGCCATAAGCGGTGCAGGCGCGCTTATGCCGCTATTAAAGGCAATAGAAAGCGGTAAGGATATCGCCCTGGCGAATAAAGAGGCGTTAGTGATGGCCGGCCCTATAATTATGAAGAGGGCGGCAGAGAAGAAGGTAAAAATTATACCCGTGGATAGTGAACAATCCGCGATCTGGCAATGTTTAGACGGCGAAGATAAAAATAAATTGAGAAATATCTATCTTACTGCCTCAGGAGGGCCTTTGCGGGAGACCGGAAAAAAAGATTTTAGAAATATTTCGCTGAAGCAGGTATTAAAACATCCCCGATGGAAGATGGGGCCAAAAATCACTGTGGATTCCGCCACCTTAATGAATAAGGGGCTTGAATTATTAGAGGCAATGTATTTGTTTGGCATAGGGCCTAAGAGGATAAAGATCCTTATTCATCCACAGGCCTTAATTCATTCCATGGTAGAATTTACCGATGGAGTAATCTTAGCACAGTTATCTATTACGGATATGCGTATACCCATACAGTATGCCCTTACTTATCCGGAAAGGCTGCCTAATAAACTTTCCGGCATAGACTTTTCTAAGATGCAAAACTTTACTTTTCAGAAGCCGGATTTCAATAAATTTCCCTGCTTAGGGTTAGCTTATCGGGTCGCCGGGGAAAAGGGGACAATGCCGGCCGTGCTTAACGCGGCTAATGAAGTAAGCGTAGAAGCCTTCTTAAAAAAAAGGTTAGATTTTGTTTTGATACCCAAAATTATCGAGAAAGTTTTAGATAGGCATAAGAACAAGATAAACTCTGATTTGGATGATATCCTGAAAGCAGATGCCTGGGCGAGGCAAGAGGCCTTTAGGGTTATCCACAACCTAAACTAAAAAGATGCTTTCCGTAATTGCTTTTTTATTGATTTTAGGCATATCCATTATTATCCATGAATTTGGACATTTTATTGCCGCAAGAAGGCTGGGTGTCAAAGTAGAGAAATTCTCCTTAGGGTTTGGTTTGCCTTTATGGCGTAAGAAAAAGAATGATACCGAATATAGCATTAGCCTTATACCGCTAGGTGGTTACGTAAAACTCGCCGGAGATAATTTAGAGGAGTATAAGCACCAGCCTGATGAATACCTCTCTAAGACCCCTTTAGAGCGTAGCCAGATAATTTTCTGCGGGCCGCTGTTAAACTACATATTGGGGTTATTATGTTTCTGGTTGATATTCTTTACGGGTTATCCCACCCTTACCACTAAGGTAGGCGGTTTGATCGATGGCTTCGGCGCAAAAGAAGCGGGAATCCGGGCAGGCGATAAGATTATGGCTGTCGACGGTAAAAGGGTAGATTACTGGGAAGACCTGCAGAATGCCGTTCAGGCCAAGAAATCGGCCGTTAAAGTTATGCTTTCGGTTTTACGCGAGAATAAAGAATATACCCTAGAGGTAAAGATAAAGGAAAAAGAGTTTGATGATATGTTAGGCAGGAAACGCAGCGTCGGCCTTATCGGCATCATCCCGGAAGATGAGGTGGTAAATATAAGGCACGGATTTTTTAAATCCTTCACTTTGGCAGCCAGAAAAACAGTAGACCTAACTATCCTTACCTATAACGCAATCTGGCGCATGATTACCGGCAAGTTATCCATGCGCGAATCGGTAACCGGGCCGTTAGGCATATTTTATATTACCTCCAAAGCCACCAGCATTGGGGTGGTTGCGCTTTTGCATCTGTTGGCGGTATTGAGCATAAGCCTGGGGATATTCAATCTTCTGCCTCTGCCGGTATTAGACGGAGGCCATATCTTATTATTGGCCGTTGAGAAAGTCCGGGGCAAACAGTTGAGCATTAAGGTAGAACAGATTATTACACAGGTGGGCCTTACGCTTATTATATCTTTAGCGATATTCGCTACCTATAATGACCTGATGAGATTTTTCGGAGATAAAATATCCAGGTGGTTTATTAAATGAAGATTTCCAGACGCAAGACTAGAAGCGTACGCGTTGGTAATGTGTATATCGGCGGCAATAACCCCGTTGTTATTCAGTCTATGACCAAGACCAAGACAAGGGATGCCGAAAATACGCTAAGACAGATAAGGCAGCTTGAAGGCGCAGGGTGTGAAATCGTAAGGTTGGCTGTAAAAGATAAGAGTGATGCGGTGGCGTTAAAGAAAATCAAAGCGCGCGTAAATATCCCCTTGGTTGCGGATATACATTTTGACTGGCGTCTGGCGCTAGAGGCCATAGATAGCGGTATCGACAAAATTAGGTTAAACCCCGGGAATATTCATAAGAGAGAACAGATTCGGCAAATAGCTAAAGCAGCCAAGCTCAACCGTATCCCTATAAGGGTAGGGTTAAATTCAGGATCGCTGCCAAAGGGCAAGAAGGCCGCGAATGTTGCGCAGGCTATGGTTAAGGGAGCATTGGATTATATAGGGGTTATAGAGAAGTGCGGGTTCTATGATATTGTAGTCTCCCTAAAGGCCTCTTCTGTTTTGGATACAATAGAAGCATACCGCAAGATGGCTGGGGTTTGCGATTACCCCTTCCATTTAGGCGTAACCGCAACCGGTAGCCCTTATTTAGGTTTAGCCAAGTCCAGTGCCGCATTAAGTACTTTGCTATTAGAGGGTATTGGTGATACAATAAGAATATCACTTACCGATAAGCCCGAGGCTGAGGTAAGGGCAGCCAAGGCTATTTTAGAAGCTGTGCAGTTACGTCATTTCGGCCCCGAAGTTATTAGTTGTCCTACTTGCGGCCGCTGCGAAGTGGATTTAATAAGAATAGTCAAAGATTTAGAAAACAAACTATCGACCATAGACTATAGGCTACAGACTCGGCCAATGAAATTGGCCGTAATGGGTTGCGTAGTCAACGGGCCGGGTGAAGCAAAAGAAGCGGATCTAGGGGTGGCTTTCGGTAAAAAGGAAGGGCTGTTGTTTAAGAAGGGTAAACCAGTAAGAAAAATTTCTGTGAGTAAGTGTGCGGATGTATTGTTAAAAGAATTGTTAAAATATTAGAATATTCAAACGCAAGAATATTATGTTCTGGTCAAAGGATTTTATTCCTACTTTAAAAGAGACGCCGCAAGAGGCAGAGTCGCTTAGCCACCAGCTGATGTTACGCGCGGGCTTAGTACGCATGCTTATGGCCGGGGCATATTCGTATCTGCCTTTAGGATTAAGAGTATTGAATAATATCCAGGAGATCATCCGCCAGGAATTAGATTCCTGCGGGGCGGCAGAATTATTGCTCCCGGCTTTACAGCCTCAGGAGCTCTGGGTAAAATCTGGCCGCGATAAAGATATGGGCGAGGTGATGATCAGGTTTACGGATCGCCGCGGAAGAGACATATGCCTTGGGCCTACGCATGAAGAGGTAATTACGGATTTAGTGAAGAGCCACGTCCGCTCATATAAACAATTACCCTTAATACTTTATCAGATACAAACGAAGTTCCGCGATGAAATCCGTCCGCGTTTCGGTCTGATCAGGGCCTGCGAATTTATTATGAAGGATGCCTATAGTTTTGATGTTGACGAGGCCGGATTAGATAAGAATTATAAGGCCATACATAATGCCTATAACAGGATATTTAAAAGATGCGGCTTAAAATTCTTAACCACAGAAGCAGACCCTGGAGTAATGGGCGGTAAGGTGTCGCATGAGTTTATGGTTCCTGCCCAGGACGGCGAAGACCTGGTTTTATCTTGCCCAAAATGCGATTTCGCCAGGACATTTCAAGAGGCAGATGGGCAGGCATGCCCTAAATGCGGTTTTACCTTAGCAAAAGTAAATACCATTGAGGTAGGGCATATCTTTAAATTAGGCACCAAGTATAGCTTAGCATTAAGCGCAAATTTTGTGGATGCTAAAGGTGAGCAGAAACCCATTATTATGGGCTGTTACGGCATAGGCGTATCCAGGCTCATTTCCGCAATCATCGAGCAGAATCATGACAAAGACGGCATTGTCTGGCCGCAGGAGATAAGCCCGTACCGGGTCATAATCCTGCCTTTGGATACGACGGATAAGAAGATTATGCAGAACGCCAAAGGCGTATACGAACAATTAGCCCGGGACGGCATCAGCGTACTTTTGGATGACCGCGATGAACGGGCAGGCGTAAAGTTTAAAGACGCCGACCTTTTGGGGATTACTTTACAGATAATCATCGGCAGGGAATCCCTGAAGAAGAATACGCTGGAGTTAAAGATACGCCGCAACCATAAAAAGACTATAAAAACAAAATCGGCAATTTTGAAAGAAATAAAGAGATTAGTAAATGGATAGGCAGGCAATCGTTACGGAGCTAAATAGCATTATCGGAGATTATCTTAAGATGCAAGGCTTGGATTTGATAGAACTTATTTGCCGATACGAAGGAAGGGGTTTGGTTTTAAGGATTCTTACGGATAGGCCCGAAGGGGGCATTACCTTAGCTGAATGCGCCCAGTTGAATAAACAGATCAACCAGACCTTAGATGAGAAAGATATATTACAAGCTAGATACATCCTGGAGGTATCTTCTCCGGGTTTAGACCGCCCCTTAAAGACAAAGAATGATTTTTTACGTTGCGCCAACAAAAAGGCAAGATTCTTTCTTAACGAGGCGGTGAATGGTAAAATAGAGTGGGCGGGGACGATAGATAAGGTAGATGACGATAAAGTATATATTAATACCGGAGCCGTAACGATAGAGATACCGCTAGCCAGGATTAACAAAGCAAAACAGTTAATCAATACTATTTAAAGTTGGAGAAAAAATGGGACAGGAATTATTAGCGATACTTGACCAGATGGAGAGGGAAAAGGGGATAAAGAAAGAAGTCTTGATTGAGGCGGTGGAGAGTGCGCTTTTAAGCGCTGTCCGTAAAACTCTTAATATTAATCCCGATGAGGAGTTGAGAGTAGAGCTTGATAAGGCGACGGGTAAAATCCGGGCTTTTAAGGGTGAAGAAGAGGTTAAGTCCATGGATTTTGGCCGTATTGCTGCATCTGTTGCCCGGCAGGTAATTATACAGAAAATCCGCGAAGCCGAAAAAGACGTAATCTTCAATGAATTTCAGGGTAGGGTCGGCGAAATCGTTAGCGGCACGGTTTACAGGTTTGATAAAGGTAATATCATTGTTGACCTTTTAGGTAAAACTACAGGCATCCTTTTAAAGCGCGAGCAGTCTCCCAAGGAAGAATTCAGGCAAGGTCAGCGTATCTGCGCCTATGTGGTAGAGGTAAAGAAGGATGCCAGGGGCCCCCAGATTATTTTATCGCGTACGCACAATAGTCTTCTAAAGAAGCTTTTTGAGTTGGAAGTCCCGGAAATTTACGAAGGCATAGTGGAGATAAGGGCTATTGCGCGGGAAGCAGGGGCAAGGACTAAGATTTCCGTCTGCTCTAAGAACGAAAAAGTTGATTCCGTGGGTGCCTGCGTGGGTATGCGCGGTAACCGCATCAGAAACATCGTCAATGAGTTGCAGGGTGAGAAAATTGATATCGTCCGTTTTAGCGATGATATCCGAGAATATATTAAGGCAGCGCTTGCTCCGGCAAAGATATCCGAGATAAAATTAGATAAAGATAATCAGAAGGCAGAGGTTATAGTAGATAATGACCAGCTTTCGCTGGCTATCGGTAAACACGGACAGAATGTCCGGCTCGCCTCGCGCCTGGTAGGATGGGAATTAGATATACGTAAGAAGGAAACAACAGAGGCACTCACTAAAAAAGAAGCGGCAGGCAAACTGGAAAAAGAAATAAAAGAAGTAAGTCCGCTGGAACAATTATCCGGAATAGGCGAAAAGACGCTCCAGAATTTAAGCGCAGCCGGTTTTAAAACGATAGAAGATATTGCCAAGGCTAAGGTAGAGGATCTCATTGAGGTAAAAGGTATCGGAGAGAAGAAGGCAAAGAAAATTATAGGCGAAGCAAAAAAGGCACATAAATAATAATATACTATGGCAAAAATAAAAGAAAAAAAGACTGCCGTTAAGAAAAAAACGGCGGCAAATAAAGAAAAGGTAATTAAAGAGGTAGTTAAAGTAAAGTTATCGAAGAAACCTGTAGTTAAGGCGGCACATAAGCCCGCTCATGCGCTAAAGCCGGTACGTAGAATCAGCCCGAAGAAAAAGGAAGAGGTAACTCCTGTTGTTACCGAACCTATCAAGCCGACTACTATGATTCCTGCACAGCCGCAGGTTACCCCCCAGGAAAGAGCCGAAGAAAAAGTAACCCCTCCTAAAAAAATCATCAGGAAAAAAGAAAGAACGTTTATAGAAGAAAAACCGCCCGTGGTAGAGAAGCCTACGGTAGTAGAGAAACCAGAGGTTACGCTTAAAGCTTTAGAGTTAAATTTACCGA
>JAZDLA010000072.1:0-4461 GCA_043802425.1 Candidatus Omnitrophota bacterium
TTTTTTATGTATAGAGTTTTACCGATGTTCAGGGCATATTGCCGCTTTGGAGTTATGGTAATGCTGGCGGTATCGGTACTAGCGGGTTTTGGTTTAAAGTTTATCTTAGAAAAATTT
Organism: Candidatus Omnitrophota bacterium; assembly: GCA_043802425.1. GTDB lineage: Bacteria > Omnitrophota > Gorgyraeia > Gygaellales > Profunditerraquicolaceae > JAGUYA01. The sequence continues at coordinate 118 of JAZDLA010000072.1, forward strand.
AATTCACAAAAGAAGAAACTTTCCCTAACTATTCTATTCTGCGGGTTAGTCATGTTTGAGTTTTGGAATTACCCGCCTTTTAAGGTAATTAATGTCTCTCGGGTCCCGCAGGTTTACTATTGGCTTAAGAGTCAGCCTCAAGATTTTGCGATTGCCGAGTACCCTTTAGATATCGCTGGTCCAAACGAGATATATAAATTCTATCAGACCAAGCACGAGAAAAAAATTATTAATGCTACGACCCCCGGGACATATGCCCATAAGGTCGCCAGGAGCATAATTAAGTTATCCGACTCAAATACAGCTAATGTTTTAAAATGGATGGGCGTAAAATACGTCCTAGTGCATAATGAAGATTACTTAAGTACGGGATTGGTTGAAGATTATGAAGAATTAAATAAAATACCGCAGAATCCTGGCCTTAATTTTATCAAAAATTTCCCTAGCCAGGAATGTCCTAAAAAAGATATAATGTGCGTTCAAAAGACCGGCCCAATTGATGTATATGAGATAATAGCATTGCCAATTAAACCGAAAGTAGAATAATTATGAATATCTTAGGCATATCCTGTTTTTACCATGATAGTGCAGCGTGTTTATTGCGGGATGGTGAAATTATCGCCGCCGCCCAGGAAGAACGTTTTACCCGTAAGAAGCACGATTTTAGTTTCCCCATAAATTCTATAGATTGGTGCCTTAAGGAGGGTAACCTAAGCGTCAAGGATTTAAATTACGTAATATTCTACGATAAGCCATTTATAAAATTCGAGAGAATTTTAGAAACATCGCTTACATACGTCCCAACGGGCATAAGACAGTTTATCCAGGCAATACCCCTGTGGCTAAAACAGAAGCTTTGGACCCCTGAGCTGATAAGAAAGGAATTAGGCTATCAGGGGAAGATTTTATTCGCCCAGCATCACGAATCCCACGCAGCTAGTGCCTTTTACCCGTCACCTTTTAAGAAGGCAGCGTTTTTGACTATGGACGGAGTAGGCGAATGGGATACGGCGAGTTTCGGGATAGGAGAAAACAATAATATCGATATTTTATATACCTTAAGATTTCCGCATTCCTTGGGTTTATTATATTCTGCTTTTACATATTATACGGGTTTCAAGGTTAACTCCGGGGAATACAAATTAATGGGCCTTGCCCCGTACGGCGAGCCCAGATACGCAGATTTAATTTTAGATAGGCTGCTAGACCTAAAGGAAGATGGTTCTTTTAAATTAAATATGAAGTATTTTGGCTATTGTAATGGCCTTAAGATGACCAATTGGCGCTTTGAAAGGTTATTCGGTGGCCCAGCCAGGAAACCGGAGACTAGGATAACCCAGAAGGATATGGATATCGCTGCTTCAATTCAACAGGTAACCGAAGAAATTGTACTTCGCATGGCCAGGCATACGCATAAGATTACGGGCCAGGATAAACTTTGCCTTGCGGGAGGGGTCGCCTTAAACTGCGTGGGCAACGGACGTATTTTACGCGAGAGCCCTTTTAAAGAAATATGGATTCAGCCGGCAAGTGGCGATGCGGGCGGGGCACTGGGGGCTGCACTTTTGGCCTGGCACAAATATTTAGGCAATAAGCGCGTTGCCGATGATAAAAACGATAAGCAGAGGGCTTCTTTTCTAGGCCCCTATTTTGACGATGAGCACATCGAGAGGTTTCTCATAAAAGAGGGGGTGCCCTATAGAAAACTAGGGCATTTAGATATACCTGAGGTTATTTCAGATTTAATGATCCAGGGGAAAGTAATCGGATGGTTCCAGGGGCGGTTAGAGTTTGGACCGAGGGCGCTAGGCGCAAGGAGCATCATCGGTGATGCCAGAAACCCCCGAATGCAGTCCAAAATGAACCTGAAAATTAAACACAGGGAATCCTTCCGCCCTTTTGCGCCTACCGTACTGCAGGAGAAGGTATCGGAGTGGTTCGATTTGAATAAAGATAGCCCGTATATGCTCCTGGTAGCTCAAATTAAAGAAGATAAGAGAATAAAGCCGGATAATCCCGGTATTAAATTAGAGGGGTTTGATAAGCTAAAAGTAGAACGTTCCAAGATCCCTGCGGTTACGCACGTAGATTTCTCCGCAAGAATACAGACGGTAAAGAAGGGCGACCACCCGGTTTATTATGACATGATAAATGCTTTCTATCGAAAGACAGGGTGCCCGGTTATAATAAATACCTCCTTTAACGTAAGGGGGGAGCCGTTAGTATGTAGCCCCGAAGATGCCTTCAGGTGTTTTATGAGGACAGAAATGGATTATCTGATTATGGGCAGTTTTTTACTGGATAAAGAAAAACAGGATCCGCTTAAAAAAGATATAAAGTGGAAAGAAGTCTTTGAATTAGACTAAAAAATAGCAGGTAGTATGTAGTAGATAGAATGTAGGGATGGCTATGGATCAATTGAAATTTGACAGAAAATCACTCAGGCGATTTGGTATTACGATGGGAGCTGCATTTTTGTTCATAACCTTTATCATCCTCGCCAGACATAAACACAGCATAATACCTACTTTTATAATTTCAGCAACGTTCTTTATATTAACCTTTACGCTGCCGTCTCTATTAAAACCGGCATATATTCTTTGGATGAGATTGGCATTTATTTTAAGCTGGTTTAATACGCGTTTAATTTTATTCATCCTTTTCTATTTTATATTTACCCCCATCGGATTAATAATGAAGTTGTTCAGAATAGATTTGTTGGATAGAAAAATAGACAAGAATAAGGAATCCTACTGGCAGAAGAAAATATATAACCAGTCCAATCCGCTGAATTATGAAAGGCAGTTTTAAAAATAGGAGGAGATAATGGGTAAATTTGCTATTTTAAAAGAGTTCTGGGATTTTTTAAAGACCAGGAAGAAGTGGTGGCTGGCGCCGATAATTATCATGCTTCTATTACTGGGGATGCTAATCTTTTTTACCCAGTCTTCGGCAGTAGCGCCTTTTATTTATACCTTATTTTAATAAGGAGAATAGCATGAGGAAAATATTGATTACACTTATTGGCATAATTTTGCTATTGGCATTTGTCTCTTGGTACAATACTAGCCCCGCTGTTATTATTTCGCGGCTAAATGAAAGCAACGGGGGTTTAGAGGTAAAGGCAAGGCAATTACGCTACAGGGTCTATCTATTTAAGGTTTTTCCCGTCGGGGAAGCCGTTTTTAATAACGAAAACGTAGTAGAAGAATATAATGGGCAAAGAGTCTACCATTTAAGCGCAACCGCTAGTAACTTAAAGCTGCTTTCTAAATTCTTTAATGCCTCTGCCCAATTAGATTCTTATATCGATATGAGAAATTTTAACCCGCTACTCTTTAAACAGAGACTGGTAGTCAGCGGTAAGCCGGATTTATATAAAGAAGTATATTACGACCAAGAAAATCATATTATGTCTATTGATGGAGAAAGGCGCCGTATACTTGCCGATACGCAGGACCCGCTTTCTGCGGTATTCAATATCAGGCGTATAGATTTTTCTAAGATAAAAGATTTCGAGATCAGTATCAATACCAACCAGAAAAACTATGTTTTAAGGGGGATAGCACAGACTAAAGGCGTATCAATCAAGAAGAAAGCATATAAGGCAGCATTTTTAAAGGCAAATATCAGCAGGCGCGATAAGAGCCGTTATCATAAATCGAGTATAGCCATGGTATTATTAGAGGAAAATGGTAACATCCCCGTTTTAATTAATGTTTTTGCCAAGGGCATAGTCATAAACGTAAGGCTCGTGGGTATTAAATGAAGGAAATAGCCAATAGCGGAGAGAGAATCCTTTTAGAAAAAGAGACCCCGATGATGATTGCGCGGCATTTTTGTGCCTATAGATTCGCTGAAAGCCACGCTATCAATAAAAGCCTGTTAGATATCGGTTGTGGGGAGGGATACGGGAGCTATTTTCTATCCGCTTCGGCTAAGAGAGTGGTAGGTATAGATTACGATAAAGAGATAATTGATTATGCAAAAAATAAATATTGTAAAGATAACCTGACGTTTTGCGCAATTAACGTGAAAGAATTGAGTTCTTTAAAGGATAGATTTGATCTCATCTGTGCCTTTCAGGTCATAGAGCATCTTCGGGATACCGGATCTATTTTAGGGTTTATAAAGGAGCTGTTGTGCGATAACGGTCTATTTATATGTTCTACGCCCAACAGGCTTGATGCCTCCCCGAATAGCGCTACGCCGTTGAATAAATTCCATGTTAAGGAGTATTTAAGCGATGAATTCAAGGGGTTATTAGAGCAGCATTTTAGCAGAGTGGATATATTCGGCCTAAAAAGAGGGGGAGAGCTTAATTTCTACCGTAGGCTTAAAAAG
>JAZDLA010000073.1:0-10220 GCA_043802425.1 Candidatus Omnitrophota bacterium
TCTCGAGTTAGACTCAGAGAACAATATAAAATCATTTCTAGCGTTTAGCGCCCGCCTGCCGCCCGCCTGCCGCCCGGGCAGGGATCCGCCTCTGGCAGAAACTGATAATTCCTCTTGATAAGGAACTTCCGACAAAAATAATTCCATCCCCAATCCTCCGGAAAAAGCCATCTCGGCCGCACAAACCCCTATACCGCCCTCGGAACAATCATGCATGGCTTTAATCAAGCCTAGAGAAGAGACGTTGCTGAGCGCATCAAAGATTTGCCGGGCTCTCTTAGGTAAAACCCTGGGGACATTGTTACCGATAGCACCAGATATATCATAATAATGCGACCCCCCTAATTCATCACGCGTAAGACCTACCAGATAAATTAAATCTCCGGATTGTTTTACATACATAGAGATAGCTTTAGTTATATCTTCCATCACCGCTATAGCGGAAATCAGCAGTGTCCCCGGTATAGCTATGGATTTATTTCTTACCGTATATTCATTATAAAGGCTATCTTTACCTGAAATAAAAGGGGCACTGAAGGCGCGGGCAATATCATAACAGCCATAAGCTGCCCTAACCAGGCTTCCCAATCTATCCGGTTTATCGGGATTCCCCCAGCAAAAATTATCCAGAAGCGCTACTTCTTTTAACGATCCACCCACGGCAATAATCTGACGCAAGGCCTCGTCAATACATCCGGCGGCCATCCAATAAGGGTCAATTAGGCCAAAGTTAAAATTTATGCCATTAGAAACAATGATGCCTTTTTTAGAATTTAAGATTGGTTTAACTATACTCGCATCAGAAGGACCATCATTGCTAATTCCTACTAAAGGCTTTATAACAGAACCCCCCTGCACCTCATGGTCGTACTGCCTGATCACCCACTCCTTGGAACAGACGTCATAATGAGAAAGTAATTTTAATAAATGGCGCGTTAAGTTCTTAGGGCAATTAAACTTCGGTTCTATATATCTAGGCCGGATAAATAGCGCCTTTTTCTCTATCTTAGGTAACCCATCGTGCAGAAAACGCATACCTAAGTCGCAAACCAGATTATCCTGATAATAAAGCTCTAGCTTCTTGGTACCGGTAAACTCCCCGATTACCGTAGCCTCGACATCCTCTCTAGAAAAGATCTCCCCGAGCTCATCGATATTCTCTTTAGGCACCGAGAGTATCATTCTCTCCTGTGATTCCGAAATCCAGATTTCCGTATAGGATAAGCCTACATATTTTAAGGGCACTTTCTCCAAGTATACCTTTACCCCTAATTCTGTACCCATCTCGCCCACGGCGCTAGACAAACCCCCGCCGCCGCAATCGGTAATAGCATTATACAAGTTCGCATCGCGCGCCTCTAAAATCGTATCCACCATCTTCTTTTCCTGGATAGGGTTTCCGATCTGCACTGCGCCGCTGGATATTTTTTCAGATTTATGCGTCAATTCTCCCGAAGAAAATGTTGCCCCGTGTATCCCATCTCTTCCGGTCCTGCCGCCCACCAGGACAACAAAATCGCCTTTTTTAGGATGTTTAAAAGACTTTTCTTTCGGTAATATGCCCGCTGTGCCGCAGTAAACCAGGGGATTTCCCACGAAACGTTCATGAAAAAGTATCGCCCCGTTTACCGTAGGAATTCCCATTTTATTTCCGTAGTCACGCACACCCGAAACTACGCCTTTCATGATACGCTTAGGATGCAATGTCCCTGCGGGTAGCTTCTTAAAAGGATAATCGGGTGGCCCAAAACAAAAAACATCAGTATTCAGAATGGGTTTTGCGCCTAACCCCGTGCCTAAAGAGTCACGGATTACGCCGCCAATACCGGTATTGGCGCCGCCAAAAGGCTCCAGTGCAGAAGGATGATTGTGCGTTTCCACCTTAAAACAGATATTGTATTTATCGTCGAACCTGATTACCCCGGAGTTATCCTGAAAGACCGACACGCAACAGGGCTTATTTAATTCCTTTGTCACCCGCATTATTGTTGACTTCAGGAGATTATCAATCAGTTTTGTTTTGGGTTTTGCCTGCCTGCATGAGGGGCAGGGATTTTGGATTTTCTCTGTATATCTTATTTTCCCCCGAAAAGTCTTATGCCCGCAGTGCTCCGACCAGGTCTGAGCAATAGTCTCCAATTCGCAGTCAGTAGGATTACGGCCTAATTTCTTAAAATAACTCTTAATCTGGCGCATCTCTACCAGATTCAAAAATAACTGCCCGGATTTGCTGATTTTCTTTAGCCTTTGATCAGAAGCCCTTAATAAATCTACGTTGATTAAATTAAACCGATAGCTAACGCCGCTTATCTCCTGCGGTTTATGCCTGGCGGCTTGAGGTTTAACAATATGCTGAATCAACTTGTTGTAAAGCAGCTTCTCGGAAATTACCCTTAATTGAGCGGCGCTAAGCTTGCCCTTAATAATATATTTCTTGGCTGTCCTGACTGATTTTATCCCATCTAAGCCAAGGTCCCTTATCCCCTTTAAAACAGATTCTTCAGCAGGATCCATCACTCCTGGGTTATAGGCTACTTCTACAATATGATACTCTTTAGGATTATAGATAAGCGGGAGGAAACTATAGTCTTGAGTGACTTTATCTAAGAGGAGTTCTTGCGAAATTAACTTTATTGTATCTTCGGGTACGTCGCCTTCGATAAGGTAAACCTGGACAAACCGGACATTTTTTACGGAATTTATCCCCAGGTCCTGGATGTCTTTTTTGATGCCGCTGCCCACGGCATCAAAGATACCTGCTTTATCCCTTAGCTCAATATGCCAGACCATAAAGTCTTTTAGTAAACAGGGGTTATTTGACGGGGAATTTATTTATAAGCCGAATCCCCCCGCGTGCTAATTTAATTATCTACGGGGGCCCGCCTGCGCTATTTATGAAAAAGGCGGGAGAAAATTTTATTTACGTTACGTAAATAATAATCCAATTCAAATATTTTATCTAAATCTTTTTTAACAAGGTAGCACCCAATCTCTTTCTCTGCCATGAGAGCTTCTTTGAAATCCGAGTTCTGTTTCCAGGTCTCCATAGCGCATTTTTGTACTAAATCATAGGCCTTAGAACGGCTAAGCCCCTTATCCATCAGTTCCAGGAGTACCCTCTGGGAAAAAATAAGTCCTCTGGTCTTAACTAAATTCGCCAGCATATTTTCGGGGTAAACTACCAGCCCATCTATAACCTCAATAAATTTATTCAGCATGTAATCTAAGAGAATAGTGGAATCCGGCATGATTACCCGCTCAGCTGAAGAGTGGCTGATATCGCGCTCATGCCATAGAGAGACATTCTCTAAACTGGCTAAGGCATTACCGCGTAAAATCCGGCTTAAGCCGCAGATCCTTTCACAAATAACCGGATTCCTCTTATGCGGCATGGCTGAGGAACCCTTCTGGCCTTTGCCAAAAGGCTCTTCTGCTTCCAAGACCTCTGTCCTCTGTAGGTGCCTTATCTCAGTCGCAAATTTCTCTAAACTTGAACCGATAATAGCTAAAGTGGCCATATATTGGGCATATACATCGCGTTGTATAACCTGTGTAGCAATACGCGCCGGCTTGAGTCCGAGTTTCCGGCAAACATAAGCTTCTACTGCAGGAGAAACATTGGCGTAGGTACCCACAGCGCCGGATATCTTTCCCACTGATATCGCCTCTTTGGCCTGCAATAGCCTCTCTAGATTACGTTTCGTTTCATCAAACCAGAGCGCAAGCTTAAGGCCGAAAGTAGTGGGTTCGGCGTGTACCCCATGGGTCCTGCCGATACAAGCCATATCTTTATATCTGGCGGCCTTTTTAGCCAATAAATTAATCAGTTTATTTAAGTCAGCGGACAGTATATCAGAGGCTGCTTTTAATTGTACTCCCAGGGTAGTATCTAAAAGGTCCGAAGAAGTAAGCCCGATATGCAGATATTTGGCATCTGCCCCAATATTTTGGGCTATGTTGGTGACAAATGCTACCACATCATGTTGTGTCTTGGCTTCTATTCTCTGAATTTCCTTGAGGTTAAATTTTGCTTTTTTCTTGATTCTCTGCAGGGCCTGGCGGGGTACTTTTTTTTCTTGGGCGAGTGCTTCTAAGGTGAGTATTTCTATGGCAAGCATGGTTCTGAATTTAAATTCATCCTGCCAGATATTTGCTATTTTAGGTAGGGTATACCGTTCAATCATATCCGCCTCCTTAACCTAGAGGAATTATTATATCAGAAATTTTCAATTTAGCAAACAATAAAAAACCCACCAATTTTTCCGGCATCATTGGCGGGTTTTTCCTGATATATTAAGGTGGTTGCGGGGAGAGGATTTGAACCTCTGACCTTTAGGTTATGAGCCTAATGAGCTACCAGGCTGCTCCACCCCGCGAAAATCATCCACTATAAGGTTATTCAAGTCTCTGATTAAACAAAGAACAATTATTATATACTATAGCGTAACTGCTCTGATAACGCAAGGGTTATTCTTTCTTAGGGACTATCTTGACGGGAATCTCACCCTTACGCACTATCCCCATCTTCTCCCGGGCGATCCTCTCTTGATAAATAGGGTCACTTTCTATGCGCTTAAGTTCCTGCTGCAAAAGGGTATTTTCTATGCTTAAATGTTTGATCTTTACCTCTAAATCACGGTTTCTATCTTTTAGTTCCTGCAGCTTGGTGTAACCGGGCAGGAATATAATCAAAAGAAAGAATACTATACCCAGGAGCGAAAATGTTTTTTTTAGTATCATTTTTCCGAATAAAGTTTTTTCTGGTTTAATTTCGGCACCACGGAGAAGCACTTCGTAGAAAAGCTACGTTCGGGACTTCCAAAGCGTTCCGGCATATACTACCTTAGCCCCGAGCTCCTCTTCAATCCTTAAGAGTTCGTTGTATTTACAGATCCTGTCCGTGCGGGATACCGATCCGGTTTTAATCTGCCCGCAACCGCAAGCCACTGCTAAATGGGCGATCGTGGTATCTTCGGTCTCACCTGAACGATGCGAAATAATCGCCTTATATTTATTTTTCTTAGCGATAGCCAATACTTCTAATGTCTCGGAAAGCGAACCAATCTGATTTACTTTGACTAAAATCGCATTACCTATATTCTCTCCGATGCCTTTTTTAAAAATCTTAGGGTTAGTTACGAAGATATCATCGCCCACCAATTGTAATCTACTACCTAATTTTTTGGTCATCTCCTGCCAACCTGACCAGTCATGTTCAGAGAGGCCGTCTTCGATAGATAAAAGCGGGTATTTAGCCAACCAGTTACCATATATAGTGATTAAATCCGAGGAACTTTTGCACGAGCCCTCAAACTGGTAGGCGCCGTCTTTATAAAATGAGCTGGCAGCGCAATCCAGGGCCAGAGAGATATCCTTGCCTGCCTTATATCCTGCCTTTTCAATAGCCTGCAATATCAAACTCAGGGCTTCTTCGTTAGAATTTAAATTAGGGGCAAATCCACCCTCATCGCCTACCGATGTGGATAATCCTTTGGATTTTAAAATAGATTTTAAATTGTGGAATACCTCTGCGGCATATCTTAATGCCTCGCGAAAGCTAGGCGCCCCCACAGGCACAATCATAAACTCCTGAATGTCTAAATTGTTATCTGCGTGCAACCCGCCGTTTAATATATTCATCAAGGGCACAGGCAAAATCTTTGCGCTGTCGCCGCCGAGGTATTTATACAAGGACTGCTTCTTAGCTAAAGCTGCTGCTTTGGCCAGGGCTAAAGATACGCCAAGAATAGCATTGGCCCCAAGCTTAGACTTACTCTCTGTTGCATCTAAATCTATCAAGAGCTTATCCACCTTACGGAAATCCGGGGCTAAGCCTTTTATCTGGCTAGCGATGGCGCTATTGACGTTATTCACCGCCTTTAACACCCCTTTACCTAAATACCTCTTTTTATCGCCATCCCTTAATTCCAACGCCTCATTATCTCCGGTAGAAGCACCCGAAGGCACAGCTGCACGCCCTAAGATACCGGAATCTAAAATTATATCTACCTCTACCGTGGGATTACCGCGTGAATCTAAAATCTCCCTTGCCGCTACTTTTTTAATTTTTGCCATGGCTTAACCTCCTTAAGATAAGTAAAAAAATTCTATCACGAATAATCATTAAGTCAAGAGAGAAATAGATATCGATTGACAGAGATAATAAAATATGTTATTTTAATCCAAGGTGATAAATATGAATTGGCGAAAAATTAAGCTATTTCTTAGATTCCACTGGATTGCCATCTGTGTCGTTATCTTCGCAATTGTTATACTTATATCCCTGATCATATTCCTGCGTAACGCAATCATCGCCTGGCAGACTTCTGAATCCTACTTTAAAAAAGCCACCCTTGCCCAGTCAGCTATAAGCTTTTATGTCTGGATAACGGTTTACGCTATCACTATGCCCATGTGGGCAGTGATGTGGATGTGGATCATGCGCGGCGGAGCTGCAAAATTTAGCCGCTTGCATACAAAAGCAGTAAGCGGAAAAGATATCCGCATAAGGTGGAATGATGTCATCGGCATGGAAGAATCAAAACAGGAAGCCATGGAAGTAATGCAGCTAATCACTGAGCGCGCACACCTGCAGAGCATCGGAGGACAGATCTTAAGGGGCATCCTGATGATCGGGCCTCCGGGTTGCGGCAAGACTTATCTGGCCAAGGCCATTGCCACAGAATCAAATCTCCCCTTTATAGCTGTATCAGGTTCGGAATTCATCGAGATGTTTGTGGGTGTCGGGGCAAGCCGTATCCGTAAACTTTTTAAACAAGCACGGCAAATGGCTTACACTGAAGGCGGGTGCATTATCTTTATCGATGAACTGGATGCTGTAGGCGCCCAACGCGCGACTGACCGGGGTTTTGGCGGACAGACAGAATCTAATACTACCTTAAACCAGCTCCTCATCGAAATGGACGGGATGAAAGAAAAGGATTGCAATATCGTGGTCATCGGAGCCACCAATGCTCCGGAAAAATTTCTCGATGCGGCTTTACTTAGACCGGGTAGATTCGACCGTAAAATCTACATTGACCTGCCTAATTTAGAAGATCGCGAGAAATTATTTGACTATTATTTAAAAGGCGTAAAATATGACGACTCGATTGACCGAATGAGGATGGCCAGATTAACCGTAGGTAAAAGCCCCGCGGATATTGCCAACCTGATCAAGGAAGCAGCCCTAATTACTGTACGTAATAAAAAGGGGGCTATCTCCATGAAAGAAATTTCTGAGGCCTATGACCGGGTAGAAATAGGCATTAAACATAAGGTTGTCTTTACAGAAAGCGAGCGGCAAATGATAGCCTACCATGAAGCAGGACATGCCATAGCCATGTATTTCTTTGCCCCGCATCACGACGTATTCAAGGCTACTATCTTAGCCAGGGGCGGCGCCTTGGGGTTCGTTATGCCGCACCCACGCGAGGAAATCCACGTACACAGCAAAAAGCGACTTCTAGGAGATATCAAGGTAAATTTAGGCTCCTACGTGGCGGAAAAATTAAAATTCAATACCACTACCTCCGGCGTAAGCCAGGACTTCACTACAGCGATGGGAATTACCCACAAGATGGTTTGGGAATGGGGCATGGGAAAATCCGGGTTAGTAGGTAATTATAGCTTATTGGAGACGATGCGTTCGGATTCCGGTGTCTTCAAGGGCACAAGCGCTTCTTTTGTTTCCGAAAAAGTAAAAGAACAACTAAACGATGAAGTACAGGAAATATTACAGGGGGCCTTGAAAGAAATAGAGGACTTGCTCAAAACAGAATCGGTCCTGCTTGACCGCTTTGCCCAGGAACTCCTCGTTAAAGACGAACTTAATTATGATGAGATTGAAGCTATCTTTAAGGAATACGGTAAGGCTCGCCCTCCTTTTTAACCTTCTCATTTACGTTAATCTAACCGGCTGTAAAGTCCGCCCAATAGAACCAACCTACAAGGAAGAAGAGCTCGTCTCGCAGGTAAAACAAATCTGTAAAGATGAATATGGCCTGGATGTTATCACTGGGAGAACGCCCACCACGCTCTGGGTCTATGCGCCTTTATCGAAAATCCTGCACCAGGATTACGGAAAAAAAGATGATAAGGTCTTCGATGAAGAAATATTAGAGAAGTTAAGAAATATCCTGACGACTATCGGCCGGGTATTAATCAGTTCCAACCATACCCCGGAATTTTTCGGATTGGTGGCTTCGGATATAAATATCGGCCTTGACTATGCTATTTTTGCTAATACGCTGGATATAAAAAAGTCCTACGCCGGATTCATCCCTTTCACCGAAATGCAGAAAAGGTACATTATAAAATTCGGCGCATCCCCTGCTGCTATAGGAGATACAACCGGCAAGCATGTGCAGATTTATGATGTTACATTAGGAAATTTTCTGGCTCAGCAGATAGCCCAAAGGATTAGCGGACAATTCCAGGCAGAAGGCTTTAATAAATATTTTAAGGTGGAGAAATCCGACGGCTTATTCAATAATAACGCGTTTATCTTTGCCTACTCCATAAAAGAGATTCTTAATCCAGAGAAAAATGTGAACGTGATGAAAGAAATCCTAAGGACCATCACTTATTGCATCAAGACTTATGAATTTCGGGGTTTTTCTAACTTAGAGATAACTGATCTGGTAACGCAGGATAAGCTGGTCTTAAGTAAAGAGGAGCTCTGGGCCAGGCCCATGCCTATCTATTAGAGATTCTGACTCTTCTTCCTTCAAGCTGTAATTTACCTTCCACAAATAAGCGCACGGCCTCCGGATAAAGACGGTGTTCTATCTTATGGATCTTGGCTTCCAATGATTCCAGGGTATCGCTCTCCTCAATCTTGATTGCCTGCTGTAAAATAACCGGACCATGGTCCATCTCTTCGTCTACAAAATGCACGGTTACTCCGCTAACTTTAGCCCCGTAATCAAAAGCATCCTTTATCCCCTCAGTGCCTTTAAAGGATGGCAGGAGCGCCGGATGGATATTTAAAATACGGCCCTTGTATTTACTGACCAGTCCCGGGCTCAAGAGCCGCATAAAACCCGCTAAGACAATTAAATCAATTTTATTTTCTTCTAAGTGCTGAATAATCCTGGCTTCAAAATCCTCTTTAGTGGAAAAATCTTCTCTTTTTACTAAAGCAACTTTTACCCTTGCCCGCTTTGCCCGGCCGATAGCCCCTGCCTTAGGGTTATCGCAAATCAGAAGCGCTAAATTGGCTTTGATTCTTCCGGATTTAACTCCCCTGATAATTGCGCCGAAATTCGTACCTCTTCCTGAAGCTAAGACTGCGATATTCATTTTTTCTTCCTCATTGTTTATAGCACCAGCGCTCGCAATAACCCACGGTATAATAAGCAAGCTGGGTCACTGACGATGCCCCCGACGTAACTCCACTGGGAACAATAGCATATGCAGCCATCCCTGCGCCTGTAGATGCGCAACCCACTCCACCCTGTATCCAGTCACTTGAACAAGCCGGCGGATTACAACTACCTGCAGAAGCCCCGGCGGTTGTCCAGGAACATTTCAGAGACATCAACGGCGCCCCGCCTCCCTGCGCTACCCACCTTTGGCCATTGAAAAGATAAAGTGCGTCTTTAGAGGAATCGTAAACCAGTTCGCCCTCCTGGGGATTAGGAAGATTACCTACATTATCCACCGGCTTATATTGTACGCTACGATATACCTGTAGCTGATTATATGAGCCGTATGGTGAAGGATAGTAGGTGGTGATGGTGTAGGATTCTTCTTCAGCAAAGCACTCAGCAATTAGTAAAGTTAGAGTCAATACTAATACCAAACCTAAGCTTCTTTTTCGCATAGTTTACCTCCTCAATTCCTTTTTTAAAAACCTTTCATTCACTGGGCCGAAATCCTCGGCTTTCTCCGTATCATTCATCAAAGAGGCAATCACCGGACGGATATAGCTTTTGTTTCCGCTGCAGCCATGGATGTAATTTACGCGCTCTACCTTTCCCACCATATCCCCCCACCACCCTTTCGCTTCTTCCGGAGTGCTGGCGCAATTAGGCGGTCCAGGCGGACAAAGTTCTCCGCAATCAATACATTCATCGCGTAACCCCAGTGAATGGCCTAATTCGTGCAAGAATCCTTTGGCAAAACTCTGGGGATTGGTGTATCTAGACCTACCTACAATAACCAGGGACAATTTATCCCGTGAAGATAACTCTGCGCAAGAAACCGAACCGCGCGCG
>JAZDLA010000074.1:0-18444 GCA_043802425.1 Candidatus Omnitrophota bacterium
TATAGCTAATCTTTTTAAAGGCGTAGAAAAATCTTTTGCCATACAGGCAGGCCGTGAGATACGCGTAGTGGTGCAGCCTGAGAAAATCTCAGATAGCGACGCGGTGAACCTGGCGCGTGACATCCGTAAGAAGATAGAAGAGGGGATGGAATATCCCGGGCAGATTAAAGTAACCGTGATCAGAGAAACGCGCGCAATAGAATATGCCAAGTAATCGTTAATTTGGTTATTTTCGTTGATTTTGTTCGCTAATCAAACGACAATAACGATAGTAACGGACCTAACGAATTAAACAAAGCGCAGTATGAATATTTTATTTATTGGCGATATAGTAGGTTCTCCTGGCAGGGAGGCGGTTAAGCAACTCCTGCCTGGGTTACAAAAAGAATTCCATCTGGATTTTGTGATTGCTAATGCAGAGAATGCCGCCGGAGGCTCAGGTATTACGCCTAAAATCGCGGAGGAATTATTTGATTCGGGGGTTAGTGTATTGACCTCCGGAGACCACATTTGGAAAAAACGGGAGATTTTTGAGATTATTGATCAGGAAAAAAGGATTCTCAGGCCCTTGAATTTTCCTCCCGGCGTAAGTGGCAGGGGCTTCGGTTTATTTAAGACACAAAACGGTTTAGAGGTAGGCGTCGTGAATGTAAACGGCAGAGTCTTTATGGACGCCCTGGAATGCCCTTTTAGGAGCACGCGCCAGGCAGTAGAAGAGTTAGCCAAAGAAACAAGGAATATTATCGTTGATATCCATGCCGAAGCGACTTCGGAAAAAGTGGCCTTAGGTTGGTATCTGGACGGGATGGTTTCTGGAGTCTTGGGGACACATACACATATACAGACGGCGGATGAGAAAATTTTGCCCGGCGGCTCTGCATATATTACCGATGTAGGCATGACCGGACCGCTAGATTCAGTTATCGGCAGGAGAGTAGAGGATGTTTTAGAAAGGTTTATCACCGGCGTTCCCACGAGATTCCAGGTAGCTTCGGATAACGTGCAGTTGCAGGGAGTCGTTGTCGAAATAGATAATGATACGGGGAA
This sequence comes from Candidatus Omnitrophota bacterium, assembly GCA_043802425.1. Taxonomy (GTDB): domain Bacteria; phylum Omnitrophota; class Gorgyraeia; order Gygaellales; family Profunditerraquicolaceae; genus JAGUYA01. Next base: position 1,048 of record JAZDLA010000074.1, read on the forward strand.
GGCAAGCTCAATTGTTAGGATACAGAGGAAACTCCTTAATACATGACAAAGCAAAAATTAGCAATTCTCAGCAGCTTTTTATTTCTACTATTTTTTACTAGTTACGAAACATTTGCCCAGCAGGGCGAGAACCTCGAATTTTCCTTAGACGCCAATTCCCCCACCGTTACCTTACCAAAAATATTCAAGCCCAACATAGATTTGAGCGGCCGGGGGTTCCATCGCCAGATTGACTGGCCGCAGGGGCTGGCCGCAGGAGAGGTTTTGGATACCTGGGAAAAGGATATCGGATTCGGCCGCGTCTATAGGCTGCAATATAACCTCTGGGAGATAAATCAGCTCAGTAAGGATAAAGATACGCAGGATAAGCTATTAAATAATTATGAAAATATAATGAAAAAAATAACCGAGGCAGGCGGGATAGTCATTTTAGATATATTTAGCACTCCCCCTGGCCTGGGTAAGGCGCTGGATAAAAAGAGTCCGCCCTGGAACTTCAGGGTATTCAAAGAATTAATTAAGGGCCAGATGAAGAGATTAAGTTGCGATAAGAAATATAATATCTGGTATGAAGTTTGGAGTGCGCCTGACTTGGACGAATTCTTTTTGGGCAGGAGACAGGAATACCTCAACATTTACCGAGCAGTGGCAGAGAGCGCTAAAGAACTGAGCAGCGAAGCCAAAATCTATATTCCCGTGGGCGGGCCGGGTACGAGTTGGTGGTTCCAGGACTTCGACGGAAATACCATTATCACTCCCGAAAGAAGCCTGATTTATGAACTGATCAAGTTTTGTTATCGTTATCATTTGCCTTTAGATTTCATTACTTGGCATGCCTATTCTACCGATCCGAAAGCGGAAAAAGAGGCCACTACCTATAAGAAGAGCACGGCTAATCTGATGCGGGACTGGCTTTCTTATTTTGACTTTGATCGGAATACGCCTTTGTTGGTAGACGAATGGAATTATGATGCCGGGGCCAATATTTCACCGGCAAGGGGGGAGCGCGCATTTATTTCGGCCAGTTATATCTTAAGCCGTATCAAGAATATGTACGAAGCAGGTATCGATTATCAGCTCTATTTTTGCCTAGAAGATTTCCAGAATAATAAAGAGGGCGTAGTCAGGAATGTGGGCATCTTTGGCTTTGATGCCGAGGCCTCCGGATATAAAGGTACGCCAAAAGCTACGTATAACGTCTTTAAAATGCTAGCCGGGCTGGGCAATAATCTGTACACGGCGCTTTTAAAACCCAGTGATGAATTTGTGGATGTTGTCGCCACAAAAGACAAGGGCCGCCTTGCCGTAATCGTTTATAATTATATCGATCCGGATGTAGCCAGGAACTATTTATCGCGTAATATTGCCGGCCTCAATGGTGCAGAGAGAAAGGTGCTCCTGAATCTTATAACCTCAGATAAATTAGACAAAGTTATGTTGCGCCAGATGGATATTGCTAAAATACGCGCCACCAAGAAACTGAAAAACTTGTTAAAAAAGGCGCAGGAATTAGATGATAAGGCTAAAAAATTTGCTTCTGATACGCGTAATTTAAGTATGGTAATTAAAAACATAAAAGGAGATTATTTGTACCAAAGATACACCGTAGACTCATCCTGCGCCCAGGGTTGTGCGTTTGTTCCGGCTGAAGAAAAGGACCTCAGCATAGCCGAGCCATATAAAGAAGCCTTGGTCCTAAAACCCTATTCAGTACAAATGATTGTTTTCACAAAGAAGCCGCAACCCGTTACGGAATCCGTAAGTACCACTGAAGAAGTGGTGGAGAAAAAAGCAGAAAATACCACTAACGCCGTTAATTAAGGTATGCCTAAGACCACGACTGATCTATTCGCCTCAAAGACAAGTCCCCGGGAAGACAGGCATATCTATACAGTCACCCAAATTACCCAAGATATCAAAATAATCCTGGAGAATACCTTTGGCGAAGTTTGGGTAGAGGCAGAGGTCTCTAACTTTAAGGTCTCTCCCCAAGGGCACTTTTATTTTACGCTCAAAGATGAAGGAGCGGTGCTGGCAGCAGCAATGTTTAAGAACGTCAATAAGGACGTTAAATTTAAGATCGAAGACGGCCTTAAGGTGATATGTTTCGGCAGGATCGGGCTTTATGCCCCGCGTGGGCAATATCAGCTCATTGTAGAAAAGATCGAACCCAAAGGCATAGGCGCGCAGCAGTTAGCCTTCGAGCAGCTGAAAGATAAATTATTCAAAGAAGGCTTGTTCGACCCCAAACATAAAAAACAGCTTCCCTTGATGCCTTTTTGCGCAGGTATCGTTACCTCTAGCAGCGGCGCAGCGGTGTGCGATATACTGCAGATACTCAAAAAAGGCTCACTCTGCACAGACGTGATTATCCGTCCGGTAAGGGTCCAGGGAGAGCATTCCGCAAAAGATATAGCCGAGGCGGTGCGTGATTTTAATCAATTCAGGCAGGCCGATGTAATTATAATCTGCAGGGGGGGAGGCAGCGCCGAAGACCTCTGGTCATTTAACGAAGAGATAGTAGCTAGGGCCATATACAATTCAGAAATACCCACCATCTCGGCGGTAGGGCATCAGATAAACATTACCCTTTCCGATCTAGTTGCCGATGTCTTTGTCGAGACCCCCTCAGCTGCGGCAAAGGTAATAGTAGATAAGAAGAATGCCCTGCTTGCCCAGCTCGATGGCTATAGATATGAATTAGGTTCACAGATCTCAGGTATCCTCTATCGCTTAAAAAATAAACTTATTGCTCTTAAAGGTATGCTCAAGAGCCCACTAGACAGGCTTTTAGAAAAACAACAGTTACTAGATGAATTAACCGGCGGGCTGAATTCTCATCTTAAACATAACCTGGATATGGCCGAAGAGAAATTCCACTCCCTTATCGAAAGGCTACAGGCCTTAAGCCCTTTGGCTGTATTATCACGAGGATACAGCCTAAGCAGTTTAATGCCCGCAGGCAAAATTATCAAAGACGCGTCTAGTCTTAAGCCCCAAGACTTGGTTAAGACGATTTTAGCAAAAGGGGCATTCTTAAGTTCGGTCCAGGAGGTAATCCATGACTAAAGAAAAACAAAGTCTCGAGGATGATATTAAAAAATTACAGAAAATAGTTGAGGAATTGGCTAACGGCAAGCTTACGCTGGGTGAGTCGCTGAAAAAATACGAAGAAGGCGTAAAATTAGCCCAGAGCTGTTCGGCTACTTTAAATGATGCGCAACGTAAAGTCGAACTATTGATGAAAAAAGAGGGAAGGTATTCCCTGGAAAAATTCGCGGATTCGTCCCCGGAAGAAAAATAATGTACTTAGAGGACATTAACTCCCCGCAAGACCTAAAGAAATTATCCTTGGGAGAACTCTCTCAATTATCCGGCGAGATTAGGCAGAGGATCATTGAGGTGGTCTCCTCTACCGGCGGACATCTGGCCTCAAGCTTAGGGGCGGTGGAATTAACTATTGCCCTGCATTATTGTTTGGATGCGCCTAAAGATAAAATTATCTGGGATGTAGGGCATCAGACCTATGCCCATAAGATTCTTACCGGCAGGAATAAAAAATTTGCGACCTTACGTCAATATCAGGGTATAAGCGGTTTTCCCTGCCACGGTGAGTCAGTCTACGATACTTTTACCACGGGACATAGCTCTACTGCCGTATCTCTGGCTTTGGGTTTAGCCTGTGCCAGAGATTATCTGAGTAAAGAAAAATATTTTCGCGTGGTAGCCGTTATCGGAGACGGTTCTTTAAGCGGCGGATTATGCTTTGAGGGTCTGAATAACGCCGGGCACCTTAAGAAAGATATCTTAGTAATTCTTAATACCAATGAGTTAAGTATTGCCCCCAATGTGGGTGCCTTAAGCACATATCTGAATAAAATTATTTCTTTGCCGATATATAATCGTTTTAAGAGTTCTCTGGAAAACTTTGCTAAATCGCGCATTCCTAAGGGAAGCCGCCTGTTAAAGATCGCTAATAAATTTGAGGAGGGCTTAAAAGGCCTATTTATCCCCGGGATGCTATTCGAGGAATTGGGATTCCGCTATTTCGGCCCTTTAGACGGGCATAATTTGGATATTTTAATCCCGAGGATTAAGAATATACTGGATATCAGGGGCCCGATAATCCTGCATGTAGTGACTAAGAAAGGTAAGGGGTATCCGCCCGCAGAAAGCGAACCCGTAAAATTCCATAGCGCAGCACCCTTCGAGATTAATACCGGCAGGCCAAAGACTAAAGAGCAGAAACCCGCAACCTACACAGAAGCGTTTAGCAGTAAGCTTCTGGATCTAGCTAAAGAGAATAAACGTATTGTGGTCATTACCGCCGCCATGGCCGAAGGCACGGGGCTAGACAGATTTCGGCAAGCCTATCCTAAGAGATTCTTTGATGTTGGTATTGCTGAAGAGCACGCTGTTTGTTTTGCCGGCGGCTTAGCTAAAGAGGGGTTGAAGCCTGTGGTAGCGATATATTCCACCTTTTTACAAAGGGCTTACGATGAGATTATGGAGTGCGTATCTTTGCAGGGTCTTGGAGTTATTCTGGCTATTGACCGCGCAGGCATAGTCGGAGGGGATGGGGTAACCCACCAGGGTATTTTTGATATTGCATTCCTAAGGAATATACCGAATTTAGCGATTATGGCGCCTAAAGATACAGCTGAGTTAGAAGCTATGTTAGATTTCGCCGTAGCCTTAGATGGTCCGGTAGCTTTAAGGTATCCCAAAGATAAAACGCCCGATTCCCGATTCCCAATTTCTAATCTTCCCATAGAGTTAGGCAAGGCCCAGATTCTCCGGGAAGGAAATGATTTTGCTATTCTTGCCTTGGGCAGCATGGTAATGCCTTCTCTTGAGGCGGTAGAATTATTAAAAAAAGATGGACTATCCGGGACCTTAGTGAATGCACGCTTTGCTAAGCCATTAGACAGGAAGCTATTTATGCAGGTCGTTTCCGGTATAAAAAATGTTTTTACGGTAGAGGAAGGTATCGCCGAAGGCGGATTCGGCAGCGCAGTCAGCGAGATAATGGAGATGCCGGTAACCAGGATAGGTTTACCGGGTGAATTCATCACTCACGGCTCAAGGGAAATCTTATTAGGTAAATATGGTTTGACCTCTCAGGGCATTGCCAGTAAAATTAAGACCGCTATTAGGGGATAGCCAATAAACAGAGATGGCCAAGATAGAGATAAATAAAGACAGGTGTAAGGGGTGTATGTTTTGTATAAGTTTTTGTCCTAAAGGCCTGATTGTTGCTGACTCCGGGTTGAACCGGCTGGGTGTAAAACCGGCGAAATTCAAGGAGAGCGCTGAATGCCTGGGTTGCAGCCTGTGTGCTATTATCTGTCCCGATTGTTGTATCGAAGTATTTAAATAACTAGTAACTAACAATCATGGTTAAGAAGATATTAATCTCAGGTAATGAAGCGATGAGTGAGGGAGCGATTCAGGCAGGCTGCCGTTTCTATGCCGGTTATCCTATTACTCCTCAGAACGAGATTCCCGCCTATATGTCAAGGCGCATGCCCGAGGTAAACGGCATATTTATCCAGGCAGAGTCGGAGTTAGCCGCGATAAATATGGTATTTGGCGCTGCAGCGTCGGGCGAAAGGGCAATGACTTCTTCTTCTAGCCCCGGGATCAGCCTAAAACAGGAAGGTATTTCTTATATTGCCGGAACAGAATTACCGGCGGTGATTATCAATGTGATGCGTGGTGGACCGGGGTTAGGAAACATTTTATCTTCTCAATCAGATTATTTCCAGGCAACGCGTAGCGGAGGGCATGGAGATTATCATTCCCTGGTCTTAGCGCCTTATTCTATCCGGGAGGCATACGAGCTGATGTTTCTTGCCTTTGATTTAGCAGATAAGTATCGGATTCCGGCGATTATTTTAAGCGAGGGTACGTTAGGACAGATGATGGAGCCTTTGGAAGTCAAAAGTCAAAAGTCAAAAGTCAAAAATTATAAAAAGCCCTGGGCGTTGACTGGTTGTAAAAATAGAAAACCTAACCTGATCAGGTCGCTTTACCTTAAAGAGGGGGTTTTAGAGGAACATAACCTTACCTTACAGAAGAAATATAAAAATATCCAACAAAGAGAACAGCGTTATGAGAGCTTATTCTTAAATGACGCTAAGGTTATTTTGGTTGCCTATGGGACGATGGCGCGAATCGCAAAGAGCGCGGTGTATAGTTTAAGAAAAAAAGGTAAAAAGCTGGGCTTGATCCGCCCCATCACGCTTTGGCCTTTTCCACAAAAAGCATTTACCAGGAATATAAGACCAAAGACCAAATACCTGGTGGTTGAAATGTCCCACGGCCAGATGTTAGAAGACGTAAAGTTAGCTGTCTTAGGTAAGGCCGGGGTGGAATTCTTGGGTCGCGCAGGCGGAGGGATGCCTACGGAGGAAGCGATTATAGAAAAATTGGAAAGTTTAAAGGTTTGAAAGTTTAAAGGTTAAAATGCAAAAGTTATTTTCTCGCCCCAAATCATTAAGGAACGTTGCGACCCATTACTGCGCTGGCTGCGGCCACGGCATTGCGCACAGGCTCGTTGCGGAAACAGTGGACGAGCTGGGTATCCGGGAAAAGGTTATCGGGATAGCGCCCGTAGGTTGTGCAGTCCTTGCCTATGATTATTGGGATTTTGATTGCTCTGAAGCAGCGCATGGCCGGGCTTTGGCAGTAGCTACAGGGATAAAGAGGGCCAGACCTGGCAATATCGTGTTTACTTATCAGGGGGACGGAGACTTAGCTGCTATTGGCACCAACGAGACTATACACGCCGCTAATAGAGGGGAGAATCTCACGGTAATATTTATCAACAACGCGGTTTATGGCATGACCGGGGGTCAGATGGCGCCTACTACGTTGTTAGGCCAGAAAACAGCCACTACGCCCGACGGAAGAAATACGCAGTCTCACGGATACCCCTTGAAGATTTCCGAGATGCTGGCGTTACTACCGGCGGTAAAATATGTGGAGCGGGTTTCTGTGCACTCGCCCCAGGAAACCATCAAGGCAAAGAAGTGCGTAAAATTTGCTTTTCAAAATCAAATCGATAATCTGGGTTTCTCGCTGGTAGAGATTCTATCTCCCTGTCCGACCTACTGGGGCATGTCGCCTAAAAAAGCACTGGATTGGATAAAGGAGGTTATGGTTAAAGAGTTTCCCTTAGGAAGGATAAAGTGATTGTCTCAACGTTTAAATGTTAGAATGTTTTAATGTTCATAATCTGCAAATTATAAAGCTATGACAGAACGGGTAATAATTGCCGGGGCGGGCGGCCAGGGTATAATGCTCCTGGGTAAAGTTTTGGCAGAGGTCGCCATGCGCCAGTATAAACACGTAACCTGGTTACCTTCTTACGGGGCAGAGGTGCGCGGGGGCACCGCCCACTGCATGGTAATCTTCTCTGATAGCGAAATAAGCTCGCCTTACATTAGAGAGGCAGATACCGTGATTGTGATGAATGAGCCTTCCTTAAGGAAGTTTCAAAATAGGATAAAGAAAAAAGGCCTCTTCATTATCAACAGCTCTTTAGCCGATACCGATATAGGGATAGACAAAAGCGCATATGTCCTGAGGCACCCTTTTACTGATATAGCCTTAAAATTAGGTAACATCAAAGTAGCAAATATGGTAGCCCTGGGATGTTTTATCGGGCAGGCCCATACTCTAGATTTAACGAAAGCGCGCGCGGCTATAGAAGCCATTGCGCCAGAGGACAAGAAGGGTTTGATAGAGATTAACCAGAAGGCGTTATCAGAGGGGGCGAAATTAAAATGATCCGAGTGCGCTTTGCACCTTCTCCGACGGGAAATCTACATATAGGCGGTTCGCGCACCGCGCTGTTCAACTGGCTATATGCCCGGGCCAAACAAGGTAAATTTATCTTAAGGATAGAAGACACCGATAAGAAACGCTCAAAAAAGAAATATCTGGATGAAATATTGGAGAGCCTGGCGTGGCTGGGGTTTAGCTGGGATGAGATATATTACCAGAGCCAGAGGTTCAATATCTATAAAGAATACGCGCAAAAATTAGCGGATAAAGGCCTGGCCTATAGAGAAAAATCAAAGGCTAAAAATGAGGCCATTATTTTTAGAGTTGCCCCAGAGAAACTAAGGATAAAAGACCTCATACGCGGAGAAATTGAGTTTGATACCCAGACTATCAAAGACCAGGTCCTCATAAAGTCCGATGGCACCCCCACCTATAATTTTGCCTGCGTTATAGATGACGCTACCATGGGTATTACCCACGTAATCAGAGGGGATGACCATATCTCTAATACCCCTAAGCAGGTTATTCTTTATCAGGCCTTGGATTTTTCCCTCCCCGAGTTTGCGCACCTACCGTTAATATTAGGTAAAGAGGGGGGTAGGCTTTCTAAAAGAACGGGTGCTACGGCTATTTCAGATTATCGTAAAATGGGGTATTTGCCTCAAGCGCTGGCGAATTATCTTTTACTTTTAGGTTGGGCCCCGGGCGGAAACCGCGAGATTATCGATATTCAAGAGGCGATTAAATTATTTGATATCAAGAAAGTGAATAAGGCCGCAGCCACATTTGACCTAGATAAACTAAAATGGATAAATAATCAATATCTCAAAAAGGAAGATACGCAAAAATTAACCGATGAACTGATGCCGTTGTTGATACGGAAAAAATATATCGATAGGAATAATTTTGATAGAAATTATATCGCTTCTTTAGTAAAATTATTTCAGGGACGGCTCTCTACGCTAAAGGATTTTGCGGAATGGGCGGATTTTTTCTTTATAAAAAATATTAAGATAGACCCTCAGGCGAAGAAGCAGTTTTTAAGTAGCGATTTATCCAGAGAATTCAGTCTTTTTCTAGAGAGGATGGAGAGGCTAGATAAATTTGATATAGCGACCGTCGAATCATGCTTTCGCGAATTAGTCAAAGAGCTGAACATAGAAGCCAGGGTTCTTATTCATCCCATCAGGCTGGCGCTTACCGGTAAAACTGTTGGACCGGGATTATTTGAGGTGATATATTATTTGGGCAAGGAGCGCACTAAGGAAAGACTAAATAAGTGGATTAAAAGGAGGCCGCGATGATGAGTAGAAGGCTGGCTATGGTTTTTATATTATTGGCCTTTGTTATTTTAATCGCCGGATGTGAAACCGTGCACTACGCGCTTTTAGGGGCAAACGATGGCCTACAGCAAGATTGGGCATCACTTCAAGAGGCCGACGCTTGGATGCGTGAGAATCTCTGGTAGGATCTTTTGCCCTGTCGTCTAATGGTAGGACACAAGATTCTGGATCTTGTTATCATGGTTCGAGTCCATGCGGGGCAGCCAGTTTGTTATAGTATAAGCTATAGAGAGTGACGCGCGGGTGGTGGAATGGCAGACACGCAAGCATGAGGGGCTTGTGCCGAAAGGCTTGGGGGTTCAACTCCCCCCTCGCGCACCAAAAATAATCCCGCTAGCGGTCAATACAGGCTCTAGCGGGTTTTATTTTTTAGGCGTTTCTATTTACGCTTATCTTTTACGTAGCTACTCTTCTCCAGACTCTTGGCGTAGGATTTTAACTCTGCGCCGATCTCACCTATCTGGGCGACGTGTTCTATTTTTCTCGTTTCATTGGTGACTACGCCGATAGATATAGATAATAACGGTATTTTTACTTCTTTTCCCTGGCGGTCGTGGCCCGCAATATAACCTTTTTTCCTATCTTCTTCGTTGTATAAAGAAGGAGAGGTTTTATCAAAATCAGCGATTATTTTTTTACAGAGATTATCTGCAATATCAGGCGTAGTGACCACTACAAAATCATCCCCTCCTATGTGGCCGATAAAGGCATCCTTTATGCCTGCCTCTTGCGTTGATTGTATTAATATGCGCGCAGTCTGGCGGATTACTTCGTCTCCATGCTCAAACCCATACTTATCGTTATAGGCTTTAAATTTATCTAAGTCCACATAACAGACGGCAAACGGAGCCTTATTTTCGACGCAGCGGGAGAGCTCGTTTAATATAGAGACATTGCCGGGCAAGCGCGTTAAAGGATTTGCCTCTAGGTCTATAGACACGCGCCTTAGGACCATGTGGACATGCGCTATTAATTCTTTAGGTTCAAAAGGCTTGACTATATAATCGTCTGCGCCGGCATCAATACCGCCGACTTTATCGCTTATATCGCCCTTACCCGTGACCATAATTACCGGTAGGTGACGCAGCAGTATATCTTTTTTTACTTCTGCGCAGACCTGGCGGCCGTTCATCTTGGGCATGTTGTAGTCCACAAGCAGAAGGTCCAGGGGCTTAGATTTAATAATACGCATTGCTTCTTCGCCGTTTCCTGCCTTTAAAATTTCAAAATTGTCTTCTGAGAGGGTGATTTCTAAGACATCCAGTATATCCGGGTCATCATCTACGAGTAACACCCTTAGTTTAGCCACGCACGAACCTCCTTAAATTGTTGGTAGGGTGAAACTAAACGTGCTTCCTTTGCCCGGCTTACTTTCTACCAGGATTTTCCCCTTATGCGCTTCAACAATATTTTTTACCAAAGATAACCCCAGGCCCGTGCCTTTTACCTGTTGGTTTATCTCGTTATCCACCCGGTAGAATTCTTCAAATAATTTTGTAAGCGCATCCGGAGGTATACCGATACCCGTGTCGGATATGTCTACCTCTACCATTCCTTCTTTGACGCGTGCCTTGATGGTTATTTGCCCGTTCTCGGGGGTAAATTTAACGGCGTTGCCCAGGAGATTAATGAATACGCGCTCTATCTGGCTATGGTCTGCTAGTATGGCGGGCAGGTCTTTTTGCACGTCCTGCAGTAGTTTAATATTTTTATTCTTACATTGTATCGCGATAAGGTCGGCTATACTGGCGATAATGCCCGCTATATTCTGCGCTTCCATCTTCATTATCGTTCTGCCTGATTCTATGCGGGCAATATCTAAGAGGTCGTTAACCATATGCACGAGCTCATCGCTGTGGCGGTTGATTTTTTCCAGGCGCTCTTTTGCCTGCTGGGGTAGTACTCCTAATTTTTCCGCTATAAGTATTGCCGCATAGCCCTTGATAGAGGTAAGGGGGGTTCTTAATTCATGTGAGACGCTGGAGATAAAATCGCTTTTGCGTTTGTTGACTTTTTTCAGTTCATCCATGGTTATGGTTAATTCGTGCGTCCTCTCCTCAACTTTTTTCTCCAGTTCTTGTTGGGCAACCCAGGTATTCTCAAATAAACGGGCATTCTCTATGGCTTGGCCGATTTGATTACTCAAGATGGTGATCAATTCTTCATCGCCTTCGGTTACGGCTACCTCTATGTTTTTCGTGCCCACGAACAAGAATCCCTTATTTGCCTCTTTAGGCAAGATAGGCGCTATTACAAAAGAGCTGACCTTGAAGGCAGCGCTTATTTTTTGTTTAAATACGGTATCTTTAGATTTAGATGAGGAGACAGACGAGAATGCCCGCTCTTTCTTTACGAAATCTAGATAAATATCTTTATCGGAATTTACCGACTCCTGGATTGTTTTGATTTCGTTATCCGGGTATCCTATGCCAAGACGAAGAATAAATTTATTTTCTTTACTCTCCCAGAGCAATCCGCAGGCTTTTTCGAAGCCCAATTCCTCAAATGTTGCCTTTTCTACGCGTTTAAAGAGCTGGCTTTCTTCTAAGGTGGTGCTGATTATCCGCGATAGCCTTTGTAAGGCATAGAGCCCGGTTATCTTTTTATCCAACTCCTCCTGGGTTTTGTTTAATTCCATATCCGTGCGTACGATGAGCTTGGCTTGATCATCCATCTCATCCAGGGACCTCTTTAATTTATCTACTATTATCTGCAGCTGTTTGATCTTTTCCGTCTTTAGTAACAGGGTGATGATAAGAGCAACAACGCCGAGTAAACCCATTAACCCAAATATATTCAATAGAAAATCGGTATTCCCCATTGTTTAGTTTCCTATGTTTAAAATAGTGATAGTTTGGTTGTGGAAACAGGCTTGGCCCTGGTAGCCTGTCGCTCTTAAAGGCGCCTGTTCGCCGTAAGTGTATAAACCTATTATCGGAGTTTTATCGCCAAAGCCCTCTTTGATGATTTCTAATTCTTTGGCCGCATCCCTTCTTAATAAGATATACCGCGAAATTGAATCAAAAACAAGGATAAAATTTTTTGTGCCGATTTTTGCAGTAATACCGGTCGGGACTTGTTTAGCTTCATCTACTGCCTGCCGGGTAGCAGAAAGACACGACTCTTTTGTACCGATCATTAATCTTATGGAGCTACCTAAGGTTGCATTGCCCTGTAGATGCAGGGAGCCGTTATCTTCTATAGAGAGAATATTCCTTAAGATATATTCTTCTTCGCCGGGCATATCTATTCCTAGCGGATAAAGTACGGAAATACGCTTTACTTCTTTCTGCAGCTTAGGTAGGTCGCAAGCCAGGTACTCTTCATATATTTGGCTGGCAGGTTCATTATCTATCTCATAAATCATATTACCCTGAGATTGAGTTACGGTGTGGGGTTTGCCCAGAGGTTTCCAACCGTGCCTTATACCCAAACCAAAATTTAATTTTCCACCCCAGAGTATTCCTATGGCACTATCGGTGAGTAGCTCCCGGTTGAAATATAAGTAGGTTTTTGAGAAACGCATATCGTCCGAAGCAGAAGCGCCTACCAGGGGAAAACTCTTGCCTAATTTTTCCTGCAGGCCCAAAAGCAGGTCCGAAGCCCCCTCAATTAGGCCATCAGAGAAAATTACGCCTAAATCCCGGCGTACATTACGAAACCCGTAGCCTAATTGTTCACCTAATTCTCTTCCGGCATTTAAAGGGGTTTTGGTTTTTATATCTCTGACGCAGGCGACATTAAAATAGATATTGGCGGGGAAACTTAAAAGCATAATTGCCAGGCCGTGTTTAAATATGCCTTGGTTGGAAATAATTGCTGCGCCGCTACAGCCTATTATTGGCACTACCCCTAAAGAGATACCCAGGATTTTTAATAAGTTTACAGAAGAAAGGTCTGGAGAGCTAAAGGCAATGGCCAGGTCAATTTTATCGCTAGCCAGATTCATGTTAGCCGAATTCAGCGCTTCTTTAACTGCCAGGGCAGGGTTCTTGTCTGTGCTCAGGCCTATTCCGATATCCATTCTTAGTATAATAAACTTATTGACTTGCCCGGGCTCTTAAATTACAATAAAGACAAATTTATATCCGATGGCCCCATCGTCTAGCCTGGTCTAGGACGCTAGGTTCTCAGCCTATAAACACCGGTTCAAATCCGGTTGGGGCTACCAACTAAAAGGTCATCTCTTCTATGCCGGAGATCTTAACCTTAGAGTTATCTTTCAAATCTCCCTGTGATTCTAAAACTACCAGATCACCGTCCTTTAGCCCTTCTTTGATCTGCACATAATCGCTAGTCATATAGCCTACAGTGACCTTGCGTAGCTGTAAAGTGCCGGTCTGTGTTTCATCTTCCCCTGTTTGCAGGGATTCTTTGGGTATAACTGGCACCAAGTTCATCCCTCTGCCGCCGGTAGCCAGACACGTTACCGGGACAACAAAGGCATCTTTCAGGGCGACAATCAAAATTTCTGCGCGGGCAAACATGCCGGGAAATAAAATACTTTCTGGGTTAGGGACTTTGATTTTGACTGTGAGCGTTCTGCTTTTTCCTTCTACTATGGGGAAAATACTATCTACGCTCCCTTCAAAGATAACGGTAGGGTGGGCATCCACATAAATTTTCGCCTTCTGGCCCAATTTTAGTTTATTAATATCCCTTTCTACCACTCCCACCTCCACAAATATCTCGTATATTTCTAAGAGCGAACTCATCTTATCCTGAGGCGTGACGAACTCGCCTTCTTCTTTTTTACGCGGCCCCATCACGCCGTTCCTGCTAGCGTAGAGACAAGTCTTGCTTAATTCGTTGTCCACCAAGTCTAATTCATTCTTTGTGGTTTCTACCTGGAATTTAGCACTCTCGCACTCCAGTTCTACTTCTTCGAATTTTGATTTAAGAATTGCCCCTGCTTCGTAGAGCTTTTTATGCACCTCTAATTTCTTGAGGATAGAATTGTAAGCTGCCCGGGCAGCATTCAATTTATTTTTGGAATAGGCAACCCTAAGCAGCATATCCTTGGGGTCCAAACAGGCAATGCATTCTCCCTTTTCTATGTGTTCGCCTTCGCGGAAGTTTATGTTTTTTATGGTTCCGTTAACCTCGAATTTTAGTTCGGTTTCGGTTTTGCCTTTGACTGTACCCATGACCGGTAAGATATCCTGGAAATCAGTAGATTTGGCCCGCAGCGTTCTTACTAGTATGGGCCGGGCTTCTTCCTGAGAGGGGGGAGGGGTTATTTCTTCTTTTTTGCTGGGCGTGGGAATTTCTTTCTTGGCCTGCTTGGGGGTCTCCTTTTTGGGAGGAGAGCTTTCTTTCTGGGTTACACTCCTGCTTATCTCTCTAGCGGGTGCTTTTTCTTTAGTAAGTTTTAAGGTGGTTTTTAACATCCCCCAGCCAATAAAAATTATCCAGAAAATGATGAATGCGCCGATGAATAGCTGCATTTTCTGAAGTTTCATACTGCCTCCTATCTTCCCGTCAATCTCAGATCCTTGAAGATCATATAAATACAGGGGATCACAAATAAATTTAAAAAGGTTGCGAATATTAATCCGCCGATCACAGTAATCGCTAAAGGTGACCAGAGGCTGGAAGACTCGCTTTTATCCATGGCCATGGGAATAAGGCCTAAGATGGTGGTCAGCGAAGTCGCCATTATCGGCCTTAATCTATCGTGAGAAGCGACAACGACTGCCTGGTAGACGCCACTCTTTGTGCCATAATCATAAGAGCGAGTCTGTTTTAAGAAATTAATCCTGTCAATTAAAACTATGGCATTATTTACTACAATTCCTCCCAGCATAATCACCCCGATTAAAACCCCTATTCCCACAGGGATATGCGCGATACGTAAGGCAATGATGGTTCCCATTGCTGCCAAGGGTACGGTCATGAGGATGATAAATGGTTGAGAGAAAGATTCAAAGAGGCCGGCCAAAAGCATATATACCAGGACCAAACTTAAAATGAGCGCAAAGCTAAGTTCCTTTTGATTCTGTATCATTCTATCATAATTGCCCCCTAATTGCCAAAAATAATCCTTGGGCAATTTTAAATCCTTTAAGACCTCTCTTACTTTATCCGCAGCCGTACCTAAGGCCAGCCCTCCGGTATTGGCGCTTACCTGGACCATGCGCGATTTATTCTTACGCCAGATTTCACTTGGTCCCACGTCATATTTAAAATGGACGAGTTGCGATAAATACACCTGTTCTCTGTCCGGAGTTACTAAACTGATTCTGCGCATAGCCTCAAAAGTCCGACGGTATTTTTCTTCCAGGCGCACGATGGTTTCCGTTTCCTTTGCCTCTTGGGAGGCAAAAGGCGACCATCGTTCAACCGCTGACTTTTCGCTAAAGCGAACCAGGGGTTCTTCCGTTCCGCGATAACGCGTAGCTACTAAGCCGCGCATATGTGTATGCAGGGCAAGGGCGATGTCTTGCGCGGTTAGTCCAAACATCGCCGCCTCTTTTTTGTCAATAACCAGGCGCATCTCGGGCCGGCCTTCGCGCATCCTGATTTTAGTATCGGTAAATTTAGGGATGGTTTGGATTCTTTGCGCGATTTGTATAGCCAGTTTCTTTAAGGCCTCGTAATCGTAACCATAGAGCTCCATAAGGATTTCTTTTGTACCGACCTCCTCGGGCTCTTCGTAATAGATGAACGCCGGGTCTAGATTATCCGTATAAGGACGCATCTCGTTGATAATCTCGGCGGTAGCCTTGGCCCTTTTGCTTAGGGGCAACAACTCTATATAAATCTTGCTTGACCATGGCTCTACCTTTGCCGTGGCAGTCTTGATCTCAGGGATTTTAGAGATATATTTTTCTACCTGCGCAACAATTTTATCCGAGATCTCTAATTTAGTCCCAGTGGGCATTTCCACAAATACGGTAAATTTATTCTGTTCGGCAATGCCGATAAACTCTCTCTCTAATTTTTTAGCTTCTTGTAGAACCCGCATAAAGCAGACCAGCACAAGGATAACGATCAGATAGCGTAACGATAGCGCGATAGCAATCACCTTTTTATATATGGTCTGGAATTTCTCTGCCCAAGAGATTACGGGAACAACAGGTTTTTCTACAAGAATGGAAGTTACGCTTGGTATTTGTGTGGGGCTATTAGGCCCAGGTATAGGAGGGGAGGGTGGGCTTATCTTAAGTTTAGCTACTAACATCGGTACTAAGGTAACTGCAGCTAAAAGTGAAGCCAGGAGCGAATAGGCGATAGTCAGGGCAATACCGCTGTAAAGCATTCTGATCTCGGGGTTGATAAAGACCAGGGGCAAGAATACGATGATGGTAGTTAAGGTGGAAGCAGTGATAGCCAAAAACATTTCATTAGTCCCGCTGATAGCTGATTCCTGCGCCGTTATTTTTAATTGACCTTGCGATAATACCTGCGTATCGCCGTTGGCGAGCTTCTTCCTTTTTTTTAAGATATTATCTATGACTACGATAGCATTATCCAATAGCATCCCTACGCCTAAGGCTAAGCCGCTTAAGGTCATGACATTCAGGGTGAGTTTGCTAAAAAACATGAGTGAGAAAGTAAATAAAACCGAAAGGGGGATACTGGAAGCAATAATCAGAACTATCGGCGGGCTCCTAAAAAAAACGAAGAGAATCATGGAGACTAGAATCGCCCCCAGGCCTAATGATAATTTCACCTGGTTTACCGCTTGTTGTATAGCTTCGGCCTGATTAAAAGTAGGGGTAATCTCGATATCTTTATCCAGAGTCTGGTTTAAATGCTTTAGCTCTTTATGTACCAGCTGCGCTATCCTGACGGTATTAGCTGTGGATTCCTTTTGGATATAGATGGATACTACGGGTTGGGCGTTTATCCGTGCGAAAGCCACGGGTTCTAAATAAGAGTCTTTCACCTGGGCTACGTCTTTTAAACGGATAATCGAACCCTCTTTAGTTGTGGCGATGGCCAGGTTTTCTAAATCCGCCAGCCTCTGGAATTCCCCGATAGTCCTGACCAGATATTTATCTTTGATTTGTTTTATTTCGCCTACCAGGAGGTTAGCATTGTTAAGGTTGATAATATCTACCACCTGGTTTATGGAGAGGGCGTAAGACTGTAGTTTTATCTGGTCTATTTCAATAATAATTTTACCTTCCCTGCCCCCGACGATTTCAGCGCGGGCAACTCCTTCAATCCTCTGGATGCGCTCTTTTATCTTGTCGTCGACAACCTTACGTATCTCTTCGGGCGTGCGGCTGTCGCTGGTTACCGCCAGAATCATAAT
>JAZDLA010000075.1:0-11943 GCA_043802425.1 Candidatus Omnitrophota bacterium
TGATTAAATCCGGTACTGTGCATATACTCGTAGTCAGCGGTTTTCATGTGGGCATAGTTACCTTTATCATTGTTTTGTTTCTAAAGTTAATGCATCTATCCAGGATAGCACGTTTTTATGTAGGCACGCCTTTGCTAGTCATCTATTGTTTAATGACCGGGGCATCTACTCCGGCAGTCAGGGCTACGCTTATGGCTATAATCTTTATGGTTGCTTATTTAGTTAAGAGGCAGGCGGATATTTACAACTCCTTGGCCCTGGCCAGTTTATTTATATTAGGCATTAGCCCCAACCAGCTCTTTAGTGTCGGCTTTCAACTTTCTTTTATCAGCGTTCTCTCCATAGCTTACCTGTATCCTAGAGTGAGGAGAGCGCTAAATATCGAGGCCTTAAGAATAAAGTATATCAGATTCGTCGTCGAAGCATGCCTGGTTTCTCTTTCTGCCTGGTTAGGGACAATGGGTTTCATTGCTTATTATTTCAGGGTTATTTCTCCTGTAACCGTGCTAGCGAACATCTTCATTGTGCCCCTGGCGGCATTAATTACTCTCTGTGGCTTCAGTTTGATAACCATGCAGTTTCTTTGCCCTTTTTTAGCGGTTTATTCTGCTTACAGTATTGAATTTATAGTTAAGCTTCTACTTGGCATCAATACCTTCTTAATTAAGCTGCCCGGAGCCTCCTTCTCTTTAACTTAAGCCCTTCCTTAATTCAATTGATCCCGGTTTTTATCCAAAGCTAAATGATATTTTAATGAAGGGTAGGGTTGACAAAAGTAAATATATATGTTAGATTAAAACCCTATGAGACGTCTAATTCTAATCTTGATTATCTTATGCGGTTTATGCGCTACCCCGGCCTACCCGTACTGGATCTGGACGCCGAAAACCGGCAAATGGGTAAATCCCAAGACCCAACCCAAAACCACCCCTAAGGAACAATTTGATTACGCCAAGGGTTTTTACGAGATAAAAAAATACGATGAGGCAAGGCGTGAGTTTAAAAAGGTACTCAAGGTTTATCCCAAATCAACTGAGGCTGCTGAGAGCCAGTATTATCTGGGGTTGATAGAGGATGCCGAGGGTAACTTATATGAAGCTTACCATGCCTACCAAAAGGTCATTGATAAATACCCCTTTTCCGAAAGGATACCCCAGGTTATTGAACGCGAGTATAAAATAGCAGAGGCGTTTATGTCTGGCCAGAAGCGCAAGGTATTGGGTATACCCTTACCTGTTGATAATCCGGCTATCGAGATATTCACAAAGATCGTAGAGAATTCCACATATGGCCCCTTAGCCCCGGCGGCGCAGTATAAATTGGGCCTGGTTTTAAAAGGGCTGATGCGTTATTACGAAGCAGAAGAGTCGTTCAACAAAGTAATCTCTAATTATCCGGACAACGAATGGGCTGGGGCAGCTAAATTCCAGATTGCCTCCTGTCGCGCTGCTGTATCCCGCAGCCCCGATTACGACCAATGGGCAACCAACGAGGCAAAAGAAAAGTTTGAAGAGTTTGTAGAGGAGCACCCTGACGCAGTATTATCTAAAGATGCCGAAAAGAATATTGAGGCATTAAGGGAAAAAGAGGCAGAGGCTGATTTTAATATCGCCAGGTTCTACGAAAAACAAAAGGCATTCGCCTCAGCCAGGATTTATTATACGCAGATAATCGATAATTACTCCGATAGCGAATGGGCACTGAAGGCTATGGAAAGAATGGAAGTACTGGATAAGAGGAAGAAAAAATGATAAAAAAATCTTTTTTACTAATTACTAGCTACTTGCTACTTGTTACTATAAGTGGTTGCGGTTATACTACGCGTTCTATGATATCCAATAAATTTAAGACGATCTATATCGTACCGTTTGTCAATAAGATAGATGTTACCCAAGAGGCCGATACCGGAAGTAAATACAGGCTTTATAAGCCAATGCTGGAGACGGATGTTACCAGGGCGGTAACGAATAAATTCCTTTTTGACGGTAATCTCAGGCCCGCTAAAGAAGAATCCGCAGATTTAGTTTTAAAAGGGGAATTAGTGGAGTTTCGCCGTGACCCCCTGCGCTATACGGATGGCGACGAAGTGGAGGAGTATCGCCTTAATCTGATAGTAAATATTAGGCTCTGGGATCAGAAGGAGAATCAGTTAGTCTGGGAGGAGAATAATTTTACCGGCGATTATAGCTACTTTACCAATTTTGCTCCCGCAAGCGCAGTGAAGAAGTCCGACGATACCGCCGCAACCGAAGCCATAAGTGACTTAGCCCGCCGGATTGTAGAGCGGACTGTTGAAGAATGGTAAAGAAAGAAGGCTTGGTATATTTATTTGTCGGGCAGGACAGTCTTTCTAAAGATATAAGGCTTAAGAGATTAAAAGAAGAATTCCTGAGTGAAAATACGGAACATTTTAACCTCGATATACTCTACGCCAAAGAATTAAATCTCCCCACCCTGCAGGAAAGATTACTATCCCTGCCCTTAAAAGCGAAGAAGAGGATTATCGTAGTAAAAGATAGCCAGAATTTAAGGGAGGAAATCAAAGATTTTATACTTCAGTATATAAAGAGGCCTCAGGACAAAACCATTTTGGTTTTAGATACCGATAAGTCTGCGCCTAGAGATGAATTTATCAGGCAGGTCTCAAGAGACGCCGAAGTTCTACGTTTTAAAGAGCCGCTGCATTTAGATACCTTTACTTTAAGCCGCTCCATAGATTTTAGGAAAACAGGCCATGCCCTCTGGGTATTAAACCAGCTTTTACAAAACGGGGAGAGGCCGGAGCGTATTCTGGGGGGATTAAGATATGCCTGGGAGAATAGTATTACGCAGCCTCAGGAAACAAGAAGAAAATTAAAGGTTTTACTTAATTGCGATATAGATATTAAGACCGGTAGGCTTAAGCCTGATTTTGCCCTGGAGAGGTTGGTGGTTAGTTTATGCAGTCTTGTTAAGCCTGCGGGCTAAACGCGATTTCCTGCGTTTTGCGGTGTTGGGGTGGATGACTCTTTTCTTGGCGGCTTTATCGAGATGAGAAAATATCTTTGACAGGTATGCCTTAGATTCGTTAATATTTTTAGCCGACAATAGCGCTTGAAATTTCTTTAATGCTTTTTTGAGTTCCCTTTTTACCTTTAGGTTGCGCAGGTGTCTTTTTTTATCCGCACGGTTTCTTTTTAAAGAAGTTCTACGTCTAGGCATATTCTTTCTCCTTTTTAATTAGGCAACTAATTTATTTATTTTATAGCATAACTAATTGTTTATGTCAACAAACAAATCCATTGCTAGATCCGCCGGCGTCATCGGTTTTGCTACCCTCTGTTCGCGTCTCCTAGGGTTTATCCGCGATATAGTTATCGCCAGGCTATTCGGCGTCTATGTCTATGCCCAGGCTTTTATAGTCGCTTTTAAAATACCTAATCTATTCCGCGACCTGGTAGGCGAAGGCGCTGCCAATGCCGCATTCGTTCCGGTATTCAGCGAATATGCAGTTAAGCGCAGCAAAGAAGAATTTTGGGAGTTGGCTAATGTAACCTTGAATCTTTTGCTGGTTATAGTTACCGCGATTACCCTCCTGGGTATAATATTTTCCCCTCTCTTAGTAAGGTTGATCGCCCCCGGCTTTATTTCTGACCCGCGCAAATTAGAAATTACTATTACTTTAAACCGGATTATTTTTCCCTACATTTTACTAATCAGTCTGGCAGCGTATGCCATGGGCGTACTTAATTCCCTAAAACATTTTAGCGTCCCGGCATTTGCGCCCTGCTTATTAAATATTTCCATTATTGTCTTTGCCCTTTTATTCGGGGAAGGGATAAAGGGCCTGGCTTTCGGCGTTCTCACGGGCGGGATTTTGCAGTTGGCTATCCAGATCCCTGTTCTTTATAAGAAGGGATTCCGGCTTAATTTATTTAGGCGTTTTCAACATCCGGCGGCAAAGACTATGGGAAAACTGATGCTCCCCCGGATTTTTAGTTCCGCAATCTACCAGTTGAATAATTTCGTGGATTCAATATTCGGTTCCCTAGCCTCTATTGTCGGTGAAGGAGGAGTGGCAGCGTTATATTTTGCCTATAGATTAATCCTGTTTCCCGTAGGCATTTTCAGTAATGCCATCTCCCAGGCGATATTGCCGACTTTATCGATACAGGCCATAGAAGATAATAATAGCCAGCTAAAGCGCACGCTCTCCTTTGGCTTGCGGGCGGTATTCTTTATGCTGTTGCCGGCGTCTGTCGGTTTTATGGTTTTGGCACAAAACATTATCCGGGTTTTATTTGAACACGGAAGATTCGATTTTTATTCCAGCTACATGACCGCCGACGCCCTCTTCTTTTATAGCATCGGCTTATTTGCTTATGGTTCAACCAAGATATTACAGTCCTGTTTCTTCGCCTTGAAAGATACGTTGACCCCGGCCAAGGTGTCCTTTTTTTCTTTAGTTATAAATATTATCTTAAATTTTATTCTCATGCGCCCCTTAAGATTGGGAGGTCTAGCCTTGGCCACATCTATATCCGGAATCCTGACCTTTTTAATCCTCTTTTTACTTTTGAAGAAAAAACTCCGCGGCCTTGATATAGAAACGCTGGCACTCTCCTTTGTGCGTATACTTTTAGCCAGTATCTGTATGGGTGCGGTCTGCGCGCTTGTCTCTCGTAATCTTGTCCTGGGCTATGGTTTTCTACCGAAGTTGCTTAATTTGGTTTTAACCATTACAGCCGGCATTATCTCCTATATTATTTTCTGTTTTATCTTAAGGGTAGGAGAAATTCAGGAACTCTGGCGCTGGGTGTCCAAGAAGGGACTGACCCCGAATTAGCGATATGCGTAGTTGTACTTAAGGGTCTAGCCCTAAACAATCGATAATTAAATTCTGCTTTAGGGCTTTGCTCGCGTGCTAAAATCTCAAATTCCACTTGCGAAAACCGCCAGACTCATCAACTAATATGAGTAATAAACAATTAAAGAATAAAATTGACGCCTTAGCGGATACGTCCGGAGTCTATATTTTTAAGGACGCGCAGGGTGAGATTCTCTATATTGGTAAGGCTAAGTCCTTAAAGAAGCGAGTGCAGTCGTATTTTAGCCGTTTCCTTGCTTCAAAGACCCAGGCGATGGTTTCTCATATAGCGGATATCGAATACAGGTTGTGCCAGACGGAGAGTTTAGCCCTCATACTTGAGGCGGGCCTAATCCACAAATATAAGCCCAGATATAATGTGTCGCTTCGCGATGATAAGAGTTTTCCGCTGGTAAAGATAACTAACGAAGATTTCCCTCGCATCTGTATTACGCGTAAGATGGTTGCCGACGGTGCGCATTATTTCGGCCCCTATACAAGCGCGGGGCTTCTTCGGGAAGCAATGAGGATTATCAGAAAATATTTTCCTTACCGTTCCCAGGAGAAGATGCCAGAGGAGAAGCGCATGTACCATAAAATCGGGCTTGTCCCTGCTTTGGATAAGGTAAGCAAAAAGGAATATGCTCAGACTATTGAGAATATCTCTTTGATTTTAGACGGCAAAACAGACACCCTGATTAAAAAGTTAACGCAGGAGATGAATTTAAAATCTAAAGAGCAGCAGTTTGAAGAGGCAGCTAAAATCCGGGACCAGATAGAAGCTTTAAGCGTCATGTCAGGGAGTGCAGGCCGCTATAGCCGTAAAGAGGAATTGGAAGAGTTAAAGAGTTTACTGCAATTAAAAAAAATACCCGTGAGAATCGAGGCATTTGATATTTCCAATATTTACGGCAAAGAAGCCACGGGTTCTCTGGTAAGTTTCCATAAGGGATTACCCGATAAGAATAACTACCGCCGTTTTCGTATCAAAACCGTAGAAACAATAGATGACTATAAAATGCTGGCTGAAGTAGTCAAGAGGCGCTATTTAGGGTCGCTTTCTGAAGAATTAGTCTTACCGGATTTAATCCTTATTGACGGAGGTAAATCCCATCTTTCCGTAGCCAATAGGGAATTGGAAAAGATGGGTTTGGTAATACCACTGGTAAGCATTGCCAAAGATAGAGAGAATATATATATTAAAGATAAAGCAGAGCCGATAAGATTAAATGCAGATACCCCGGCACTCAATCTGATCCGCAGGGTCCGTGATGAAGCGCATAGATTTGCCCTGGCATACCATCACCTTTTAAGGAGAAAAAAGGCCATTGGTGAATAAAAAATACAAGGGCATCAAAATTTTTGGATTTACGAGATTGACGCCTTTTGCTAAAAAGGTCTATAGGGTGGCCTTGAGTATCCCTATCGGAGAGGTGCGTAGCTATAAGTGGGTCGCAAAAAAAATAGGTAAGCCCGGCGCAACGCGCGCAGTAGGCCAGGTTTTAAAGCGTAACCCCTGGCCCTTGATTATTCCTTGTCACCGTATAATTTCTAGTGATGGAAAACTCGGGGGCTATGCCTCTGGCAGAAAGAAAAAAAGAGCCCTTTTAGATTTAGAGCAGCAATTAAAGAAAAGTATGATATAATAACTAATATGGCCTAAATTCTTCACTTCGTTTCAGAATCGTCCTCGATTCCTAAAGTGAAGTGGAGGACGAACTTATCCTTGACAGCATAGATGTTAAGGATCTAATCACTAGAGGAGGTGCCCTATGGATATCAAAGGTTATTTAAAGATGATGATGGAGAAGAACGCTTCAGATATGTTCTACCGCGCCGGTGCAAATGTGCGTATGCGTATCGATGGTACGGTGACCTCGGTAGACGATAAAATTATTACCCTGGATGAAGTTAATGACTCGGTGAAAGAATTAACCTCTAATGAACTGAGGGATTTCTTTCAGAGAAAGCTGGATGTGGACTTCGGCATATATATACCGCAACTCGACCACCGTTTTCGTGTCAGTATCTTTATGCAGCGCAACTGGCCATCCCTGGTAATCCGAAATATCCGTTCCGATGTCCAGACTTTTGAAGAGTTGAATTTACCGGGCAAGATTTTAAATGACCTTTGCATGGAAAACAGGGGTCTGGTGCTTCTCACCGGAAGCGCCGGTAGCGGTAAATCCACCGCTATTGCCAGTATGATTGAATACATTAATAATAATAGTAAAAAGCATATTTTAACGGTGGAAGAACCCATTGAATTTACTTTTAAAGACAAAAATTCCATTATTAACCAGAGAGAATTGGGCCGCGATGTTTCCTCATATGCGGTGGCGCTACGCGCATTCACGCTGCAGAGCCCGGATGTCATATATATCGGTAATATCCGGGACCACGAAACTATGTCTGCTGCCTTGATTGCCGCAGAAACAGGAGTGTTGGTCTTAAGTACTCTGCATACCGTAAATACCGCGCAGAGCGTCGAGAGGATGATCAACTTTTTCCCGCCGCATCAGCACGCAGAGATCATGGCGCAATTATCCACTTTATTAAAAGGCATCATTTCTCTGAGGCTGTTGCCTTTAAAGGATGGTCCTGGCCGTATTCCTGCTTATGAAGTTATGCTGCTTACCCCAACCATCAGCCGCTTGGTTAGAGAAGGAAAGGTCTGGGAGATAAACCCCTTTATTGAAGACGGGACCATATTCGGAATGCAGTCATTCAATCAGTCCCTGGTAAAATTAGTCCGCGAGGGCAAGGTTAGCGAAGAAGTGGCAGCGGGCTTTTCCGATAATAAAGACGAGTTTAGCTTGGCTTTAAAAGGTATCAAAAAAATATAACTAGGTAATTACGGAGGTGTTCGGATGTTAGAAGAAATAAAAGCAAGGCTTGACGCTATGGATAATCATCTTCAGCAACTAAGAGGTTATCTTTGACGTAGATAATAAAAAGAGGCTGATTGAAGATTTATCCTCTCGGATGGCAAATCCCGGGTTCTGGAATGACGAGCAAAATGCCGCAGGTGTCGTAAAAAAACTAAAATCCTTCAAGTCAGCGGTTGAGCCCTGGGAGAGCGCTTTCCATAAATATCAGGAATTAAGGGAACTCGCCGATATCCTCAAGGACCAGGATAAAGAATTAATCGCAGACTTAACCAAGAATATTGCCCTGCTTGGCGATGAGGCTGATAAACTTGAATTTAAGACGCTTTTGAGTCAAGAGTTTGACAAGAGTAACGCCATCTTGAGTATTAATTCCGGTGCCGGCGGAACAGAATCCTGTGATTGGGCGAGTATGCTGTTTCGTATGTACAGCCGTTTTGCTGAGAGCCATGGTTACAGCATGAAGATCATAGATGCGCTTTCCGGCGAAGAAGCGGGAATAAAGAATATCACTGCCCTTATTGAAGGAGAATTTGCTTACGGGTACCTCAAGGCTGAACGCGGAGTCCACCGGTTAGTGCGCATCTCGCCGTTTGATGCCAATAAGCGCAGGCATACTTCTTTTGCCTCGGTGGATGTTATCCCGGAAATAGAAGAAGCCGCAGATTTAAAGATAGAAGAAAAAGATTTGCGCATTGATGTCTATCGTTCCTCAGGGGCAGGCGGCCAGAGCGTAAATACCACGGATTCCGCAGTAAGGATTACGCATATCCCCAGCGGCATAGTGGCGCAGTGTCAGAATGAACGTTCACAATACCAGAACAAACAGACTGCCATGAAGGTCTTAAAGGCGCGCCTTTATGAATTAGAGAGAAAAAAGAAAGAGCGAGAGCTGTTAAAACAATATGCGGCAGAGAAGAAAAAAATTGAATGGGGCAGCCAAATCCGTTCTTATGTCATGCATCCTTATAGCCTGGCAAAAGACCACCGCACAGGTTATGAGACCGGCGATGTCTCTGGAGTTATGAACGGCGGCATTGATGAATTTATCGAAGCGTATCTAAAACAGCAGGCCAAAAACAGACATTAAGATGTTAGGTTTTATTAAAAGACAACTTTTAAAACAGAAACAGAATATTATTAATAGAAAGTTCCCGGGTACGCATATTGTTCTGCACCCGGATATGCCTACTCCTTCGGTCAACAAGATGGTGGAGTTGGCCAGGATTGTGAACATGGTCAATGAACTGGAGCCAAAAATAAGCAGCCTTTCTGATGCGCAGTTACGGCTGAAGACCGAGGAGTTTAATGGGCATATTTTGAAGAAATCCGAGGAATACGAGCCAGAGATAAAGAATTTAGAAGAAGCGCTTTTAGCTGCGGCTATCCCGGAAGAAAAAGAAAAAATAAAAGAAAAAATAAAGGTTGCCCGGAATAAAGTCTTCGCGGATATATTACCAGAAGCATTTGCCGCAGTCCGGGAGGCAGCCAGGCGTACCGTAAATATGCGGCACTTTGATGTGCAGATTGCCGGGGGTATAGTGCTGCATGAGGGCAGGATATCAGAGATGGCCACCGGCGAAGGTAAAACTCTTGTAGCTACTTTAGCCGCATACTTGAATGCATTATTGGGCCGCGGTGTGCATATCATAACGGTTAACGATTACCTTGCCTGTAGGGACCGCGAATGGATGGGCCCGATTTATGAGTTTTTAGGTTTGACTGTAGGAGCCATTCAACATGAAATGTCTGATGAACAGAGAAAAATTGCTTATGCCTGCGATATCACCTACGGTACGAATAACGAGTTCGGGTTTGATTATCTGCGCGATAATATGAAATACGCCTTAGAAGATTTAGTACAGAGGCCTTTTTATTATGCTATCGTGGACGAAGTGGATTCTATATTGATAGATGAGGCGCGCACCCCGTTAATTATTTCCGGCCCGGCTGAAGAATCTACGGAGAAGTATTATATTATTGATAAGATTATCCCTCAGCTTAAAGGCAAGATAATTTTAGAGAAAGACGAGATCGAGGCAAAATATAAAGGCGTGGACCTCTCTAAAGGATTTGATTATATAGTGGATGAGAAGGCCCATACTGCCCATCTTACTGAGGACGGCGAATCCAAGGCCTGCGCAATGCTGAATATTGATAATCTGCATGACATCGAGACCATGGAATGGCGCCACCATATTATCCAGGCCCTGCGCGCGCATAATCTTTATAAGAATGATGTAGATTATGTAATAAGGGACGGCGAGGTAGTGATTGTGGATGAGTTTACCGGCCGGATGATGCCAGGCAGGCGCTGGTCAGACGGCCTGCACCAGGCTGTTGAGGCCAAAGAGAAAGTGAAAATAGAGCGCGAAAATCAAACGCTGGCTACGGTCACCTTCCAGAATTATTTCCGCATGTATGAGAAGTTAGCCGGTATGACCGGAACCGCTTTTACCGAGGCTAACGAGTTCAAAAGCATATATCAACTGGACGTGGTGACCATCCCTACCAATAGATCTCTTATCCGCACTAATTATTCTGACTGCATTTATAAAACAGAGAAAGAGAAGTTTAACGCGGTAGTCGAAGAGATTGTTGGGCTTTATAATCAAGGTAGGCCCGTCCTTGTAGGCACTATCACCATAGATAAGTCCGAGCGGCTTTCCCAGATGCTAAAAATGCGCGGCATACCGCATCAGGTGTTAAATGCCAAGTATCATGAAATGGAGGCGCCAATTGTCGCCCAGGCCGGTAGATACAAAGCCGTAACAATTGCTACCAATATGGCAGGCCGCGGAACGGATATCCTCCTCGGAGGTAATGCTGAATTTATGACGCGTAGCCTTGCCAAGGAAAAGTTAAAACCAGATGAGCCTAACTATCCAGAAGAATATAAGAAAATATTAGAAAGGTTCGGGAAAGAAGCTAGCGCAGAGCATGAAAAAGTAGTGGGCGTAAAGGGTTTGCATGTCCTGGGCACAGAGCGCCATGAAGCAAGGCGCATCGATAATCAGTTACGCGGCCGTTCCGGCCGCCAGGGGGACCCCGGTTCATCACGATTCTATGTTTCCCTGGGAGATGACCTGATGCGTTTATTCGGCTCGGATAGGCTGGTAGGGATGATGGATAAGCTGGGATTAGAGGAGGGGCAGGTCATCGAACATCCCTGGGTAAGCAAATCCATTGAGATCGCCCAAAGGCGTGTCGAACAGCATAATTTTGAGATCAGGAAACAGCTGTTGGAATATGACAATGTGATGAATAAGCAGAGAGAAGTCATCTATGGCCAGCGCAGGGCAGTATTAGAAGGCACATTTTCAAAAGAGGGTATACTGGATATCTTGGCTAAAATAATCGAGGATATTATAGCGGTATATGTAAATGAAAATATCAGCGTAGCGGATTGGGATATCGCCGGCTTGATCAGTGCCTTTAAATTAAAATTTGGCATAGATATCGATGCCTCTAGAATAGAGAACTTAAATAAAGGCCAGATTACTGAAGAATTGCGCAGCAGTATTATTGCTGCTTATGAAGAGAAAGAGCAGTCTATTGGCAGCGATGTAATGCGTCATCTGGAACGCATGGTTTTTTTACAGATACTGGATAGCAAATGGAAGGACCATCTTTATGCCATGGATAATCTAAGGGAGGGGATTGGCCTGCGCGCTTACGGCCAGCGCGACCCTTTAATAGAATACAAGCGCGAGGCCTTTGAGATGTTTACGCAATTGATGGTTAGTATTGAAGAAGAGGCTATGGAAGCTATATTTAAATTGCAGCCGGTGAAATCAGAAAGGTTTAAAGGCATATTTAGCGATGCCCGCCAGGAATTTTTACATCCGGAGGCGGCTAAATTCGAAGCCCCGTCTGAACAATTGGCGGATGCGCAAATACCAGTCGGATCCCGCACCAGAACT
This sequence comes from Candidatus Omnitrophota bacterium, assembly GCA_043802425.1. Lineage (GTDB taxonomy): Bacteria > Omnitrophota > Gorgyraeia > Gygaellales > Profunditerraquicolaceae > JAGUYA01. Next base: position 11,658 of record JAZDLA010000075.1, read on the forward strand.
ATCCTCCCTGCTTCATCAACCCAGGCAAAGGTTGGTAGAAATGAGCCCTGTCCCTGCGGTTCGGGAAAGAAATATAAAAAATGCTGCGGAAAATGAAATCATCGTTCGTCGCTCATCGTTCGTCGCTCGTGAAAGATTTATGGTTATGCCTATTGTCTGCGACTCTATTAATTCTTTCTTTCCCGAATTTTAATCTCTGGATATTTTCCTGGTTTGGGTTTGTTCCGGCATTCTTTGCGCTCAATAATAAATCCAAGAAACAGGCATTCTTTTTATTTTTTATTAC
>JAZDLA010000076.1:0-3513 GCA_043802425.1 Candidatus Omnitrophota bacterium
GTATAGAGGCTGCCTATACCGGAACCGATTACAACCCCAAACCTTTCTTTGTCCCCGGCCTCCAAATCCAAGCCTGAAGCGTTTATAGCCTGTTTCGCCGCGGCAATAGCGTACTGCACAAATTTAGCGGCATCAAAGGTAGTTAACGGGCCTACCCCGCTCTTACCTTCTTTTAGTGCCTGCCAAAAGGTAGAGACATCATTGCCCACCGGAGAAATTATCCCTAAACCTGTAACCACTACTCTGTTTTTTTGCATATATTGTGGGTTAAATTCCCGCCTGTGTTATTGCTACGGCGCAAGGCCAGCCTCTTGCATCTATCATGCGGCGGGAAAAACTTACCCCGCTAAATAAAAATAGCGGGGTATATTACTGAATTATCTATATAAATTATTGTTTGTTAGCGCTTTTTTCTTCAATATACTTAATAGCATCGCCAACTGTAGCTATCTTTTCAGCATCCTCATCAGGTATTTCAACGCCAAATTCCTCTTCTAATGCCATAACCAACTCTACAGTGTCCAAAGAATCCGCGCCCAAATCATCAACGAATGATGCCTCGGGAGTAACTTCTTCCGGCTTTACCCCTAATTGTTCCGCTATTATAGACTTAACCTTCTCTTGAACTGCCATTCTTTTTTCCTCCTTATTTTAATACCTACGCCATAACCATGCCGCCATCAACGGTAATTACCTGTCCGGTGATATAGCTAGCATCTTCAGACGCCAGGAACAAACAAACATTTGCCACATCGCTAGGTGCACCCAATCTCCCTAAAGGTATTGCCTCCATCATCTTAGCCTTTATATCTTCAGTGAGCTTGGCGGTCATTTCGGTCTGGATGAAACCAGGCGCTACTGCGTTAGCATTGATATTGCGCGATGCTAATTCTTTAGCCACAGTCTTTGTAAGAGCAATTATACCGGCCTTAGAGGCAGAATAATTTGCCTGCCCTGCGTTTCCCATTAACCCGATAATCGAAGCGATACTTACAATCTTACCGCTTCTTTGTTTTATCATCGAACGGGAAACCGCTTTGATGCAGTTAAACGTACCCTTAAGGTTCACATTAATAACAGCATCCCATTCCGCCAAAGACATTCTTAGTATAAGATTGTCTTTAGTGATTCCAGCGTTGTTAACTAATATATCAACCTTTCCGAATTTGTCAAGAATTTTGTTCACGGCTTCCATAACCTTGTCATAGTCTGTGACATCCATCTCCAAGGCCAAAGCCTTCCTGCCTAAGGCCTCTATCTCCAGGGCTGTTTTTTGAGCTATTTCTAAATTAATATCCGCCACTACAATATCTGCGCCTTCCCTGGCGAAGGTCATGGCAATGGCTTGGCCTATTCCCCTTGCCCCACCCGTAATCAAAGCCACCTTATCTTTAAGACGCATATGTCCTCCTTCTGTCATATCTCGCAAACACTACTTATCTCGCCTACATCCACCAGCAGGGGACACAGTCCCTACTGCAGCGCCAAAATATCTGCTTTCTTCTCTATATTTATAACCTGAACAGCAGGATCTATATTACGCATAAGCCCTTTAAGCACTTTTCCCGGACCAAATTCGATGAAATTCGCTACGCCGTTAGACAGTAGGAATCTCATTGAATCCTCCCATTTTACCGCAGAACGTATCTGAAAAATTAGATTTTCCATTATCCTAACAACCCTATCTTGAGGTAAAGCCGTATAGTTGCTGATTACCGGCACAGAAGGCGCTAATATAGGAGTATTTTCTAAAACCTTCTTCAACTCAAGCGCCGCCTCAAACATCAGCGACGAATGAAAAGCCCCGCTTACCTCCAGCGGAATCACCCTCTTTGCGCCCGCCTGCTCGCACAAAACAACAGCTTTATCTACTGCCTTACCCTCTCCTGTTATAACAATCTGGCCCGGACAATTTAAATTGGCTATTTCAGCGCCGCTGATTAAACAAATCTCCTTGACCTTTTGAATACTTAGACCTAAGACAGCAGCCATCTTCCCCGGATATTTCCTCGCTGCTTCATCCATCAGCTCGCCCCTTCTTTTGATTAAACGGATGCCGTCTTCAAAAGTGAGGCTAGCGGAAGCAATTAAAGCGCTATATTCCCCCAGACTTAAGCCTGCCATATAGCTGGGGACTGTATCTTTTCTCGCCTTAAATGCCTCAAAAGCAGCAATGCTTACGGTTACAATCGCCGGCTGCGAAACATGGGTTGCCCTGAGTAAATCTTGCGGGCCATCAAAACAAAACCGCTTAAGATCAAACCCTAATACTGCCTCGGCCTTTTCAAAGATGACGCGGGATTCGGGAAAATTATCATATAACTCTTTTCCCATTCCTACATACTGGCTACCCTGGCCGCTAAATAAAAAGGCGAATTTTTCCATATCTACCAGTTAATAACGCAAGCGCCCCAAACCAGGCCTGCGCCGAAAGAATCTAAAAGAATAGTATCGCCTTTTTTAACCCTTCCTTCTAGTATTGCCTCAACCAAGGCTGTAGCTGTAGAAGCGCTAGACATATTCCCGTACTTTTCTATATTAAGAAAGATCTTATCTTCGCTAAGCCCTAACCTCTTGGCAACTGCCATAATAATCCTTGAGTTTGCCTGATGCGGGATAATAAGGTCAACATCGGAAAACTTCAAGCCTGCCTGTTTTAAAACCCTTTCCGCTGCCTCAGTCATGGTTCTAACGGCGATTTTAAATAACTCATTTCCCTGCATTTTAAGATAGTGCTGGCGCGCCTGGACGGTTTCATGAGAAGCCGGTTTTCTGGAGCCTCCGGCAGGAAGATTTAATAAATTCAGGTTTGAACCGTCGCAGCCAAGATAAGAAGAAATTATCCCTCCTGATTTAACCTCAGCTAAGACACATGCGCCTGCGCCATCTCCAAACAAAACACAGGTATTCCTGTCCTGCCAATCCGTAACGCTGGAGAGTTTCTCCGCGCCGACAACAAGCGCATTTTTGTAGGTGCCGCAGGCAATAAATTGTTGCGCAGTGGATAAGGCATAAACAAAACCTGCGCAGGCAGCAGAGATATCAAAACAGGCGGCATTTTTTACACCTAGCGCATTTTGAACTATGGAGGCAACCGAAGGAAAAGACATATCCGGAGTAATCGTAGCTATAATAATTAACTCCAGGTCATCAGGTTTAAGCGAGGCGCTCGCCAAAGCAATCTTAGCTGCCTTTATTGCCAGGTCAGAAGTGGCCTCATCACAAGAGGCAATCCTGCGCTCTTTTATACCGGTACGGGAGATAATCCATTCATTAGAGGTATCCACCATCTTCTCTAAATCCGCATTGGTTAAAACCTTCTGCGGCAGATACTCCCCTACCCCGACTATGCCTACCTTTTTCATCGTTCGACTCGCTTCGCTCGCTCACGATAAACCCTGAGCTTGTCGAATGGGTTCATCATCTGCTGATCGCCTCTAATATCTTCTCGTTGAATTTACGCTCTACCTCTTCTTTAGCCACCCTTATGGCATTCTTTATCGCCTTAACATT
>JAZDLA010000077.1:0-2628 GCA_043802425.1 Candidatus Omnitrophota bacterium
GATACAATATGTTCCCCCGAGTGCCACCGGGAACAAAGAATCAATAAGCCGCATTTTTGTAATCAGCGGCTTTGTGGGTTTGAGTTTTTCCGCATAGGCTGTGATAGGAATCTTCACCGGCCAGACCTGCTGCAGAAATACTTCTTGCTCTTTGCCGCGTTCATCTTTTAATCTGGCTATCGGTTGCTTCAGATTATACTTTCCGCTATGCGCTATATCCATAATTTCTAAATGGCCCGCAAGGCTAAAAGGAACCATAATATAGTGCTTAAATATTTTTTCCGGGACAAAACCTAATTTTTCTCCGGCGCGCACATGATCCCCGGGTTTTTTCTCGGGAGTAAAATTCCATTGCGTTTGGTCCTTAAGCGCTTCTATATAGATGCCCCGCTTTAAAAAGAACCCGCATTTTTCTGCCAGATCCGGAAGCGGGTTTTGCAGGCCGTCGAATATCTGTCCTAATAGCCCCGGGCCTAATTCTACTGAAAGTAGCTCCTCGCTGAATTCGACTAGATCGCCGACCTTAAGGCCGGTAGTGTTTTCATACACCTGCATCTCGGCATTATTGCCTTTTATGCGTATCACCTCTGCCTTCAGGCGCTCTTCGCCATGGATAATGTAGGCTACTTCATTCTGAATAGCAAAGGAATCAAACTCTGCAGAGACCATGTTACCGCTTATTCTGGTAATCTCTCCTCTTCTCATATCAGGCTACCTTGGTTACCTCTTCTAATGCCGCGATTTTATCCTGAGTAGAAATTTTTTCCCAACGTAAGAGTATGGATAACTCTAATGCATAAGCAAACAATACCTCTAAATCGAAATAATGCCCTTTGACAAAATCCTCGATTGCCTGCCAGCGGTTTAAATCCAGAATCTTCTCGGCCTCTAAGATCAAGGGGTTTCTTGCGGCTAGGGTGGCGACATTAGCCAAATACGCATCCTCCGCGTGCCCGCCGCGTAGATATTTTTGCGGCTCGATCTTTTTATGGCTGGCCCTGACCATAACCAACTCATTCCTCAATGAAGTATCAAACTGATACCACTTCTTTAAAACAGGCGCGTCTTCAATAACAGTCTCGCCGCCATTAAGAACGGTCTCAATAATCCGAACCTCCCTATCCGGAATTAAACCCTGGCATCGCCTGAGAAAATCCTGCGCAGAAAAAGGAGGCCTCGCGCCGAAAGATAACATGGGGAGGCTGGAAATCAGGTATGTATAATAAGCTGGCATTACTCTATCCTTCTAATATTTCTTTTAGTCTCGGATTAAGACAGGCACTGATGTATTCTGCCAGGGCCTTGTCGGTAAAATCATAGTGAGACTTTCCGGCATCATAACTAATGATAAACCCGCCATTAATATCCTCGCAGGACTTAAAGACTATCTTCTTTTTGGTCGCTTCCTTTAGTTTATTTAAAAATCTCTTCTCTAAAACTTCCTGGTCCTGCTTTTTGAGCGAAATAGTGATCTCTTCTGCTGCGGCGTGCTGCTTAGCTAACTCCATGATAATTCTGGCCATCTCTTCCGGTTGCAACGCCTGACGTAAATCCGCCTCAATAAGCTTACCCAGCATGGCAACGAGCTCTTTCTTCAGGCTAAGAATCATATCCCGGCCGGCCTGTTTAAGAGAAACGCTGGAACTCTCTTCGATTTTGGCAACCCTCTCCTTTGCCTCTAAGAGAATCTTTTCCGCATCGGCCTGGGCCTTTTCTATAATCTTATTAGCCTGGGCCTGCGCCCTTTTTTCGATCTCCTGCGCTCTTCTCTCAGCAGCCTGGATGCCTTCCTGTTGAATTTTTTCTATTAACGCTTTAATTTCTTCTGCCATATGCTTCTCCTAACTTGCCTGTTTTTACCTGACGCTATCTTTTTAGCAAACCTTTTGCTGTCAAAGCCGGGTCCGCTGACTCCAGGATAGGCCTGCCTACAACTAAATAGTTACTGCCTACCCTGCTAGCCTCTTGCGGCGTGGCAGCTCTTTTCTGATCACCCTTGGTAATCCCCGCCGGCCTGATGCCAGGCGTAACAATAATAAAATTTTTGCCTAAATGTTTTCTGATCATCTCAGCTTCCTGCACAGAGCAGACTACCCCGTCTAACCCGCATCTTTTAGCCATTCTCGCCAGATACAGGACCTCGCCTGATAATGCTCTTTCTATCCCTAAATCTTTTAAGAAACGGGGATAGATACTGGTTAAAAGGGTAACCCCCAGTATTTTTGTTTTGCTTCTTCGGCAGGTATTCGCTACTTCTTTAAGGGCTGTAGGCCCAGCTAACGTATGCACAGTAAACATAGCTACTTTATATTTTAAGACCTCTCTGGCTGCATTGACCATAGTGTTGGGGATATCATTAAATTTTAAATCCAGAAAAACCCCTGCACCGGCTTTACGAATATCCTGAATTATCCTGGGGCCGCAGGCGGTATAAAGCTGAAGGCCCACTTTAAAAATCTTTATCTGAGGACGAAGTAGGTTGACCAAACGCATTGCCTGCTTATGCGTATCTACATCTAAGGCCAGGATTAATTGCGGTTTCTTATTCATGCTTTTAAGGAGCCCACCAGAGAATTTACCTTTTTGATTTTATTCTTTATCAGATAATTTTGCAAGCCCTGAATAATC
>JAZDLA010000078.1:0-4436 GCA_043802425.1 Candidatus Omnitrophota bacterium
CATAAATTTAGAGCGTTTCCATTCGCCTTTTTTCATCGAGGCATTGGCTTGGGGGATATTCCTGGAGAGTGCTAAAAGCATACTCATAGTGTGCTCGGCAGTAGAAATAGTATTCCCTGCGGGCGTATTCATCACGATTATACCCTTTTGTGTGGCTGCCTCTAAATCTACATTATCCAAACCTACGCCTGCCCGGCCGATGACCTTTAATTTTTTAGCGGCATCAATGATTTCTTTGGTAACTTTGGTAGCGCTACGCACAATCAGGGCTTCATAATTTTTAATTTCTTCTTTTAAGGCCTCAGGCTTAAGTTCGGTCTTTACATCGACCTGGAATTCTTTGACGTCTTGAAGAATCTTTAAGCCTTCTTCGGATAATTGGTCGCTGACTAGGATTTTCATCTATTTTCTCCTCCTAAATAACAATGATTCTGTAACTATCTATAGTAAAATAAGTTCTATAATACCGGAGTGCCCCTGCCGGCAGGCAGACCCTTGGGGAACGTCCCCACTACATTACCTCGCGGATTGCTCCTTAGGCATATTCAGAAACATGCCCAGCCTCTGCTCAACTAAATAATCCGGATTATTCCTGATTTCAATCTCTTCCTTAATAAGAGGCGTTACTAATGCCCTTACCCTCTCCTTGGTAATCTTATTCTGTTGAAAATCCATCATAATCTGCTGCATCTGATTCTGAATATCCATGAGCTTCTTTTCAAATTCATACAATTTGGGACTATTCTGCTGTAGGGTCTTTAAATACGCCTCCTGCTGTTTACGAAAATCCATCATCGGGTCATTTTGCGCAAAGACCAGGGTAAAACCAAAAAACAAAACCAGCATTAGACCTAAGACGCAAAACTTTCTCATCTGACACCTCCTTTTATTTTAGGAATATCTCTTCGGCTGCTTTTACGCCTACGCCGAGAGTAAACTTATAACCCATCTGGTGCATTACTTTTTCTAAACAGGAAATACCGGCAATAATATCAAACTCTTCAATGAAACCCATATGGGCAATTCTAAAGACTTTGCTTTTTAATTCCGCCTGGCCGCCGGCAATAGTCACTCCATAGGTATCGCGCATGGCCTTAACCATTTTTTCGCCGTCCACACCCGCAGGAACCTTAACTGCGGTTACTACATCAGAGGCGGCGGTAGGTGCAAACAATTCCAACCCTAATGCCTTCATAGCAGCGCGCGTGGCATCTGCCATTTTTTTATGGCGCGTAAAGACATTCTCTAGCCCGTCCTGTCTAATCATCTTTAGGGCTTCACAAAGAGCAATGATGAGAGTTATCGCCGGCGTAAAAGGCGTATCAGTCTTATCCAGCGCTTTTTTAGCTACCCTTAAATCAAAATAATATTTCGGGCACTTGGAAGCCTCTACCAGTTTCCAGGCCTTCTGGCTTACGGAAAGAAAACCCAAGCCTGGGGGTAGCATCAAGCCTTTCTGTGAACCGGAAACAACTACATCGCAGAACCAAGCATCAGTCTGTAAATCAATTGCCCCTAATCCGCTAATAGCATCTACCACTAATGCTGCTGCGGTATCTTTTACTACTTTACCGATAGCCGCGATATCAGCGGCGACACCGGTAGAAGTCTCGCACAACGTGGTAAATACAGCTTTGATCTTGGGGTTCGCTTTTAATCTTTTTTCTATCTCTTTCGGGTCAACTGCGTTGCCCCATTCTACCTTGATGACCTCACAATTTACTCCGTAGGCCTGACAGATCTCTGTCCAGCGCTCACCGAATTTTCCTCCTTCTACGCTAATCGCGGTATCACCGGGCGACAGCAGATTAATCGCCGCTGCCTCCATGGCGCCGGTGCCTGAAGAAGCTAAAATAAAGACATCACCTTTGGTCTGAAATATATACCTTAATCCCTCGTTGGCTTCTTTTAATACTGCCTGGAATTGCGGGGTGCGATGATGAATAATCGGCCTTGCCATCGCTTCTAGAACCTGTGGCGGTAAAGGTGTCGGTCCGGGGGTTAACAAATAATTCTTACGCATCTGTTCCTCCTAAACATTCCAACATTTTAATTTTTTAACCTACTGACTGATAATCGGCTTATTTCTTCTTAACGGCGATAACTTCGTCTACCAGGCCATATTCCTTGGCTTCTTCAGCAGACATAAAATAGTCGCGGTCGGTATCCTTCTGCACCTTATCTAACGGCTGCTTAGTATGGGCGGATAAAATCTCATTTAATCTATCGCGTAACTTTAAGATTTCCTTAGCGTGCCGAGAGATATCTTCCGCTGCGCCCTGAACCCCACCCCAGGGTTGATGGATCATAATCCGCGAATTCGGAAGGGTAAAACGCTTACCCTTTGAGCCGGCGCATAAAAGCAGCGCTCCCATGCTAGTCGCCTGGCCCACGCAATAAGTAGCCACATCGGGTTTGACAAACTGTATAGTATCATATATAGCCAGGCCTGCGGTTACGGAGCCGCCGGGTGAATTAATATAGACATTGATATCTTTATGCATATCCTCCATCTGTAAAAATAACATCTGGGCGATAATCAGGTTAGCTACATTATCGTCAATGGCTGTACCGATAAAAACAATCCGGTCTTTAAGTAAACGCGAATAGATGTCATAAGCCCGCTCATAACCCCTGGACGTCTGTTCAATCACCATCGGTACCAATGTCTGATTCTTTATGCTCATGGCCACCTCCATTTTGTTCGCTAAGCCCGATTTTTAGGGCCACCCATTCTGCTAATCGGGAGGGTGTCCCTCTCTTAGCTATTAAGGGGACACCCTTAGCTTTGGCTGATTGGGTGTCCCTGTGATTACGTTTCTTGCCAATTCGCTTCTCTTAACAAAAGCTCAATAACCTTCTGCGGCATATGGTCATCCTGCGCAATATTTTCTCTTTTAGCGATAGAAGATAAAACTAGATACACCTTCACCTGTCTTTTGGCCTCGGGCTCTAAATGCTGCTCTAACACTTTATCCTGTTTATCGATTTCTTCCCGTGCCACGCCTTTTAAAGCCAGATCCACCTTCGCCCGCTTGACCATATCCTCTAACTGCCGTTTCAGCAGAGACTGCGGTAATTTAAAATCTAAATCCTTAGTTATGCCCTCAACAATCTCATTCTCTATTCTTTGCTTCTCTAGGTTTTCTTTTTGAATATAAATCTGCTTCTCTACTGCTTTTTCTAATTCCGAAAGGTCGGGATAACCCAGGCCCTTAGCAAAATTATCGTTGATAGTATCGATTTTTCTAGCTTCTTTCATGGCGTCAAAATTACGCTTTATTTCATCTGGGCTAACTGCAATTTTTTTATAATTAACCTTTAGGCCTTTATAATTCTTCACGGTAATTTCGGGACTTATTTCTACCTCAGCCTTAAAAGAAAGATTCACCCTATCTAGCTTCACATCGGATATATTCGGTAATTCTAATACCTCAAGCCCCTCTTTTTCGATGGCCTGATTATAAAGCTCGGGGACTAATTCTTTCAATACCATCTCGTGGGCATGGGAAGAATAATGTTTTTCCAATATATCGCGCGGTGCGTTCCCGGGCCTAAAGCCGGGAATCTTGGCTTCTTTAGCGATCTTCTTAAAAACATCCTCGAATTTATTTTTGATAATATCTCCGCTTACTTCAATGCTGATTTCTCTTTTGCTATTGTCTAATTTTTTTACCTCTGTTTTCATCCGTCCCCCAACATTTAAACATTTTAACTTTTAAACATTCAAACATTTTAACTTATCTCTTACATCCTGAATTTCTCACCTAGATAGATTTCCCGCGCTTTAGGGTTATTGATCAAGTCATCGGCTGAGCCGGAAATAAGAATTTTACCATCGGCAATCAAATAAGCCCTATCAGTTATAGAAAGTGTCTCTCTGACGTTATGGTCAGTGAGCAAAATCCCCAAGCCCTTATCCCTTAATTCCTTGATGATCTCCTGCGCCTCATTGACGACGATGGGATCTATGCCGGAAAAAGGCTCATCTAAAAGTATAAAAGAAGGGTTAGTCACCAACGCCCGAGTAATCTCCAAACGCCTTCTTTCCCCACCCGATAAAGTATAAGCCCTATTCTTAGCCAGATGGGTAATATTTAATTCTCCCAGCAAGCCCGCTAACCTGCGTTTCCTCTCGGTCTTGCTGATCGGCAATGTTTCCAAGATAGCCAGAATATTTTCCTCTACGCTGAGCTTCCTAAAAATTGAGGCTTCCTGGGAAAGATAACCTATACCAAAACGCGCGCGCGCATGTATAGGCAAATTAGTAATATTATAATTATCAAATATGATAGAACCATTATTAGGTGGGATAATCCCCACCACCATAGAAAAGGTAGTAGTTTTACCAGCACCATTGGGGCCTAAGAGACCGACTATCTCGCCGCGTTTGACCGTAAGGTCAACCTCCTTAACTACCTGTCTGCCGTCATAAG
>JAZDLA010000079.1:0-2741 GCA_043802425.1 Candidatus Omnitrophota bacterium
TTCCCAGGTTTTATTTAAGATTACCAAGATGCGCGCCGGCAGCGCTTCTGTAGTAAATCAAAAAGGCAGGTTGGTGGGTATTTTTACTGACGGGGACCTGCGCCGGCATTTGGAAAAAGACCCTAATCTTTCTTTACGTCAGGTAAAAAGTGCGATGACCAAAAATCCCATTACGGTGGCACCTGGGATGCTCGCCGTAGAGGCAGCCAGGATTTTACAGGAGAAAAAGATAGACGAGCTTCCGGTGGCAGACAAGAATAAGCGGCCAGTAGGATTATTAGACATACAGGACCTGCTAAAGGCAGGATTATTATAGACGGGTAGTAACCATTTTAAAATAAAGTAGTTATAATCTATAAGGGTGTCCCCTTAGGGAACGTCCCCAAAGATCAAAGATGGATATTAGGCAGGAATTAGCCGAAAAGGCCAAAAAGATCAAGTTATTAATGCTGGATGTAGACGGCGTATTGACTGACGGCAGGATCGTTTATGATTCGGCCGGACGCGATATGAAGTTTTTTGACGTCCACGATGGCCTGGGCGTATACCTGTTGAAGAAAGCAGGTATTCCTACGGTGCTGGTTACCGCCAAGGGTTCGCGTACAATTAAGCCGCGTGCACGCGATATGGGGGTAGAAGAGGTCTTTGAGGATATTTCACCCAAGACCGCTATCTTAGATAAGATCTTTAAAAAATATAAGCTGGTTAGGGATGAAATTTGTTTTGTAGGTGATGATCTGGTAGATCTGGGTATAATGAAGAGCGTGGGGTTTCCGATTGCTGTATTCAATGCCGCACCGGAAATAAAACAGGTAGCCTCCTACATTACCTTAAAACACGGCGGGCGCGGGGCAGTACGTGAGGTCACAGAGCTGATTCTTAAAGCGCAAGGCAAATGGGAAGGACTCCTTGGTTCTTATGCTGTTTAAGGCTTGCTTAATCTTTTACCTATTTTTCGCATCGTTGGCCTATAATCTATTTGCGCAAGAGCAGGTTGCGCAAGAGTCAGACCAGCAGATTAATGAATTTTCCCTTGCTAGCTTTGGTGAGAAGGGTAAGAAAAGCTGGGATCTCGCCGGAAAATCCGCTGATATATTTGATGATGTAGTAAAACTCAAAAGCGTAGTCGGGAATCTTTACGGTGAAAAAGAGGATATAAAACTTACCGCTGATAAAGGGGATTTTGACAAAACAGAAGGTAAGGTACATCTAGAGGATAATGTAGTTATCACCACCTCCTCCGGGACAAAGCTAACTACCGAATCTTTAGACTGGGATAGAAAGAAACAGCTGGTCCAGACAGATGACTTTGTCAATATTGAAAGAGGAAATATGGTTACCACTGCCAGCGGCGCTGTAGGTGAACCTAGCCTGAAAAAGGTGAACTTAGGGAAGGATGTTACGGTAAGCATCAATCCTGTTACCGATGAAAAGAGCCAGGAATCCGGAGCTAAAAAGAAGATTGTCATTACCTGTGATGGTCCGCTGGAGATAGATTACGGCAAGAACATCGCTACCTTTAAGAATAATGTCAAGGTAGATACTCAAGATGCTTTAATAGAGAGCGATATAATGGATGTTTATTTCGGAGGCACGGGTAAGGAGGCATCCCTACCCGAGGCAGATATTACTTCCATGGGCAGCAAAATAGACAAGATTATAGCGTATGGTAATGTGAAGATTACGCGGGGCGAGAATATTTCTTACAGCGATAAGGCTACCTATGCCGCAGCGGATAGAAAGATTACGCTTTCGGGAAGGCCTAAACTGGTTATCTATTCTACGGAGGATATGAGTGCATCTTTTGGAGATTAAGGGATTAGCCAAGTCTTATGACGGCAGACAGGTAGTTAAGGAGGTTGACCTTACGGTCAAACGCGGCGAGATAGTCGGTCTCTTAGGCCCCAATGGTGCTGGTAAAACTACTACCTTTTATATGGTGGTGGGGATTATCCCACCTAATAATGGTTCTATCATATTTGATAATTATAATATTACTAATTTGCCTATACATGCGCGCGCGCGTTTTGGTATAGGCTATCTTTCCCAGGAAGCCTCAATTTTTAGGAAGCTCAGCGTAGAGGAAAATATTCTGGCTATTTTGGAAACATTAGCGATCAGCAAGACCGAGAGGAAACGCAGGTTAGCGAGTTTGCTGGAAGAGTTAAATATTGCCCATCTGGCTAAGAATAGGGCCTATACTTTATCGGGTGGGGAAAGAAGGCGTTTGGAGATTACCCGCGCACTGGTGACTAACCCTTCTTTTATACTTTTAGATGAGCCCTTTTCCGGCATAGACCCCATTGTCGTCAATGAGGCGCAGGAGATCATCAAAGAATTAAGGGATAAGGGTTTGGGGATTTTGCTCACTGACCATAACGTCAGGGAGGCGCTTTCTATAACTGATAGGGCTTATTTGATTGCCGATGGTAAAATCCTTATTTCCGGCTCAGCCGATGACCTGATCAACAACCCTAAAGCGCGGGAAATCTATCTGGGTGAGAAATTCAGGATGTAGTAGGTAGAGTTTAAATGTTAGAATATTTGAAAGTTTAAATATTCAAATGTTGGGGGATGGATGAAAACAGAGGTAAAAAAATTAGATAGCAGCAAAAGAGAGATTAGCATTGAAGTAAACGGCGATATCGTCAAGAATAAATTTGAGGATGTTTTTAAGAAAATCGCCAAAGACGCTAAGGTTCCCGGCTTTCGGCCCGGTAATGCCCCCCGCGATATCTTAG
>JAZDLA010000080.1:0-7794 GCA_043802425.1 Candidatus Omnitrophota bacterium
GCGTAACTCTTTTTTTAATACCTCTAAGACGCTATTGGCCCTGTCGGTTTCGGGAAAAACGCGTAACTGCCTTTCGGTCTTTAATTTTAAACCCCTCTGTGTAAAAAAACGCATTAAATCCAGGTTAAAGAATTTATTAAAAGCATCCCGCAAAAATTGGCCGTTACCGGAGAATCTTTTTATAAAGGAATCAAAATCGCAGGCGTTGGTAAGATTGCAGCGGCCTTTGCCGCTTAAGAGGAGTTTCCGGCCTAAGACGGGATTCTTTTCTACGAGGGTGACGTCCTGATGCAATTGGCCGGCTCTTATCGCCGCCATCATCCCCGCGGGACCGGCGCCAACTACGACTATTTTCTTTTCATTCACTGCAGACTTTAAATATCCGGGTCTTTTATCTTTCCCGCTTTTAGCGGGATCCCGCCTCTAATCTAAAATATCCGAGCGGGAAAATATCGACTCTAACTTTAGTCCGGCTTTGGCCAGATTTTCTTTTGCTCCCTCACCCCTATCTACGATTACTATCGCCGTATCTACGCGCACGCCAAGCTTATCCAGTGCCTGCTTAGCTTCAATCAGGGCACCTCCGGTGGTTGCCACATCATCAACTACGACGACTTTACTCTTTTTCTTTAAAGACGGGCCTTCAATCCGGCGCTGCGTGCCGTAAGTTTTAACTGCTTTTCTGACAATGAACGTCTTTAAAGGAATCTTCTTAAGATGGCTTAATGCGGCAATCGCTCCAACGATAGGATCTGCCCCTAGGGTAGGGCCACCGACAGCATCAATACCCCTGTCTTTTATAAGCTCTAAAATAATGCCGGCTACCAGATACGCGCCTTCAGGGGTAAGGGTAATTATGCGGCCATCGAGGTAATAATTGCTTATTTTCCCTGAGGATAAAACAAATCTCCCCTTTTTCAGGGCCTCTTTCTTCAGCAGGGCCAATAATTTAGATTTAAGTTCCTTCAACCCCGGATTCATCATAGCGTAATTATTGTACTCTCCTAACTTACGCCTGTCAATTATTTTGACAAAACTTAATTTAATTGTTATGATATGCGTATGTTATGCAAGTTTTTTAATGCACTGACGGATATCGTATATCCCAAAACATGCATAGCCTGCAAAAAACAACTTAAGGGCGTATCTTGCGTGGATAATCTTGTCTGCAGGGACTGCTGGGAAAAGATTAAGCGAAACTCCCCACCTTTCTGCTACCGCTGCGGCAGGCATTTAGAAAGGCCGACGAAGAATATCTGCCCGGGCTGCGTAAGGAAACAGTTACATTTTGACCGCGCCTTTAGCCCTTGCGTATACGAAGGCATTGCTAAAGAATTGATTCATACCTTTAAATATCAAGGCAGGGATTATCTGGGTAGCACTTTAAGCGGGCTGATGGTAGATTTTATAGAAGAATATAATCTGCCTATAGAGGTGTTGGATTTGGTCGTGCCCATACCGTTACATCAGACCAGGCTGCGCGAAAGAGAATTCAATCAGGCGCAAATTTTAAGCCAGCATATTGCCAGGGCCTTTAACAAGCCAATGGCCCACGATGCCTTAAAGCGCTTACGCCACACTAAGACGCAGACCGAATTGGAAACCCGGGAACGCCTACTGAATGTCAAAGATAGTTTCGCCGTAACAGATAAGGCCGAAATAAAAGGCAAAAATATATTGCTGGTGGATGACGTATTGACCACCGGCGCCACCTCTTCAGAAGCTGCGTATGCCCTGAAGAAGACCGGCGCCAATATCGTATTCGTTTTAACTCTGGCTAATTAAGTGAACACATAAGTTATGGAGAGAGCTATTTATTAGCCAATCGACATAACTTATATGTGCGAACTTACCCCGCCCTTTTGACAAGGCGGGCAATCGTAGTAGAACCTGTCCAAAAGGGCGGGGTTAATTCGCCCAAACAACTTACGAACACTTTCGTTCCGTAAGTTGTGGGCTCATTAAATGAAAATATTACGTAACTATCTTTTAAAAGAATTTATCGGCCCTTTATTCCTGGCGCTGGGCGTACTTACCTTTGTAATGATCATAGGTAACCTGATTAAAATCGCAGACCTGGTAATCAATAAGGGCGTAAATATAATCAGCGTCTTAAAGCTTCTGCTTCTGATGATACCGTTTCTCTTAACCTATACCCTGCCTATTGCCGCACTCACTGCCGTGCTCCTCTCCCTGGGCAGGCTCTCCAGCGATAATGAGATCGTCGCCATCAGGGCAAGCGGGATACACCTGTTTAGCCTGATATCGCCGCTACTGATTGTCGGCCTAATCTTAAGCCTTATTTTGGTTGTATTTAACGACCGGGTCATACCCTATGCGCATTATGCCTCCAGAAAGACCATCACGGAAATAGGGGTCAAAAATCCCGCTGCCGCCCTTGAGCCGGGCATATTCATTAATTCTTTCGAAAAATATATCCTGTTTATCTATCACATAGACCAGAATAAACTCGGTAATGTGCGTATATATGAACCTCAAGGCGAAGGCAGGGCCGCGCGTACTATCATAGCCAAGAGGGGAGAATTTATTGCCGACCCACAAAAGAATATGATTAAACTAAAGCTGATGGAAGGAACTTCCGACGAGCCTGACCCGGAAAATCCCAATAATTTCTATAAGCTAAACTTCAAGACCTACTTTATGACCCTGAATTTAAGCCAGGCGCAGAATAAAGGCACAATCGAAAAGAAACCCAAGGATATGACTATAGATGAATTAAGGAACGAAATCAAAAAGATTAAAAGCGAAGGCATTAATCCAGCACCCCTGGTCACGGAAATAAATGAAAAAATATCCCTGGCCTTCTCCTGCTTTATCCTTATGCTCTTCGGTATGCCCCTGGCCGTAATCACTCGCCGCCGCGAAAAAACCATTAATTTCGGCATTGCCTTCCTAATCGTAGGCATCTATTACCTTATGCTCTTAGGCTCCGAGGCGCTGGCCCTAGAAGGGCACCTTAACCCCGCACTTGCGATGTGGCTACCCAATATCATACTGGGCGCAATCGGCACAGTCTTAACCTATAGGCTATGCGTATCCTAGACCGCTATATATTAAAATCGGTATTGGCCCTCTTCTTTCAGTGCCTGCTGACATTTATTTTCTTATATGTCATCATCGACGTATTTTCGCATCTGGACGAAATATTAAAACAACAGGTCAGCCTTTATATCTTAGGGCAGTATTACCTGGCGTATTTGCCCATGATCTTTGTCCAGGTAGCGCCTATTGCCTGTCTCCTGAGCACCCTCTATACCTTCGGGACCCTTAACCGCAATAACGAAATTATCGCCATGCGCTCTGCGGGGCTAAACATTTTCCAGGTAACCAAAACAGTACTTATATTCGGGCTAATCACCAGTGCTATTGTCTTCTGGGTCAACGATAAATTTGTCCCCTCCTCCATCGCCCTGACGGAAAGAATCAAGAACCAGATGGAATCCAGCACAAAAAAAATAAGCGGACAAGAAGAGGAGGTCGCTAACAATCTTTCCATGTACGGTTTAAAAAACAGGCTTTTCTTCGTAAATAAATTCTCCCTGCCCACCAACACGATGGAAGGAATAATCATCCTGGAGCATGACGAAAGGCAAAATATTACTAAAAAAATAGTGGCCAATAAAGGGGTCTATCAGGATGGCCTCTGGAAGTTCTATCAGAGCGTTACTTATAATTTTGACGAGAACGTCCAGATAATAGGCGAGCCCGAGTACCTGGAAGAAGAAATAATGGATATCATGGAGACGCCGCAGGATTTTCTAAAACAACTGCTGCGCCCCGATTACATGAATATCGCGCAACTGGACGACTATATCTGGAGGCTCTCTAATAGCGGCGCCAGCACCGTCATCAGGAACCTCAAGGTCGACCTCTACCAGAGGTTTACCTCGCCCCTGACAAGTATTATCATTATCCTTCTGGGAATACCTTTTTCCATGATGATGAAAAAGCGCGCGATGGGAATGTCTTCGGTAGGATTAGCGATGATGCTGGGATTCCTGTATTATGTCTTTAACGCCATAAGTATTGCCCTAGGTAAAGCCGGGCTGCTCATGCCGGTACTGGCGGTTTCCTTAAGCCATATCGTAGCGATCCTGTCTGCCCTGTATCTTATCAGCAAACTTCCTTAAATCAAATATAAACCCTCGGTACGCGGCTGCCTAAACCGCAAACAATCTCATAGGGTATGGTTAAACAAAGGTCGGCTAATTCTTCCGCGGTAATTTTATTGCCGCCCTGCGATCCGATGAGAATAGCCTCATCGCCCGTTCTTACGCGCAAATCTCCCACATCTACCATAATCTGGTCCATACAGACCCTGCCGCATATTTTAAAACGTTTACCCCTGATTAAAACCCAGCCGCGGTTAGATAAATTACGCGGATACCCGTCGCCATAACCGATAGGTAAGGTCACGATAGTAGTGGCTTTCCTGGTAAAATAATCATGCCCATAGCTTATTCCGTATCCGGCGGGGACCCTCTTGGTAAAGATAACCCTTGTCTTTAGGCTTAAAACTGGTTTAAGTTTTATTTTAATATCACTGGAAGGGTAGAGCCCATATATTACTAATCCCGGCCTGACCATATTAAAATGGCTGTTTTTGTAACTAATCACGCCCATGCTGTTTGCCGCATGCACTAACGGTATATTAATGCCTCTGTTTTTTAACTTATCTATTAAGCGGCTGAATAAATTTCTCTGGTATAAGGTAAACTTACGGTTCATATCCGCAAAGGCAAAATGCGTGAATATACCCTCAATATTTATAAATTTCAATTTGCGGATATATTCTACCAGCGTTTCTGCGTCCTGATGTAAAACCCCGATCCTGCCCATGCCCGTATCCACCTTGATGTGCACATTAGCGGCTCTACCCATGGCTTTAGCCTTATAGTTCAATACGCGGGCAGACTCTTTGTCGCAGACAGTAATGCTAAGCTTGTATCTAAAGAGCGGCGGGATATCTTTCTTTAGTATCAGGCCAAGGATAAGTATGGGTAATTTTATCCCTGCCTTCCTTAAGCTTATTCCTTCGTCGATAGAGGCAACACCTAGATAATCTACGCCGCTTGCCGCCAGCCTCTTACTTACCGGGATTAACCCGTGGCCATAAGCGTCGGCTTTAACGCAAACCATAGTTTTAACCTGAGGCGCTAGTATTTTTTTAATCTGCTTAAAATTATAGACCAGATTATCTAAATCTACTTCAGCCCAGGTCGGCCGGTAACCAATATGGTTTCTCTTATTCATAGATATCTTTAGTATTTAGGAAAACTATCCGCTATACGCTAGCCTTTCTAATCTGGCACTCCTTAGGATAAAGATAAATGGGCCTTATCTTAAAGGGGTCATGAAGTTTCTTATCTTTAATCCTCTCTAAAGCCAGCGCTATCAAATTATGCGCCCTCGGATACCAATAATCCTTCTCTAGAATATGCGCTCCCTCTATATGGCTGAGGATTTCATCTTTATATAGTCCGGCGGCATCCCCCAGTATTATAGCATTGGTTTTGATTTTTTTAAAAAATTCCTCTCTCGTTGAAAGCATGTAAGGCCCTACACGGGTAAGCCGAGCATTTTTATTCCTGTAGATGCTGGAATAAACCAGGTTTCTTTTAGCGTCGATAAGAGGGATGATCTGGACGTCGGCCTTGGCTGCGTTTTTGGCTAATATATCTAAGGTGGATATTCCGATGATGGGTTTATTTAAGGCCCAGCTCATTCCTTTCATGGTAGCCAAACCTACGCGCACACCCGTAAAAGAGCCCGGCCCCAACCCGCAGGCGAAATAATCGATATCCCACATGTTCCATCCAAGGGTATCCAGGATTCTTTTTATAGTGGGGGCCAGCAAGGAAGAAAGTTTCCTGCCTACCTCTAAAGTATACTCATAGATTTTCGTATTATCATAGAGGCCCAGACATAAAAACTTGGTCGTGGTATCAATGCCTAATATCTTCATGAATTTTCTTCAATAATTCTTTATAGCGGCTACCTTTAGCCGTAAACTCTAGCGATCTTTGCGTATCCTTACGGATGGATAATTTTATCTTTAAAAATTCTTTGGGCAGAAGATATTTAAGCTTGTCTGCCCATTCGATTACCGTAATGCCTGCATCATAAAAATATTCTTCGTATCCTAACTCCGGGATACTTTGTGCAGATTTTAATCTATAAAGATCAAAATGGTATAATGGGAGTCTACCCTGATTATGCTCACGGATAAGGACAAAAGTCGGGCTGATAATCTTCTCTTTTTTAATCCCCAGGCCCCCGGCTATCCCTTTGACCAGAGTAGTCTTACCTGTCCCCAGCTCGCCGAATAAACAGATTATGTCAGCCGGTTTTAAGTTCTTCGCGATTATTCTGCCCAGCCTTATTGTCTGGATAACCGAACGTGAAATCACTTCCACCCCACCCTCCAGGGACACCCATTCTGCTAATCGGGATGGTGTCCCTCTTTTAGCTATTAAGGGGACACCCTCAGCTTTGGCTGGCCGGGTGTCCCTAAATTAAAAATGACGGAAGCCTTTAGGTTTAATGGCTTTTATTCTTCCTTTACCATCTACTAACCTCAGGCCGTATTTTTTATGCGTAATTTCTCCAATAGGTTTAAAATTATGCGCATCCCTAGCAAAGAGCCTCTTTGCCTGGCATAACGGTATAGTAAAAAGCAGCTCGAAATCCTCTCCCGCATAAAGGGCATCATTTAAGTCGCGCGCCTGCTTACTCAAAGGGATCAAATCTGCATAGATAGTTGCCCCTACCGAGCTCTCCTTTAATATGTGGCTTAAATCCTGAGCTAAGCCATCGGAAATATCAATCATAGCATTCACCTTAAAGTTCTCTACCAGAAACCCGGCCTCTTTTACGCGCGGGGTAAACTTAAAGTGTTTACCTAAAATAGATCCGCCAAGCTCTCCGGTCACAAATATGATATCGCCTGCCTTTGCCCCGCTTCTTAAAATAAGGTTCTTCTTCTTAACTATGCCTAACATGCTTACATCAATAGTTAATTTTTCCACCCGGCTGATATCCCCGCCTGCCAAATTGATATTATATTTCTTAGCTAGCATTTGCATCCCCTTAAGAAGCCTATCTATAAATTCAACGGAGGTATTCCTAGTTATGCCTAAAGAAACCAAACAATGCCGCGGCAGGCCTGCGCAGGCGGCAATATCGCTGACGGATACGGCTATTGCCTTCCTTCCGATTAAATAAGGATCATCCTTAACGGTGAAATCCGTATCCTGGGCAATCATATCGCAGGTAAAGAGCTGGTAGTTATCTTTGTCGAATTCTAGCACCGCGCAATCATCCCCTATGCCCTTTATTACCGTAGCATCCGTCCGGATTGACCTCTTTATTCTTTCAATCAGACCAAACTCACCTATTTTACTAATCTGCGTCATTTTAAGATTTTAATAATATTTTTTATATACGGCGGCCTGATGATTCCTTTATCCGTAATAATAGCGCTGATTAAACCCTGCGGCGTAACATCAAATGCAGGATTAAATACCTTTATATCGCTGTTTGCAATCGGCCTTTGAAAAAATAATTCCGTAACTTCTCTAGCCTCGCGTTCTTCAATAGGGATATCTTTACCGTTTTTTATCTTCAGGTCAAAAGTCGAAGCAGGAGCTGCGATATAAAAAGGAATACCGTGATAACGGCTTAATACCGCCAGGCTATAGGTGCCGATTTTATTTGCCGTGTCGCCATTTGCCGCAATCCTATCCGCGCCGGCAATAACTTTCTTAATTTTCC
>JAZDLA010000081.1:0-7685 GCA_043802425.1 Candidatus Omnitrophota bacterium
GGCGAAGGAGAAAAAGATGTCTTTGTCATGCTCTGGCCATGGCAGGACGGATATCATGTTACTATAAAGATTATTCAAAAGCAAGATAAGGAGCCGCCAAAACATGTGTAAAGCCTGCGCTGCACACAAAAAGAAGGCTAAGAAAAAGAAGAAATAAGCGACGCATGAAGAAGTCTATCTTACCGATCCTGCTGTTTATTTTTTTGTCCGGAGCTTTTGTTTTTGCAGAGACTACAGTAAAAGCAGGAGTAGATAGGGCTAGCCTTACTACTGATCAGGCCCTGACTTATAAGTTGGAGATTGATTCCTCCGCTAAAAAAATACCTCAACCTAAACTGCCTACTTTTGATGGCTTCGTGGCGCTATCTAATGCCCAGACTTCGCAAATCTCTATCTCCGGCGGTAAGCAAAAGACCTCTGTTATCTATGTTTTTGTCTTAGCACCGGTTAAGGCAGGTAAATTTAAGATCGGATCAAGCGAAATCACCATAGAAGGTACTAAATATTCCAGCGATAGCTTTGAGATAGAGGTCAAGCAAGGTAAAGCCAGGCCGCAAGCTAAGCCTAAAATAAAACCAACACTTCCGAAAAAGTCCCCGCCTACGACAGAAGAGCCGCAGTTTACCCTTTAATTTTTAAATGCTCATGGAGAAATCAGCGCTTGTTCCAATTCAGTATTTAAAAGGTATCGGTCCGAAGAGGGCGAAGGACTTTAGCAAACTCGGCATAGATACTATTGAGGATCTTTTCTATCATTTCCCCCGGCGCTACGAAGACCGCACTAATTTTATTCCTATATCAAAATTACAAGAAGGCGACACTTATACTATCAAGGCCAGGATTTTAGCTAAAGGAGAGCGTCGGTCTTACCGACGCAGGGGTTTCAGCATCACTGAGGCAGCAGTGGGAGACGAAACCGGAAAAATATTTTGCGTCTGGTTTAACCAACCGTATCTGAAAGACTATCTTAAGGTAGGAGAAACCCTGATTTTATACGGTAGGGCTGAAAAATATGAAGATAGGCTCCAGATGAATTCCCCTGAGTTTGAGATTGTCTCTGGTGAAGCGGATGAGTCTTTGCATATCGGTAGGATTGTCCCTATTTATTCTTTACCGCCAAGCATGACCCAACGTGGCTTACGCCAGATTATCAAGTTTGCCTTAGATGAATATTTGCCTAAGATTAGCGATTCCTTGCCTTATGATATCCGTTCCAGGAATAAACTTTTAAACCTGGCTCAGAGTTTCTTAAATATTCATTTTCCCGAAAGCCTGGATCTAGAGGGAGAGGCGTATAATCGGTTGTCCTTTGAGGAATTCTTTATTTTTCAGCTCCCCTTAGTCTTGAGAAAACTCAGGAAGAAAGAGAAGGCTGGAATCCGCCATAATATATACGGCGAATTAAGCCGTGTTTTTATAGAGAGTTTACCTTTTCGATTAACTTCTGCGCAGCAAAGGGCCATTGCCGAAATTAGGACAGATATGTCAGGTATCGCTGCTATGCAACGGTTATTACAGGGTGATGTGGGTTCGGGTAAGACTGTGGTAGCCACGGTAGCCAGTTTAATGGCTATCCAGGGAGGGTATCAGGTAGCCTTTATGGTGCCCACGGAAATTTTAGCCAAACAGCACTACGAAAAAATTAGCAGCCAGTTGTTCCATGCCTGCCGGCAGGCAGGAGCTATGAGCGGTCAGAAGAAGCAAGTAAAGATTAGATTACTGACCAGTAGCGTGGATAAGAGAGAAAAAGAAAAAATCTATGCCGATATCCAGGAGGGCAAAGTAGACTTAGTTATTGGCACGCATGCTTTATTGGAGGAAGCGGTAAAATTCCAGAAACTGGGCTTAATTGTCATTGATGAGCAGCATAAGTTTGGCGTGGGCCAGCGGGCATTATTGCCGGCCAAAGGGCCTAACCCCGATATTTTGATTATGACCGCTACACCTATACCCCGTACTCTGGCGATTACTTTGTATGGGGACCTGGATATTTCGGTAATCAATGAAATGCCTCCCGGGCGCGGTACAATCAAGACATTGCTTTTTACCCCAGAAGAACAAGCCCAAGCCTATAATATTGCGCGGGGCCAGATTAAGCAGGGTAACCAGGTATTTATTATCTATCCGGTAATTGAAGAGTCTTATGCCCTAGATATAGCCGGCGCCAAGAAAATGTATGAGGAATTTAAAAAAGGCGAATTCAAAGAATTTAGGTTGGGGTTGATCCATGGAAGATTAAAACAGCCAGAGCAGGATAAGATTATGCTTGATTTTAAAAATAGAGATCTGGATCTTTTGGTTTCGACTACGGTATTAGAGGTAGGTATTGATATACCCACTGCCACTTGTATGATTGTAGAGCATAGCGAGCGTTTTGGTTTGAGCCAGCTGCATCAATTGCGCGGACGCATAGGTAGGGGTTGCCGGGAATCCTTCTGTATATTAGTCTCCCATACCAAAACAGAAGAAGCTAAGGCACGCCTGGCCGCTATGGTAAAATATAATGACGGCTTCTGTATTGCCGAGGAAGATTTAAAGATTAGGGGACCGGGAGAATTCTTTGGTAAGCGGCAGCACGGCTTAAGCGAATTAAAGATTGCTAATCCCTTAACCCAGATGCAACTTTTAAAGAGGGCCAGGGATGAAGCGATTAAGCTCATTCATGCCGACCCTAAATTAGAGATGCGACCGAATGTCCTCTTAAGGGAGAGGATATTGCGCAGATTCCCGGAGTATGATAAGTTAATGATGGTAGGGTGATTACGATGCGGATAACCTCAGGTAAATACAGAAGTAGAATAGTTCAGATGCCCAAAGGCATCCGGCCCACGCAGGATAAGGTGCGTAAAGCTATCTTTGATATCTTAGGAGATATCGAAGGGGTATCCTTTTTAGAGTTGTTTGCCGGCTCAGGGGCAGTAGGCTTTGAAGCAGCTTCGCGGGGAGTGGCGGAGCTGACCCTGGTAGAATACAATCGGGATTGCCTGCTGACTATAAATAAGAACATAGAATCTTTAAAATTAAAAGCCTGTAATCTATACCAAAAGCAAGCGGACGCCGCCATAGAGATCTTTTATAAAGATCAGAGGAAATTCGATATTATTTTCTTAGATCCGCCTTATTATGAGGGGCTCTCAAAAAAAACCTTGCAAACATTATCGCTTTATGATATATTAACGCCCACTGGTTTAATAGTAGCGCAGCATTTTAAAAAAGATATTCTCCCAGAATCCTTGGGAGAATTAACTTTGTTTAAGCACAAGAGTTACGGCGACACGGTTTTATCGTTCTACCGTAAAGGAGAGTCTTAAGATGTGCCAGAAGGCAGTTTACCCGGGTAGTTTTGATCCGGTTACCTACGGCCATATTGATCTGATCAAGCGGGCGCAGGATATCTTTTCTGAGATTATCGTAGCCGTGGCGCATAATCCTTACAAAAAGCCGCTCTTTAGCGTACAGGAGAGGGTTGAGATGCTTAAGAAAGCTACCGTAGACTCTCAAGGCATAACTATAGTGGACTTTGATGGCCTAGTGGTTGAGTATGCCCGTAAACAAAAGGCAAAGGTATTAATCCGGGGGTTGCGCATGATCTCGGATTTTGAATACGAATTCCAGATGGCTTTGACCAACAGAAAGCTCTCACCTGATATCGAGACAATTTTCTTGATGCCTCAGGAATCCTACAGTTATCTCTCCTCAAAACTTTTAAAAGAAGCAGCTTCTTTAGGCGCGGATTTATCTAGTTTTGTCCCGGATTTTGTGGAGAAAGCCCTGAAAGAGAAGCTGCGCAAGATTTCGTGAAGATAGACATAAATCGCATACCGCTGGAAGGATTAATTTTAGATGAAGTAATTAATCCGGCGAAGCTAGAGCTAGATACAGAAACGGTTAAATTTTATCAGCCCTTAAAGGCGAGGGCAGAAGTTTCACGGATCACCAACGCCGTGACCGCAACGCTCACTTTAGACGGCGCCATGTATTTAAGCTGTAGCCGCTGCCTGGAGGAATTCGAGGTTGACCTGAAGAAGAATTTCCGGTTGAATTATCAGGCAGATAACAGCCAATCCACCATTGATTTGGATCAGGATATAAAGGAGGAGATCATCTTAGATTACCCGATTAAACCTTTGTGTAAACCTGATTGTAAAGGGTTGTGTCCTAAATGCGGTAAAAATTTAAACGAAGGAGGTTGTTCCTGTGCCACTACCTAAACAGAGACATTCCAAGGCGCGCGGAAGAAAGCGCCGCACCCACTGGAAATTAAGCAAGACTAATCTTAATCCTTGCCCGCAATGCAAACAGCCGAAACTCTCTCACCGGGTTTGCAAAATCTGCGGTTATTATAACGGTAAGCAGGTTATTGAGATAAAGGTCAAGGAAAAGAAAAAGGGAAAGTCTTAAGATGAAGATAGCAGTTGATGCTATGGGTGGCGATTATGCACCCGCCGTTGTTATTGATGGCGCCATAGCTGCGGTTAAGGAATACGGCGTAGAGATTATCCTTGCGGGCGATGAGCAGAAGATAACACCGCTACTAAAGAAAGCAAGGCATAAGGGTAATGCTATTTCGATAATCCATACCCAGGAAGTAATCGGTATGTCCGAATCTGCGGCTGTCAGCGTGCGTAGGAAAAGAAATTCTTCCATTGTCATCGGCTTAGATTTAGTCAAAGAGGGCCGGGCAGAGGCTTTCTTGAGCGCCGGCAATACCGGTGCAGTAGTCTGTGCCGCAGCCTTGGGGCTAGGGTTGTTACCGGGTATTGAGCGGCCGGGGATTGCTTTGGTTATTCCTACCCTTAAAGGGATATCCCTAGTGATAGATGTAGGCGCTAATATTGACCCTAAACCCTCGCAGTTGTTACAATATGGCATAATGGCTGATGTTTATCTGCGTTGTATATTTAATAAGCCTAATCCCAGTGTAGGCCTATTGAATATCGGAGAAGAAGAGAGCAAGGGAACAGGGTTTATGAAAGAAACACATGAGCTCTTTGGAAAAGGCAAACTTAATTTTATCGGTAATATAGAAGGCAAAGACCTCTTTTCCGGTAAGAGCGATATTATTGTCTGTGACGGTTTTGTAGGCAATGTAGCCTTGAAGGTCTCCGAGAGCGCTGCTGAGGCCACGGGCATATTTTTAAAAAGGCATCTCTTGAGCAATCCTTTCGGAAAAATAGGGTTACTTTTTTTAAGGGGGAGCCTCAGGCGTTTCAAAAAAGAATTAGATTATTCTGAATACGGCGGCGCACCTTTATTAGGCATCAACGGTATAGTAATTATTGGCCATGGTCGTTCCAATGCTAAGGCGATCAAGAATGCTATTCGTGTTGCCAAAGAAGAAGTGGAGCGCCAGTTTAACGAAAAGGTCCTGGAAGCGTTAAAATCATAAAGATAAAAAGATGAAAAAAGTAGGTATAATCGGCGTAGGCGAGTATCTGCCGAAAAAGATTTTAACCAATCTTGACTTAGAGAAGATGGTGGATACTTCTGATGAATGGATCACCGCGCGCACCGGCATAAAACAGAGGCGGCTGGCAGCCGGTAACGAAGCGGCTTCGGATTTAGCAGTCAACGCAGCCAGGGAAGCATTGAAAAACGCGGGGCTCAAGGCCCAGGAAATAGATTTAATCATTGTGGCTACGATTACGCCAGATATGCAGTTTCCTTCTACAGCCTGTTTTGTGCAGGCTGCCCTCGGCGCAAAGAATGCAGCTTGTTTTGATATCTCTGCTGCTTGCGCAGGATTTGTTTATGCCATCGTGATTGCTCAGCAATTTATTGCCCGGGGCGCTTATCAGAATGTTTTAGTGGTGGGGGCTGAAGTTTTATCTTCTATAACTGACTGGAAAGATAGAAATACCTGTGTTCTCTTCGGCGATGGTGCGGGCGCGGCTGTACTTTCGCAGGTAAAATCCGGCGGCATACTCTCCGCGCATTTAGGCACCGACGGCGCCATGACAGATTTATTGATGCTTCCCGCAGGTGGTTCGCGAAATCCGGCCACGCATAAAACCATAGATAAACGGCTGCATTATTTAAAAATGGAAGGTAATGAAATATTTAAGTTAGCGGTAAAGATTATGACTGACGCAGCGCAGGTTGCTTTAAAGAAAGCCGGATTAGAATGTAAGGATATAGATTTGGTGATTCCGCATCAGGCTAATATCCGCATTATTTTAGCCATGGCCAAGAGGCTGGGGTTACCTGAGGATAGGGTTTACTTGAATATAAAAAAATACGGAAATATGTCTTCGGCTTCTACGGCTACTGCGCTTTGCGAGGCAGTTAAGGAAGGTAGAATTAAAAAAGGCGATATTGTTCTTCTGGATGCCTTTGGCGCAGGCCTGGTTTGGGGTGCTTGTTTAGTCAAATGGTAATGGATAAGACCGCTTTTTTATTCGCCGGCCAGGGTAGCCAATATATAGGTATGGGAAAGGATTTATATGAGACCTTTCCTGAGAGTAAAGTGGTCTTTGATAAGGCAGATCAGGTTTTAGGTTTTGCGCTTTCGAGGCTCTGTTTTGAAGGTCAACAGCAGGAGTTGACCCAGACCCAGAATTGCCAACCTGCGATATTAACCATGAGTATTGCGGCGTGGGAGGCATTTAAGTCAGTTAGGAGTTACGAGTCAGGAGTTGGGAATTACGTTGCAGGATTAAGCCTAGGCGAGTATTCGGCGCTGGTAGCAGCAGAAGCGATAAGTTTTGAAGACGCCGTTTATCTAGTAAGGAAGCGCGGGGAGTTTATGGAAGAAGAAGCTAAGGCTTCTTGCGGCAGCATGGCTTCTATTTTAGGGTTAGATTTAGCAGCAATCAGAGATATTTGTGTAAAGACCAGGACTGAGGTCGCCAATATAAATTGTCCGGGTCAAATCGTTATTTCCGGAGGTAAGAGGGAGATTCAAGAGGCTGAAGGTAGGGCCTTAGCGCAGGGCGCAAAAAAGGTCATCTTATTAGAGGTAAGCGGGGCATTCCACTCTTCATTTATGAAGGGGGCAGCTTTAAAATTAGCCGGGGAGTTAGAGAAGATTAAAATAGAGCCACCCAGGATACCGGTGGTGAGCAATGTTACAGCCAGACTGGTTAGCGGAGCGCAAGAGATTAAAGATAATCTGATTAAACAGATCACTACCAGTGTGCTTTGGGAAGATTCCATGAAGTTTATATTAGCTGAAGGAATTACAGGCTTTATTGAATTCGGCCCGGGTAAGGTCCTAAAAGGCCTGATGCGCAGGATTGATCAGGCAGCAGAGGTAACTAATATCGAAAAGAAGGAAGATGTCGTCAATTTAGCAGGTAGTATGTAGGGTTCTATCCCTAACACCTAGCTACTATCTGCTACCTACTTTTATTCTTAGGGAGGCAGAATGCGTCTTGAAAATAAGGTGGCTCTAGTTACGGGTGCTGCTGGAGGTATTGGCAGAGAGATTGCCCTGAAGTTTGCGGCCGAGGGTGCCGATATTGTTGTGGGCGATGTAAACATGGAAAAGGCAGATAAGACCTGTCAGGATATCGAGGCCTTAGGCAGGAAGGCCCTGACCTTAGAACTGGATGTTACGGATTACGCAAAGGTTACTCAAGGTATAAACAAAATTCTTGACAAATTTGGGAAGGTTGATATATTAGTTAACAATGCCGGCATCACTAAAGATGGCTTGATACTACGTATGGATGATGCCGAGTGGG
>JAZDLA010000082.1:0-21616 GCA_043802425.1 Candidatus Omnitrophota bacterium
GACCTAAGCAGAAAAATTCAAGAGGCAGCTTTAATGGCCCATAAATTGCTGGGTTGTTTCGGTTGTTCGAGAGTGGATATGATTCTTGACCGGTATAATATCCCATTCGTGCTGGAAGTAAATACCATACCAGGATTCACCCAGACCAGTCTTTTACCCAAGGCAGCCAAGATAATAGGGATAGAATTTAATCAATTATGCCTTAAATTAATTAAATTAGCCTATGATAAAGCGCAGGATAAGGTTTCCGGTTAAATTAGTAATTTCCGGTTTAATAATTTTTAGTACGTTATTTTTTCTCACAGGCCATCTTATCAAAGGCCTGAGGACCTATGACTATTTTAAAATAAAAGAGATCATCACCAGCAAACCACAAGCAGGGCCTGATTTTTCTTATCTTGTGGGTCGTAATATCTTTACCCTTGACTTAAAGAAGGAATCAAGGTATATATCAGAATTGCATCCGGTTTATCTAAAGATTAGGTTAATCAGGCTTCTGCCTGACCGTTTATTTGTGCTTCTTAGCCAACGTCAGGCCTTGGCCCAGCTAAAGTTATACCGGAACTTCTGTGTAGACGGCGACCTGACGGTCTTTGAGATACCGCAGGAGCTAGCGGAAACGGATTTACCGGTTATCGTCGGCCTTGAAAAAAAAATTCTCGCCGTGAATTCCGGTAAACAATATAATATTAAAAACCTGGCTTTGGCTGTAAACATAATAAAAGAGACGAGGTTAAACCGCGGGTTAGAAGACTATAAAATTAAAAGAATAGATGTTACTAATCCCATGAATACATCATTTTTTATGCAGGTACCAGGCAATACCATAGACCAGAAAATAACTATAGTAGGGCCCTTAGAAGTTAAGATCGGTCAATACGGTATTGCTGAGAAGGTGCGCATTTTATCAGACATGCTTACCCAATTAGGGACAGACATCGCGGATATAAAATATATTGACCTAAAGTTTAGAGAGCCGGTTATAAAATTTAAAGATGCTAAATAATTACATTTGCGCATTGGATATCAGTTCCAGTAAGATCGCCGCGGTAGTTGCGGGAATCAAGAAGAGGCAGATTGCGGATATCTTTTTTGAGACTCTACCGGTAAAGGGCATGAAGAAAGGCACGATTGTAAATTCCATAGATTTAGTCAGCTCCATCACAAATGCACTAAAGAACCTGAAAGGAAAATCCGGTATAAATATTAAATCCATATATACCAATATCTCAGGAACAGCTATAGTCACTAAACATAGCGGCGCAGTGATACCGCTTGCGGAGAGGGGCAATAAGGTTATTACCTCAACCGATATACAAAAGGTAAATGAGCAGGCCCGTATTTTAGGTTCGAGTCTTGATGAGGAGACCATCCATCAGATCATCCACGGTTACTCCATAGACTCGCACGCTAGCGTTTTAAATCCTTTAGGGTTATACAGCCATAGGCTTGCGGTAGATCTATATTTAGTCTGCGCTAAGTTGTCCTTTATCCAGAGCCTTATCCGCACCGTAAATCAGGCAGGGTATGAAATAAAAGATGCGTTTCTCACCGGATTAGCCACGAGCCAAGCCGTATTTAACGATGGTCTTAAAAAAGGGCTAACTCTACTTTGCGATGTAGGTTCTGATATTACAGAATTGCTTCTCTTTAAGGATGGGATACTTCAGGATATCGCAATTTTATCTTCAGGCGGAGATGATTTAACTATGCATCTGTCAGAGGAGTTAAAGGTACCTTTTGATTTGGCGCAAGATATCAAGCAGTCACACGCAATATTAGGTGATTATAGCCAGATAGACGGGAATAAAGAAATTTTAGTCAAACAAAATAATGCTTATAAATCATTAAACCAAAGAGCGATTTGCGAAACCCTTACTCCCAAGGCAAAATTTATCTGCCAGGGGATAAGGGCCGCTGTAGTAAAACTGGTCCCCCTCGAAGATTTGAGTAATTTTATCGTTACAGGAAGGACTACGCTGTTGGAAGGATTTCTGGAAGCTCTGGAGAATACCCTGGGGATTCCGGTAAAATTGGGGCGGCTTACCAGCCCCTATCTAGTCTTCCTAGCGAACAAAAATAATAACCTCTCCGGGCAAAAATACCTGACTTATCTTACCTGTTTAGGCATAATCTGCCAGGCGCTATACGAACAAAAACCGCAGCCGCTGTCTGATTATCAACCCACCTGTAACCCCGTTCTGAAAACCATCAATAAGGTTAAAGAAATATACCAGGAATACTTTTAATTGACCAGCCGCATTTCTGGTATATAATATGCCTTAATCCTAAAAATAGATGATTAAAGACAATATACTAAAGGTTAAGGAGCGCATTTCTTTAATCTGCGCAAGAATTAACAGGGAAGTTAGTTCGGTCAGCATAGTAGCGGTAAGTAAAGGTAGGACGCCGCAACAAATAAAAGAAGTCATAGAGGCCGGTATAACTGACATCGGAGAGAATAAAGTTCAAGAAGCGCTTACTAAACATAGGGAGCTATCGACTGGCGACTGGCGACTATCGACTGTTAAGTGGCACATGGTGGGGCATTTACAGACGAATAAAGTTAAGGATGCAGTAAGGATTTTTGACCTCATCCAGTCCGTAGACAGCCTGCGCCTTGCCGAAACTATTGATAAAGAAGCAGCAAAGATCCATAAAAGGCAAGATGTTTTGATGGAAATAAAAACCTCTCCAGAAGCGACTAAATTTGGTTTAAAACCCGGTGAGGCAATTAAAGTTATGGAAGAAATAGCCAACCTTAAAAATATAAATATAAAAGGCCTGATGACTATCGCACCTCTTGTTGATAGTCCAGAAAAAGCGAGATCCTATTTTAAAGTATTAAAAGACCTGAAAGATAAAATTAACGCACGACGCACGACGCACGACGAAATACAAATTTTATCCATGGGCATGACTGATGATTTTGAAATAGCCATAGAAGAGGGCTCTGATATTCTCAGGTTGGGCCGGGCAATCTTTTCCCGCTACTGATTAATAGTAGGCAGGGTCCCGTTTAGTAAGTTCACTAAAGGGAAGCGGAAAGAAGGTTAAGATGAAAAAAACTATTGGAATAATCGGTTTTGGGAATATGGGTTCGGCCATTGCCCGCAGGGTTAAAAACTACTACGGAGTCTGGGTATTTGACAAAGATACAGCTAAGACCGGGAATATTTCAAAGGTTAAAGTCGCCGGCAATATAGAAGAGGTCGTAAACAATGCTAGAGCCCTCATTCTGGCGGTTAAGCCGCAGGATTTTGAGGACACCTTGCCTAAAATCAAACCCGCTATAGACAAGAAATTGGTTATTTCAATCGCTGCCGGCATTAAAACAAAGTTTATTGAAAAACGCTTAGGGAAAATAGGCGTTATCCGCGCTATGCCTAATTTGCCGATAAAAGTCGGTAGAGGCATGATTTGTTTGTGTAAAGGTAAATACGCTACTAAAAAAGACCTTAAATTAGCGCAGAAAATATTTAGCCATCTAGGCAGAACCATGATCATCCAGAGAGAATGCCTGATGGATGCGGTAACCGCTATTTCTGGAAGTGGACCGGGTTTTTTCTATTATCTATTAACCCAGAATAAAAAGAAAAATATTAAAGATTGGCTGGGATATTCCCGTCGGAAATTTCAATCGGAACTGATGGATTCAGCAAGGGCGTTGGGTTTTTCTTTGCGTCAGGCCGAGCTGTTAGTCTCTAAGACCTCTACGGGTAGTATTGCTCTTTTACGGGCAACGAAGATGTCTCCAGAGACGCTATGTAAACAGGTTACTTCTAAGAAGGGCACTACCGAGGCGGGGCTAGAAAAATTAAAAAAAGGATTTTCTTTATCTGAAGCAGTAGAGGCAGCTGTTAAACGCGCAAAGGAATTATCTAAAAAGGAGTAGAGAAATGGGACGTATCGGTATCATCGGCGGGAGCGGATTATATCAGATCGAAGGGATAGAAGTTAAAGAAACGGTAACGGTAAAGACGCCGTTCGGTGCGCCTTCCGGTAATCTTATCGTCGGTAACCTGGAGGATAAAGAAGTTGTTTTTATGCCGCGTCATGACGTGGGTCACCGCATCCCTCCCAGCCAGATAAATTACCGGGCCAATATCTATGCCATGAAGAAGCTGGGTGTCGAACGGATTATTTCCGTGACAGCCTGCGGGAGCTTAAAAGAAGAATTGAAACCCCTGGATTTTGTAGCCGTAGACCAGTTCGTGGACAGGACTAACTACGCCAGGGAGATGAGTTTTTTTACCGACGGTATAGTTGCCCACATTGAATTCGCGCATCCGGTTTGCGAAGAGTTACGCAAGTCAATATACGGGGCGGGTAAAAACTTAAATTTAAGGATACATAACGGCGGAACTTACATAAATATGGAGGGCCCGGCATTTTCTACCCTTGCGGAGTCAAAACTCTACCGCAGTTGGGGTATGGACGTTATCGGTATGACCAATTTTGCCGAAGCCAAATTAGCCCGCGAAGCAGAGATTTGTTATGCTACTTTAGCTGCGGTTACGGATTATGACTGTTGGCATCCAGAGCATGAAAGCGTAACTATCGAAATGATCATCCAGAATTTAAATAAGAATGTAGAGAATGCAAAGCGTATCCTTTGCGCAGCAATTAAAAATATCCAGCCGGAGCGGGCGTGCCGTTGTAAAGACGCGCTTAAATATGCGATTGTTACCGACAGGAAATTAATTTCCGCAAGGGTTAAGCAGGATTTAGATATTATTATTGGTAGGTACATCAAATAGCATGGATTATAAAGATACCCTAAACCTTCCCCAGACAAAATTTTCCATGAAGGCAGACCTGCCTAAAAGAGAGCCTGTTTTCTTAAAGGCCTGGCAGGATACGGGTTTCTACCAGCTTCTCCGCAAAAAGTCCAAAGGTAAACCTAAATATATCCTGCACGACGGGCCTCCTTATGCCAACGGCGATATCCATATCGGGCATGCCTTAAATAAAACCTTAAAGGATATTATCGTAAAATATAAGACCATGCGGGGTTTTGATTCTAGTTATGTTCCGGGCTGGGATTGTCATGGCCTGCCTGTTGAACACCAGCTCTTTAAAGAATTAGGCATAAATAAATATCAGATTAACCAATTAGAATTTAGAAAGAAGGCTTATGCCTATGCCCTTAAGTATGTTTCTATTCAGAAGGAGCAATTCATACGTTTAGGCGTATTCGGAGATTGGCAGAATCCTTATCTTACCCTAACGCCTGATTACGAAGAGGGCATCATTAGTTCTTTTGGCGCACTGGTTAAAAGAGGTTATGTTTACCGGGGATTAAAACCGGTGAACTGGTGTTTTAAGTGCGAGACTGCGCTGGCAGAGGCAGAAGTAGAATATGAAGAACATGTTTCTGCTTCAATCTATGTTAAATTCAAACTGGATGAAACCAGAGATTATGCCCCGGATAGTTATTTGGTCATCTGGACTACTACGCCTTGGACACTACTCGCTAATGTGGCTGTAGCCGTACACCCTGATCTTGTTTATTCCTATATAAAGACGGGCAAAGGAAATCACATTATAGCCAAGGATTTATTGTCGCAGGTTTTAACCCAGGCAGGAATAGATAAATACGAGCTGATAAAGGAGATTAAAGGCAGGGATTTAGAGGGTCTTACCTATAATCATCCTTTTGTATCAAGGCAGGGACGCGTAGTCCTGGCAGACTATGTCTCTAAAGAAGAAGGTACGGGCTTAGTCCATACTGCTCCCGGCCACGGCAACGATGATTATTTAACTGGGTTAAAATATAAGCTGAACATCCTGATGCCCGTAGATGATAAGGGGAATTTTGATACTACGGCAGGGGAGTTTCAGGGATTAAATGTTTACGACGCCAATAAGTTGATTGTCGATAAACTCCAAAAATTAGGGGCATTGTTTTTTAACTCCCAGATAGAGCATTCCTATCCGCATTGCTGGCGTTGTAAAAATCCCATAATATTCAGGGCGACCAAACAGTGGTTCCTAAATATTGACCACAAAGATTTAAGAAAAAAACTACTGGGGGCGATAGAGAAAAATATTACCTGGATCCCCGCAACCGCTAGAGAGAGAATCAGGGCCATGGTAGAATTAAGGCCGGATTGGTGCCTTTCCCGCCAGAGATATTGGGGCGTTCCCATACCGGCAGTACGCTGTTTAAACTGTGACGAGGTGATACTTGACCCCCGGGTTATTAGTAATCTAGCTAAGAGAGTTTTAAGGGAAGGCAGCGATACCTGGTTTAAGGAAGACATTAAAGTATTTTTACCTAAAAAATTTGTTTGTTCTAAGTGCAAAGGAAATAAATTCAAGCGCTGCGAAGATATTCTGGATGTCTGGCTAGATTCCGGAGTAAGTCATCAGGCGGTATTAAAGAAGAGAAAAGATCTGGGGTTTCCTTGCGCTTTATACCTGGAGGGATCTGACCAGCACCGCGGATGGTTCCAGTCTTCCCTGATCCCGGCGATGTGTATTGACGGGAAACCCCCATTTGAAAGCGTGCTTACGCATGGTTTTGTAGTGGACGGTTTAGGCAGAAAAATGTCTAAGTCTATCGGTAATGTGATTTCGCCCCAAGATATCATCAAAGATTACGGAGCAGATATTTTAAGGCTATGGGTGGCCTCCAGCGATTATAACGAAGACATCCGCATTTCTCCCGAAATACTCTTACGGCTTTCTGAGGCCTACCGTAAAATCAGGAATACCGCCAGGTTTGCCTTAAGCAATTTATATGACTTTAGCCCCGATAAAGATAAAGTAAATTACCAGGATTTAAAAAAGATAGATAAATGGATACTCTTTAAGATGGAACAGGCCATTGGTAATACGCAAAAGGCTTATGATAATTTTGAATTCCACAAGGCCTATAAGAATATTTATGATTTCTGTAACCAAGACCTCTCCATGTATTATTTAGATATGGTTAAGGGTAGGCTCTATACCTATGCCGCTGATTCTCTGGAAAGAAGGGCAGCGCAGACAGCTATTTATGAAATCCTGAATGTTTTAGTCAGGATAATGGCGCCTATCCTGGCTTTTACTGCACAGGATATCTGGGAACATATGCCTAAGACCAAAAGGGATAACCCTGTCGTAAGCGCGCATCTTTTAGAATGGCCTAAAGAAAATGAGGCCTTCACGCAGCAAGGGTCCGGGGATAAAATCGATAGCGGATTAGGGGCCGTTATGGAGTTAATCCCGGATGTGGCTAAGGCGCTGGAAGAAAAACGCGGGCAAGGCTTAATCGGCAGCTCCTTTGACGCTAAAATAAACTTATTGACAAAGAGCCCAAAACGTTATAAATTCTTACAGAGCTTAGAAGCCGAATTGGTTGAGATTTTTAAGGTTTCGCAGGTTGAGGTCAGCTTGGAAGAAGAGATTAAATCCGCTGCCTCTGGCGAGACCCCCGTGATTACGGTCAGTAAGGCGGAAGGAATAAAATGCGCGCGTTGCTGGAATTATTCCGCATCGACCGGGAATAATAAGGATCACCCTTTAATCTGCGGCAGGTGCCTAAAGGCGATGGGAGGAGCATAAATTGAGAAAAAAATTATCTAAAAAAGAATTAGAATATTTTAAAACCTTAATCTTGAAAATAAAAGAGAAAGTCGTCGAGGAGATAAAGCACATTTCTGAAGATACCCTGAAGAAATCCCAGAAGGATGCCGCGGGGGATATCTCCGGTTATACCTACCATATGGCTGATGTGGCCTCAGACGCATATGACCGGGAGTTTGCCCTGGGGATAATTTCCAGCGAAAGGGAATCAGTATACGAGTTGGATGACGCCCTCAAGAGAATCGAAGAAGGCACATTCGGCGTTTGCCAAGATTGTAAATCCTTCATTACTAAAATCAGATTAAAGGCTGTTCCCTACGCGCGCTTCTGTCTTAAGTGCCAAGAAAGAACAGAAAAGAAATAAAATTTCCAATCCTTGATGATCTTTATCATCACGTTGTCTATCCTTTTTTTAGACCAACTCACCAAACTCCTTGTCACTAAGAATTTATTATTAAACCAGTCTCTACCCGTAATACAGGGAATATTCCATATTACGCTGATCTATAACCGCGGGGCGGCTTTCGGCATACTCAAGGACCAGGCCCGGTTATTTATTTTTGTTTCCCTATTCGCCGTAGTTTTAATCCTGGCGGTTTTAAAGAAAAATAAATACCGAAAGTGTTCCTTTTATAATATATCTTTAAGCCTTATTTTAGCCGGTGCCCTAGGCAACCTTATCGATCGGTTAATCCGGGGGCATATAGTTGATTTTTTAGACTTTCGTATCTGGCCGGTATTTAACCTGGCGGATTCTGCCATCACTGTTGGAGCTATTTTGTTAGGATTCTCATTATTTAAGTTAGGCAGAACCGTTAAACAAGAAAAAGGCTAAGGCTCAAGGCTAAGGCTGAATAAAATATTTACCACCTTGACCTTAACTTCGACTTCGACCTTAAAGAGATGCATCCCATAATCTGTCAAATCGGTCCTTTTACCATATATTCCTATGGCCTTACGCTGGTAGCCGCATTTTTAGTAAGTTCAGCTCTGATTATTCTAGAGGCTAAGAGAGAGAAGATTAATCCTGAGACAATCCTTAATTTTTGCTTTATAGTTTTTATCTGGGGGATTGCCGGAGCGCGCCTTTTATATATACTTGAGAATGCGGGTTATTACCTGAAAAATCCCCTTGAGATAATTATGCTGCAGCACGGAGGGTTATCCTGGTTTGGGGGATTAACGCTGGGGACATTTTCCGGTATCGTATACCTGAAGAAGAAAAATTTAGCGGTATATAAAATCTTAGATTTAATCGTTCCCTTTGTAGCCCTGGCCCAGGCAGTAGGCAGGATCGGTTGTCTATTAAACGGCTGTTGTTTTGGCAAGGTTTCCAAATTCGGTATATATTTTCCGGCACATAACTCTCTTCTTATCCCCACGCAGATATACTCTTCTTTAGTTCTAATCTTTATATTTATGATTTTAAGATTCTTACAAAATCGACCCCACCGAGCAAGCGAAATATTCTTTACTTATCTGTTACTGTATTCGCTCAAAAGGTTCTTCATCGAATTCTGGCGTTTTGATAACCAGATTATCTTCTTGGGATTGACGCTGTTTCAGGTTATGAGCATAGTAATATTTTTCCTCTCCTTTTTTAAGCTCCTCTTAATCAGAAGGCCCAAAGACTAATATGCGGGAGTATATCTATAGCGTTTCAGATAGCGATGCGGGTAAACGCCTAGATTTGTTCCTCTTGGATTTTCTCCAGAAGGAGGATCTCGGGCTTTCGCGCACCTTTATCCAAAAATTAATTCAAGACGGGAAGGTTACGATAAAAGATATACCCCTGATAAGGCCGCACCTTAAAGTAAAGGAGTCCGATGAGATCAGGATCTGTATTGAAGATAAGAAGGCCAGTGCCCTACGTGCAGAAGATATACCTTTGGAGGTTATTTATGAAGACGAAGACCTGGCAATAATAAATAAACATCCGGGGTTGGTGGTACATCCTGCTCCGGGAAATTATGAACATACCCTGGTGAATGCGTTGCTATCCCGTTTTAAAAAACTCTCCGATATTAATCCGCAAAGGCCGGGTATTGTGCATAGGCTGGATAAGGAGACATCGGGCCTATTAGTCATTGCTAAAAATAACGCCGCTCACCTTTCTTTAGCCCGGCAGTTTTCTGAACACAGTATTAAACGTAAATACATTGCCCTGGTAAAAGGGAGGATGGAGTTTGATGAGAACGTAATCGAGCTGCCCATTGGTAGGCACCCCCGCAAAAGAAAAAATATGTCAGTAGGTTTTGGAAAAAAGACAAAATACGCCAAGACTTATTACCGCACTTTAAAACGAAAGGAAGATTTTAGCCTTTTAGAATTGGAGCCTTTTACCGGCAGGACGCATCAGCTGAGGGTACACTTGGCGTTTGTGGGACACCCTATCCTAGGCGATACCAAATATGGTAGGAATAATGCGTTTAGTAGATTGGCGCTACATGCTGAGGTTATTGGCTTTATACACCCGCGTACGGAAAAATTCGTAGAATTTTTTTCCCCGTCACCCCCTGAATTCAAAGGTATGTTAAAATAAGACTTGATTTTTATCTATGTAATGTTATAATAACCACTTAAGAAATAAAGTTGTTTTCTAAAGGGTCATTATTAATATATATATTAAGAGGAGGGCGGATGAGCGAGAAAATTAAATCACCCATAGCAATATTTATCGTATTAATATTAGTTTCTCTCTCTCTGGCGGGGACGGGTTTTTATCTTCTCCAACAGGAAAAGGCCAAGAATACGGAGCTTCAGCAACAGGTGGATGACCTGGCGATCAAACAAAAGGTTAGCGAGACAAAATTAGAGGAGTATAAAAAGACAATTTCCCAGATGGAGCTTAAGTCCA
Source organism: Candidatus Omnitrophota bacterium (assembly GCA_043802425.1). Taxonomy (GTDB): domain Bacteria; phylum Omnitrophota; class Gorgyraeia; order Gygaellales; family Profunditerraquicolaceae; genus JAGUYA01. The sequence goes on from JAZDLA010000082.1 coordinate 10,430, forward strand.
AAGCCTCTCAGGATAAAATTGATAGCTTGGCCGCTGACCTAAAAGCAGAAAGCGCCGAAAAAGAAAAGGCATTAGATGATGTAAAAAAATTAACTGCTGACCTAGAAAGACAGAGAAGATTAAGTTCTGATTTAGATACTAAACTTGTTCAGGCACAGGATGATGTAGAAAAAACTCAAGCGCAGATAAAGGTTCTAGAGGGCAAAAGGGCGCAGCTAGAGATAAAGATAAAAGAATTAGAAACGCAGACCCAGAAGCTAAATGTCCAGGGCGGGGTAGACCTGGGTACGGTTGTTGTTAGCCCCGAAGGTACGCCAAGTGCGCAGACCCAGAAGTCTAAAGGATTAGAGGGTAAAATTTTGGTAGTAAATAAAGAATATAATTTTGTAGTCATCAATTTAGGCAGTAGAGACGGCGTAAACGCCAATGATATATTCTCTGTTTACAATAATAGTAATTACATAGGCGACGTCAAGGTCAGTAAGGCCCACGACGCCATGTCTGCAGCAGATTTTCTCTCTAGCGATACAAAAAACCAGATCAGCGAAGGGGACAGGGTAGCGCAGAAGACTGAATGAGGTTTATTTTAGTCAAGCCAGCCGAACACCGTCTGCAAGGTAAAATTTCTCTCTTAGGCGATAAATCTATAGCTAACCGGTCTATAATTATCAGCGCTATCAGTCAGGGTAAAACCACGGTTAAAAATTTTCCCGCCAATAAAGACTGCCTTACTACTATAAGGGTTTTCCGGAAATTAGGTATAAAAATAAGACAATATTCGCAAGATAAAAATACCCAGACTATTACCGTATTTGGTAAGGGGCTACGCGGATTAAAGAAGCCGCAGGGGCCTATTTTTGCGGGTGATTCAGGGACTACCTTAAGGCTTACTTTAGGTGTCCTGGCAGGCCAGAGGTTTAGCGTTACTTTGAATGCGGGCGCGGCCCTTTCCCAAAGGCCGATGCGGCGCGTTACCGTTCCTTTGAGAATGATGGGCGCAGAAATTTCCGCGCGCCACATATCTAAAACCAAAAACCTAATACCTAATACCAAATTTGAAGAATATCCGCCGATTACAATTAAAGGTGTAGACCCCAAACCTATTACCTATAATATGCCGCTTGCTTCTGCGCAGGTAAAGTCAGCAATATTATTCGCCGGTCTTTATGCTAGAGGTACGACCAGGGTTATCGAGCCTATAAAGACGCGGGACCACACAGAGCGCATGCTGCGTTTATTTAAAGCAAGAATAAAACTGCAACAAAATACGGTAGTTATAAAAGGAAACCGAGAGCTGGTTTCCCCTGGTCAGGTCTTGATACCCGCAGACATCTCCTCAGCCAGTTTTTTTATCGTAGCCGCCACAATATTAGCGGGTTCACGGGTTTTGATAAAAAATGTGAATCTTAACCCTTCGCGCATGGGTATTATCCGGGTGCTCAAAAGAATGGGGGCGTGTATAAAAAACCAAAAAGAAAAAACAAAAATCCAAGATTATGAACCCAGGGGGGATTTGATAGTAGAGGGTAGTCCTTTAAGGGGCACGGTTATCAAAAGAGAAGAAATTCCCTCTTTAATAGATGAATTACCCATTTTAATGGTGGCTGCCTGTTATGCCCGGGGGAGAACCGTTTTCGAAGGGGCAGGAGAATTACGCGTAAAAGAAACAGACCGTATCAGGTCTATGTCCGATAATTTAAGAAAAATGGGAGCGCATATCAAAGTCATGAATAGGGGCGGTGGGGAAAAGATTATCATTCAAGGGGCTGAGGGCCTCAGAGGTGCGTCGGTAGCAAGCTACGCAGATCACCGTACAGCCATGAGCATGATCATTGCCGCCTTAAGAGCTAAAGGCGCTACTAGGATAGATGATGTAACCTGCATAAATAAGTCCTTCCCTAACTTTTTGAGCCTTCTTCAGACCCTTTTAAATTAATTAATTCAAATTTATCAGGTTTTTTAACTTTACCCCTTGAATTTTTATAAGTTCATAAAGAGGGTTTAGCGGGTGGATTGGTTTGATTTCCCTGCCTTCCGGCAGACAGGTAGGCAGTCACCCATTAAGATATTATCTATGCCTATGAACCTAACAAAAATAAGTAACTTTTTATTTGACATATGGTTTAATCTCTGTTAAAATCCTTTACTACCATTAAAAGGAGAAGGGTATGGGAAAGTTTAAAGAAAATATGAGGAGATTATTGAGTTATATGCTAGGCTTATTCTCTAATGATATGGGTATTGATTTAGGTACGGCCACGACCCTGGTTTATGTTAAGGGTGAAGGAGTAGTTCTTTGTGAGCCATCGGTGGTAGCTATTGAAAAAGGTACATCCCATGTCCTGGCGGTAGGTGAGGAAGCCAAACGCATGCTTGGCCGCACGCCCGGTAATATCGTGGCCATCCGGCCGATGAAAGATGGCGCGATTATTGATTTTGAGATAACCGAGGCGATGCTAAGGTATTTTATAAAAAAAGTACATCACCGCCGCGTCTTAGTCAGGCCTAGAATCGTTATCGCCATTCCTTCCGGGATTACGGAGGTGGAGCGGCGCGCGGTTAAGGATTCCGCAGAGCGTGCCGGAGCCAGAGAAGTATTTTTAATTGAAGAACCCATTGCCGCAGCTATTGGCGTAGGTTTACCTATACAGGAACCCATCGGTAATATGGTGATAGATATCGGCGGCGGGACAACCGAGATTGCAGTAATCTCGCTGGCAGGTATTGTTTTTTCCAAGTCCCTGCCGATCGGTGGAGACGAGATGGACGAGGCGATTATTGAATATCTGAAGAAAACATATAATCTTATGGTCGGCGAACGCACCGCAGAAGAGATAAAGATTAAAATCGGCTCTGCCTATCCCCTTGATGAAGAAATGAGCCTGGAGGTAAAAGGAAGGGATTTGATTACCGGGCTTCCTAAGAGCGTAACTATAACTTCCGAAGAGGTAAGGGAGGCGTTGCAGGAACCGTTGCGTGCCATACTAGAGATAGCCAAGATATCCTTAGAAAGAACTCCTCCTGAATTAGCCGCAGATTTAATTGATCACGGCCTGGTATTAGCAGGCGGCGGGGCACTGCTGAAAGGAATTGATAAGTTGATTTCTGAGGAAACGGGATTACCGGTGCATATTGCTGATGATCCCCTGACTGCCGTAGCTGTAGGCACGGGCAAGGTTTTAGATGAAATACGGTATCTGAAAAAAGTAACCGTCCCGATAAAATCCGAGATGTACTCTTAACTTTTTTAGTAATAGGATGTGTTGAAGTTTAAAAAGAAAACCCTACCCTACCTTGCGATCTCTGTTTCTCTGCTGATACTGCTTTCTAGCTTAACCCCTGCCGTAAGAAGACCCGTTTATTATATTTTAAAAATTCCCTTAAGTTTATTAACCTTCGCCAAACACGAAATTGGCGGAATGGTCTTCTACCACCGTAATCTTATCCAGAATAAAAGGCTTAAGAACGAGATAGATTTACTGAGGAGTAAAATCAACACGGTCAATGAAGTTTATCTGGAGAATAAAAGGCTAAAAGATCTCCTTTCTCTTAAACAGAAATCTACATTTAAGGTAATCGCCGCCAGGATCATCGGCCGTTCAGCGGATAACTGGTCATCGCAAGTGCTGATTGATAAGGGAAGCTCTCAGGGGATCAGGCGCGGTTTGGTAGCGATTACCTATTTAGGATTAGTTGGTCGGATTATTGAGACTACAGGTTCTACCAGCAAGCTGATGCTGCTTAATGACCCGAATTTCGCAGTTTCAGCGATAGTCCAGCGTAGCCGCCAGGAGGGGCTGGTATCCGGAACTCTTGGGAATTCTTTAATCATGAAATATCTGCCTAAGGGTGCTGATATACAGGCTTCGGATATAGTTATAACTTCCGGCTTAACCGAGAGCTATCCTAAAGGTTTACTCATAGGAAGTGTCGTGAATATCGGGGATGAGTTTTCTGGGTTAAGCCGCTACGCCATGATAAAACCTGCGGTGGATATATCCAGCATAGAAGAGGTATTGATAATCATACCATGAACCTAGCCCTTCCTAAAATGGTAGGGGTAGCGATTGGGAGAGGAAGGGTAGGGTGAAGAACTGGATTTTTTTTGGCATTATAGTAGCTGCGGGATTAGCGCAGGTTGCAATTTTAGACTCTATCAGCATATTTGGCGTAAAGCCCGACCTTCTCCTGATCTGCTGTATTTATGCCAGCCTTTTTTTTGAATTTAAACGGGCTATAGCTTTAAGTATCTTTGCCGGTATTCTCAAAGATGCCCTTGCCATGAATACATTCGGTGTAAATACCCTATTATTTGCCTTATTGAGCCTTGCGATTATAAAATTATCCAGGGAAGTATCGCTAGATAATAACCCCGTCCTTATAGTGGCCGTATTTATAATAGCATTCATTAGCGCTATAACCATAAGATTAATATTTTTCTTTATGGGGAACTTTATCTCTTGCGGAATTTTACTGCGCACCGTATCCCTGGAGGCACTATATACCGCACTGGTATTTCCTTTGGCATTAAAGGTCACCAGGGCCGCGCTTCGTTGCTAACTTACCATGAGACTAAATACTATTAATCTGGCTACCGGATTTATTTTTCTACTCTTGGGCCTAGGTATTTTAAATATGGAGGTAATACAGGGTCCTAGATTCAGGGAATTGAGTAATAAGAATTGTATCCGGCTTATCCCTCAGAAAGGCAGCCGCGGAAATATTCTTGACCGTAACGGCGATGTAATTGTAGATAACTATCTTTCTTATGATGCCATGGTTTCTGTTTATTCAGAAGGCGAGGTAAATAAAACATTGGCTAGCGTAGCCAGGATTCTGGACAAGGATTTTAAAGAATTAAAAGATAAATTCCGGCGTACATATATCGCGCCCTTTATGCCTACCACTATCGCAAACAATATAGGTATAAAAAAGGCGATTGCCATGGAGGAATTAAACCATGATCTAGAAAATATCATCATCCAGCCTTATCCTTTAAGACATTATCCTTATGATAGGCTTGCCTGTCATGTCATAGGCTATCTGAGCGAAATTGACCGCTGGCGTCTGACTAGGCTGGCCGATTACGGTTATAAAACCAAAGATATTATGGGCTTCGGAGGTATAGAGCAAAGATATGATTATTATCTGCGCCAGGAGGAAGGGGGTTCGTCGGTAGAAGTAGACCACCGCGGTAGATTGGTCGGGGTATTGGGTTTTAGACCTCCCGATAACGGAAAAGATATTCAGTTAACTTTGGATTTAAAGGTACAGAAGATAGCTGAAGAGGCACTAGAGGGAAGAAGGGGCAGCATTATCCTTATGGACCCCTATAGCGGCGAGATTATGGCTATGGTCAGCAGCCCGAATTATAATCCTTCGGCGTTTGTGCAAAGGAAGGGTTCTGACGTAGCCAGGCTGATGAATAATTCCCAGGCCCCTCTGCTTAACCGTGCTATCAGTGGTGTTTATCCTCCGGCCTCGGTCTTTAAATTGATAGTAGCAACGGCAGCCCTGGAGATGGGAAAAATTAATTTATCTACTACCTCTTACTGCCAGGGCAGTACGCGTATCGGAAGCCGGCAATTTGGCTGTTGGGATACGCACAACCAGCAGAATCTCATTGGGGCGATTGTGCATTCCTGCGATGTTTTTTTCTATAAGGCCGGCATCATGGTGGGAGCACAGAATATTTATGATTATGCCGTAAAATTTGGTTTTGGTCATTCTACCGCAGTTGATCTACCTTATGAATCGAATGGTTTCGTGCCCTCTCCGTTATGGAAAAAGGTCTCCCAATTCAAGAATTGGTTTGACGGCGATACGGCAAATTTTTCTATCGGCCAGGGAGAATTGCTGGTTACGCCGTTACAGATTACTCGGATGATGGCAGTATTCGCTAACAAGGGGACTCTGGTGACGCCTTATATAGTGAAAACTATCGCTGGTAAGGATATCACCCGATTACGTAAAAAAACCGTAACGCTATCGTTGAAGGAGAGCACGATAAATTATATCCGGCAAGGCCTAAAAGGGGTAGTTTCCCAAGATAGGGGAACTGCTAGCGTATTATCAAGTTTACCTGTTTCTGTTGCCGGTAAGACGGGTACGGCGCAGGTATCGCGCGGACAACCCCACGGCTGGTTCACCGGTTTCTTTCCCTATAATACGCCTAAGTTCGTTATCTGCGTATTATTAGAAAACGGCGGTTCCGGATATGCTGCCAGTGTAGTAGCCAAGCAAATAATAGAGAACATGTTTAAGCAGGGATTAACTTAAAGTCTTTCTAAAAATAAAGAAGAGAGGGATATCTTGCGTAATACCGGCTTTGTCATATTAATCATTGCGGTTTTGATTAGTTGTATCGGTATTCTTTCCATATACAGCAGCGCTTATCAGAAAGAAGGCGACCCATGGCAGCAGCTTTATAAACGCCAGATCTTATGGGCAGTTTTGGGTCTAGCTTTTTTTCTGTTAATGTCTAATTTTAATTATCGTCGCCTCTGGGACCTGACTTATTTCCTCTATGCCTTTGTACTCTTCTTATTATTACTGGTATTTATCTTAGGGATTACGCGCTTAGGCGCCCAGAGATGGCTTAAGATTATTTGGTTTAATGTGCAACCTTCTGAGATAGCAAAATTAGTTTTGGTAATATTCCTGGCCAAATACTTCAGTACCAAATCCGTAGATGACATTTCCTTAAAGGTAAATAGATTAGGGATAGTGCGTGCATTCATTCTGCCTTTTATCTTTATTGCTATACCTATGGGGTTGATTATTGAACAGCCGGATTTAGGAAGCGGGGCTATGGTGCTTTTGATATTTCTAGTTATGCTTTATCTATCAGGCGTCAAATTAAGGTATATCATATTTTTTCTATTGATTATTCTCTTGAGTTTCCCGGTATTATGGCATTTCTTACGAGGCTATCAGAAAGACAGGTTGTTAGTGTTTTTAAATCCCAACATAGACCCTTTGGGTGCCGGTTACACTATAATTCAGTCCAAGATTGCTATCGGCTCAGGGGGGTTTTTAGGTAAGGGGTGGCTTTCGGGAACGCAGAGTCAACTCCACTTCTTACCCGAATCCCATACTGACTTTATCTTCGCCACCTTTGCGGAAGAACGGGGTTTTTTGGGTAGCAGCGTATTATTATTTTTATATTATTTTCTCATCAGGCAGGGTATTATTATAGCCAAGAAGTCCAGAGATAATTTTGGTAGATTATTAGCTTGTGGGATTTCTTTGATGCTGACTATCCAGATTTTTATCAATATTGCCATGAATCTGGGGTTGGCCCCGGTAGTGGGAATACCCTTACCGCTGATGAGTTACGGCGGTTCTTCGATGATGGTCACTTTCGTGGCTTTAGGGATACTGGCGAATATCAATAAGACCAGGGTAGTCTTTTAAATGAGCACACAACTTATCTTAGAAGATATCTTATTAAACGTAAACAAGCCCGGCCGCTATATAGGCAAGGAATGGAATCTTCCCCGGAAAGACTTTGCCAAATGCGATATAAAATTTGCCCTTTGTTTTCCGGATTTATATGAAATAGGGATGAGTAACCTGGGTATAAGGATTATCTACGGGATATTAAATAATCTATCCGATGTGGTCTGCGAAAGATTCTTTTCCTGTTCTTCGGATATAAAAAATAATCTACGCAGTAAAAATATAGGAATATATTCTTTGGAATCCAGAAGGGGCCTTAAGGAATTTGACCTAGTGGGTTTTTCTCTGGGGCACGAACTGAATTATACCAATGTATTAGATATATTAGAGATGGGCGCTATTCCTTTAGAATCGTCTCTACGCGACCATAGCTATCCTTTAATTATCGGCGGAGGGCCTTGTGTGCTGAATCCTGAACCGATACATTCGTTTTTTGATTTATTTGTTTTCGGCGAGGCAGAAGAAGTAATCTTGGAAATAATCGATATTTATCGTAAGCTCAAAAACCGGTTCAGGGCCGCTAAAATAAAAAAAGAAGAATTATTAGCAGAGTTCTCGCGCCTAGAGGGGGTATATGTGCCGTCGCTCTATGAGGTAAGTTATAATCGTGAGGGTAAAATAGAAGAATTCAAGCCCAGGATCGCCGGTATCCCCACTAGAATTAAGAAGCGTTTTATCAGAGATCTGGATAGTGCATATTTTCCCGTGGAGTGGCTGATGCCTTATATTCAAATAGTCCATGACCGGATTACCTTAGAGATTATGCGCGGCTGTCCTAATGCCTGCCGTTTCTGCCAAGCCAGATATCAGTATTTGCCGTTTAGGCAAAGAGGGATAAAGAATACATTAGACTTGGCACTAAGTACCTATAAGAATACCGGTTACGAAGAGATATCGCTCTGTGGTTTGTCAGTAAGTGATTTTCAGGGCATCGAGGAATTGTTAAAGCGCCTCATGGATTTATTCAGGGAAAAGACGGTAAGCCTATCCTTACCTTCCATAAAACCGAAAGATATGCTTGGCGAGCTGCTTTCTTTGATCGCCGCCGTTAAAAAGACCGGCCTTACTTTTGCCCCGGAGGCAGCTACCGAGAGGTTACGTAAAATCCTGAACAAGGATTTTGACCTGGAGGTTTTTTTTAAGGCTTTGGAGCGGGCTTACCTTTGCGGTTACCAGAGTATAAAACTCTATTTTATGATTGGCCTGCCTTTTGAAAGGCAGGAAGATTTAGACGGCATTATTGACCTGGCCCTACGCGTTTCCCAGTTAAGGAAGAAGGTAGATAAAAGGGCAGCACAGGTTAATGTCAGTATCAATACATTAATTCCTAAACCGCATACGCCGTTTCAATGGTTAGCGATGGAATCTATAGAGAAGATCCGGCATAAACAGGATTACCTGAGGAAGAAAGCCGGGGACAAGAGGCTAAAAGTGAGTATGCGTAGTCCCCAGATGACTTTTTTAGAGGGCGTGCTTTCTCGGGGAGATAGAAGGTTAAGCCAGGTAATCCTAGCTGCTTTTCGTAAAGGGGCAGGATTTGATGCCTGGGATAATTATTTTTTCTTCGATAAATGGCAAGAGGCCTTCCGTGATTGCCAGATAGACCCTGATTTTTATCTAGAGGCTAAGGCAAAAAATGAATTCCTGCCATGGGATTTTTTAGACGTGGGTATAGATAAAGAGGCGTTAGTTAAAGAAGCAGATAGAATAAGTGAAACCACGATTTAACGAGCGATAGCGAAACTAAGTTGCCTGGCTGAACTTAGGTCATCTTTATACTAAACGAACGCCCCGTAAGTTATCTCTTCATTAAAATTGTTGCTATCATATAAGAGAAGAGGTATAATTAACAGAAATTCCTAGGAGAAATCTATGATCTATAGCAGCCGCATTTTATTGCTTAATGATGACGAGTCGATCTCCAGGTATCTGAGGGAAGAATTGACTATTAACGGCAGATACCCGGTTACTATTTCTTCTAATAGCCGTACCGCAATAGAAACCTTCAGGCGCGACGGCTTCGATATCGTAATCATCAAGTTTGGGGCGCCGGATATAGACGGATTCACTTTTATCAAAGAGTTAAAGAAGATAGATCCCGATTGCATTCTTATCGCGTTACTGGAGGAAACCAATCAACACCTGTTAAAGGACGCATATAGCTTAGGTGTTTACGATTTTATCAGTCAGCCGATTGATCTAGAAAAATTATTTTTTCTGATTAAGAAGGGTTTAGATTTACGTACATTGATGTTAGCACACCGCAGGTTATCTGATGGCCTTGCGGAACACAATAAATCCCTGCAAAAACAGAATACGCTCCTAGCCAGGAGAATCGAAGAGTCCACAAAAAATTTAACCAAGCTTTATGAAGACTTACGCCAAACCTACATGCGCACCATAAAAGTCCTGGCACAGGCTATCGATGCCCGGGATCATTATACCCATAGCCATTCGGAGAATGTGGCTAAGTATGCTGTAGCTATAGCCGAAGAGCTACATCTTACCGCTAATGATATAGCCCTGATCAGGGATGCCTGTGAGTTGCACGACCTGGGTAAAATCGGGGTGGAAGATAATATCCTAAGTAAACCTTCCAGCCTTACGCCTGAGGAGTGGGAGCAGATAAAACGCCATCCCCAAACCGGCGCCCAGATTCTAGAACCGCTGACCTTTTTGGACGGAGTAATAGATTTGGTTAAGCAGCACCATGAGCATTATAATGGCACAGGTTACCCTGATAGCCGTAAAGGCGATGATATCCTTCTGGGTGCACGTATAATCCATGTGGCCGATGCCTACGAGGCCATGCGTTCGGCCCGTTCTTATAGAAAGATCCCGCTCACCAAGGAAGACGCAGTCGCAGAGATTAAAAGGCATACCGGTACACAGTTCGACCCGAAGGTGGTAGAGGCGTTTTTGAGGGTCGTAGATAAACTCTGATACAAGAATAGCAGAATTCATAACTGAGCAATAATTGCTTTAAATACATAGAGTTTAGTTTTTAATAAAGAATAAAAAAATACTTGACAAAGGCAATATTGTCTGTTATATTTTGTTACACTCTGATGATAATCAAGAGAGGCATTGATAAGTTTGGGTAGTATATTTTCACCGACCATCAGGCGCTAAACGAATCAGAGATTTTAGAGCGTCCCGGTATGTATCGGGGCGCTTTTTTTTTGACACTTTAAGAAACCGGAAAAAAGACCTCGAGCGAAGCGAGGGGTTAAATAATATGCTCTTTCTAAATTAGGATAGCCAAGTAGCGTGAGTAAGTAAAAAGAATAAGAGCCTTTATACAAGCTTTCTAGATTTTTGGAGAGTTTGATCCTGGCTCAGAGTGAACGCTGGCGGCGTGGATTAGGCATGCAAGTCGAGCGATATTTTGGGTTAAAGAGGTGGAAGCCGCAAGGCAACTGCCAATTTGCCCGATTTATAGCGGCAGACTGGTGAGGAACGCGTGAGTAATTTACCCCTAAGTCGGGGATAGCCTTGTGAAAACGAGGGTAAGACCCGATGTGTCCCTTGCTGCATAAGCAGCGAGGTGTAAAAATGGCCCGTAAGGGCTAGTGCTTAGGGATGAGCTCGCGTCCTATCAGCTAGTTGGTAGGGTAATGGCCTACCAAGGCTTTTGACGGGTAGCTGGCCTGAGAGGGTGGTCAGCCACATGGGGACTGAGACACTGCCCCAACTCCTACGGGAGGCTGCAGTCGAGGATCTTTA
>JAZDLA010000083.1:0-3965 GCA_043802425.1 Candidatus Omnitrophota bacterium
CCCTGGGGCTTCTTCTTTAACATCCTGGCAATATCCTCCGGGGTCGTGCGCGCATCCTTTTCTAATACCTCCAATATCTCATCCATCTCTCCCTCCTTAGAGGGACACCCATTATGCTAATCGGGAGGGTGTCCCCGCTTATCTCTACAAGGGGACACCCTTAGCTTTGGCTGATTGGGTGTCCCTAACGTACTTAAAGATAACAAACCTTAGGGCCCTGTCTTTTGTGCGCTGACCTGTGTATCATCTGGCTTACTTTCTCTGTCTTCTCCTTAGAAAGGGTTTGTTTTCTTTTTTTAGTCATACGCTCTAATATATCGTCTAATTCCGGGTAAGTTATGCCCATCTCGCCTTCGTCGGTCTGGCCGGGCCAGAGGCCAGCAGTAGGCGGTTTATTAATTATGCGCACCGATAGCTTAAGCTGTTTGGCTAACGTCCTCACATCCTTTTTTAATAAATCTCCGATGGGCAAGATATCGGTTGCCCCGTCGCCATGTTTTGTAAAATAGCCTATACTAAGTTCTGATTTATTCCCTGTGCCGCAGACTAAATAATTAAGCTTGTTGGCAAAATAATAAAGAACGAGCATCCTTAAACGCGGCTTGAGATTCGCCTTGGCCAGGTTACCTGCCACAGGCAGAATCCCGATAAGGTTATTATATATCTGCGATAAATCCAGCGTCTGGGCCTTGATACCCAGTTGTTTGGCGATAAGTTCGGCATCTATTAAATCCTGCATTTGGCTATAGCAGGGTAAAATCAAAGCCAAAACCCTGTCTTTTCCTACAGCCTCTTTTGCCAGGGCCGCTACTAGCGCTGAGTCAATCCCGCCGGAAAGACCCAACACAATACCCTTGGTGCCGGAGTCTTTAAGTTGTTTTTTAATCCAATTGATTATTTTCTTTCTCATAATATCTTAAAGTTATAGCGCTTAAAAAATAAAGGCTAACGGCGTGCTACCGGCTAATGGCAAGATTATATAACAGTAAAAAGGCGGGGTCAAGGAGATTTAACCTTAGGCTAACCAGCGCCCTATTGCAGACCTTCTATTACTGCCTGGGCTACGTTGGTAAGATGGTCGCCTATTTTCTCCAGATTGCTGATCGTATCTAAAAAGACTACCCCGGAAAGGACATTACAATTCCCCTGCTCCAGGCGCTTTACGTGGTTATCTTTTAATCTGTCTCTAAGGGTATTAATCTGACACTCCCGCTCCAGAACCGTTTTTGCTTCATCTATATTTTTGACTTCCAGGGCATTAACCGCGCAACTAATCATCCGGTTTATATCTTCGTACATCTTCCGTAATTCCTCAAGGGCCTCGTTGGAAAAAGGCATCCGGTCATCTATTTTTTGCTGAGCAAGGTCCCTTAAATTCTCCGCGTGGTCTCCTATTCTCTCTACGTCATTAATGGCGTGTATCAGCGGCGGAATCTTTCTTGACTCCTCCTGGCTTAATTCCTGCTGCATTAGTTCCACAAGATAATTGGTAATTGCCCCCCTTAAAGAATCAACTGCCTCCTCCCCGCGCGTTATTCTTTCTAATGTCCTTGAATTATTCTTAAAGAAGCTGTCCATCGCCATACCCACCATTCTCTGGGTCAGGCCTAAAGTCCTAACCGTCTCTTTAATCGCTGCTTCTATAGCGATAGGCGGAGTATTTAATAAGCGCCGATCCAAATATTTAGGTAGATACTCAATCTCCTCTTCCTCTTGGCCCTTGATAATCTTAGTAAGGAACCTGGCGTAAATGCCGGTAAAGGGTAGAAAGATAGCCGTATTTATGACATTAAATAGCGTATGGGCATTAGCAATCTGTCGGGGTAGTTCCCCGGAAGTATGGCTGATTAGTTTCCCGAATAAACCGATAAAGGGTAGAAAAATAACCACTCCGGAAACATTAAACATAATATGTGCTAATGATGCCCTCTTGGCAGAAATACTGGTGCCTAAAGAAGCAATTAGTGCTGTAACGCAGGTGCCGATATTACACCCTAAAATCAAGGGTAAGGCAGCGCCCAGGTCAATCAAATTCGCCATGGCTAAACCTAAAACCATACCTGTGGTAACCGAACTACTCTGCACTATCGCAGTAACAGCTGCACCAGCCAATACCCCCAAAACAGGGTTTCTGCTAAAACTAATGAATATATTATTAAACCAGGGGAGTTTTCCTAAGGGCTTAACTACACTGGTCAATATGCCTAAGCCTAAGAAAAGAATACCAAAACCCATCATGAACTCACCGATATATTTATGGCTCTTTTTTTTGGCAAGAAGTATAATAAGCATGCCTACGCCGATAATCGGAAGTGCATAATCCGTAAGCTTAAAGGCAATCAGCTGCCCGGTAATAGTGGTACCGATATTAGCGCCAAAGATAACGCCTAATGCCTGGACAAGCGTCATCAGGCCGGCATTTACAAAACCTACCACCATCACCGTCGTAGCAGAGGAAGATTGGATTAAGCTGGTTATGCCCGCACCCACCAATACCCCTTTTATCGGGTTACCGGTAAAGTTATGGAGGATTCTCCTCATCCTTTCGCCGCTGACCTTGTGCAGGCCTTCGCTCATTTCCCATAGGCCGTAAATAAATAAACCTAAACCTCCTAAAACTCCGAATATAAGTTCTTTAGTCATACGTACCTCCTTACTAAACTAAGTTTAAAAAGATATTTTGATTTTAGCACCTAACACATTCGTGCCCGGCCATCTCCTGGAGCTCCTGGTGTTGAGCAACATATAATAAACCTCAGCCTTGGCATTCTTAGTTAGGCTCATACCTAATCCGGAAGAAAACCTATTCTGGTTGAACCGACTCGTCCCTCCGAACCCGGCAAGGATTTCATCCGCAATAAATGGCTGAATCTCTATTTTGGTGAATTTCCACGGAAATTTCATCGTTAATTTGTTACGATAACGCCCGGAATCAGACTGATAATTAAAATGCCGGTATTCTAAACGGCTGCGGTCGTCGAATTTAAAACCTGCAAGGCCCCATGATAAAGTTAGAGTAAGATAAGGTGCATTTTCCACTCTAAACTTAGTAACTCTCCTGACGCTCTTTTTCTCTAAGACATGCCGATATCCTGTGCCGAAGCCTAAGTTTTTATTTAGGCTAAAAGATAAACCCAGATCATAATGTTGATAGTAAAAATCGCTGGCATTATCGCCCCAGCGGAATTCTTCCTCCAGGGAAATCTTTAAGTCCTGGTTAATTTTTACTTCTTCGATATCGGTGTTCCAAATCTGAAAGTCACCATCATCGTAAGCATATGCCTTGATATCTAAGCTTACAAGAAATAATCCGAAACTTAATGCTACAATTAAAATCTTTTTATTCATTTTTTACTTCCCCGGCAGGCATTCACGCATACTCCGCAGATATACTGGTCGACTAAATGCCGTTTCTGAAATTCCTTTAATTTTTCCAGGCATTTGGCGTGGTCAAAATCTAAAGAGTTATCCTTTATCGCTAGAGCAGGACAGGCTGTAATACAAAGCCGGCACTTACCGCAATCCCGCTTCAGCGCTTTATCTACCTTTAACGGCATATCGGTCAGGATAGAAACCAGACGAAACTGGCTACCTAATTCATTATTCACCAGAAGATTATTCCTGCCTATCCAACCTAGACCGGCTAAAACCCCTAATCTCTTATGCGAAAGGTGCGCCTTCTGATTTTGCCAGTCCACGATAACGGATGCGGGAATAGGTAAGGCAGAATAACCCTTTTTCTGAATATGGTTACACATCTTCAGCGCCGCCTGGTCCAAAAAAGCATTCGCCGTGCGGTAGTGATGGAAATATAAGCGCGTGGGCGCGTCTTGAATTTCTTCTAAAATGCTGGCTGATAATCTTACCCCCAGGCAAATGGCCTTATCAAGCTTCTCCAAAACTTTTTTTGAAAGCGCGAAATCATCCTTGATTTGCGAGATATCTGCTACACCGAACAAATCTAT
>JAZDLA010000084.1:0-2522 GCA_043802425.1 Candidatus Omnitrophota bacterium
AGGTAGTTTCTGTAGATACTGTTGCTAAACAGATAAAAGTAAAATACTTTGACTACGAAACCGATACTGAGAAGGAGATAAATATCGCTGTAGATGATAAAACTATCTACGAAAATGTGGTATCTTTAGATCAGATAAAAGCAGAGGATACCATGAGTATTGATTACGTGGTTACGGATACTGGGAATATAGCCAGGAATATCAGCGTGGAGACAAATATAGGCGTATCTTCCGATGAATTGGTCGGTGGTCAGGAAGAAGCCATGCCTACACCCGGCCTAGAATAAATTTCAGCGGATAGTCGCAATTATGCGGTTTCAAGCAGAAGGCAGGAGGAGCTTCCTGCCTTTGTTATTTAAATCCTGTTTGCTTAAATGAAAGATATTAAACTCATTATTTTTGATTTAGATGGGACACTGGTTAATGCCTATCCGGCAATCACCAGCAGTTTTAATTATATGATGCAAAGACTGGGTTATCCTAAACAATCTGCCCGGGTTATCCGTCGGGCAGTAGGGTGGGGAGATGAAAATCTTCTAAAATTTTTTATAAAAAAGAAAGATTTATCTTACGCTTTATCTATATACCGTAGACATCACAGGTTAGCCTTACTTAAAGAATCCCGGTTATTCCCCCATGCGCAGAAGCTATTGGTTTATCTAAAAAACAAAGGGTATAGGCTGGCAGTAGCCAGTAATCGCCCTAGCCGGTTCTCCAGGATTTTAATCCGCCACCTGAAAATAAAAAAATATTTTGATTATGTACTTTGCGCGGATAATTTAAGACATATCAAACCCCATCCCTATCTGCTCAATAAAATTATGCGCAGGTTCAGCTTAAAGCCGGAAGAGACCCTTTATGTAGGCGATATGGTTATCGATGCCCGGGCAGGGAGGGCGGCGAGGGTAAAAACTATTATGGTTACCACCGGCTCCAGCACAAAGCAGGAGATTAAAAAAGAAAGGCCCTACCGTATTATGGGTGGGCTTAGGGGTTTTTCGAAGATATTATAATTACCGGCTTTTGTCTTGACAGTCGGATACATTGCGTATATAATTTTCTCATCAGGTAAAAAATGAAGAGATTATTGCTGGTTATAGGGTGCGCTATTTTGATTGCCGGGTTAACAGGTTGTGCTTCCCGGGCCAAGAGGGGCCAGGTTGCAGGCGCAGCGCCGCTTCCGGCTTATGCCGGAGATAAGGCGCGCGTTGCCGTAGCAGATTTTGAGGTTAAGGCAGCAAAGGCCACCCGCGAAATCGGTTCGGGCGTACGTGAGATGCTGGTGACAGCCCTGGTAAATAGCAAACGTTTTTCCGTAGTCGAACGTCAGGAGTTAAATGCAATAAAGCAGGAGCAGCAAATAGCTGCTTCGGCAGATGCGCAGGCAGGTAACAGCGGGCCGCAAAAAGGTAAAATCAAGGCCGCGGATTTAATCATTGCTGCTGCTGTTACCGAATTTGAGCCGCAAACCTCAGGCGGTCGGGCAGGTATCGGCGGAGGCGGCGGGGTGGGTAGCGGTATATTAGGCGGATTATTGGGTGCGGCCTTAAATAAGTCACATATGGCCCTGGATATACGTATTGTAGATACCGCAACTTCAGAAGTCTTAGCTGCTACGCGCGTTCAGGGGCAGGCTTCGGATGTTGCCGGCAGTATTATGGGTGGTTTTTTTGGCAGTTGGGGATTAGGTACAGGGTTATCCGGTTACGCCAACACCCCTATGGAAAAGGCGATACGCATTTGTATCATTGAAGCAGTACGCTATCTATCCCAGACTATACCAGAGAAATATTATAAATATTAAGCGAGGAGACAAGTTACGGCGATGGGAAAACGTAAACGTAGAGGTAAGCTTAACTGGCGTTCAAAGCGGGCGAATAAGGGGACAAAACCCTGTTTAGGATAATTATTTCAGTATAAACAGGATAACTCCTAATATGCCGCTTAAGACATTAGTGATAATGTCTCTTATTTCAAATACCCGCCAAGGCAGGAATTTCTGAATTCCTTCTCCTAAATAGCCAATAATTGCCGCAAAAATAGAGGCAAAGAGGACACCTTTTAATGAGTGTTTTTCTGTTTTAGCCAGATCCCTCATTGCCAACCATCCGATTAGGCCGAATTCCAACACGTGCGCCTTTTCTGAAAAATAAGGCTGCCGCCAGGCGAATATAAAACCCCAGGCGCAAAGCGCGCAGGTTAAAACCAGCTTTTTAGTGTCAAGACCGGATTTTATGTTTTGATAGAGGATCGCCGCTATGATTAGCAGGCAGGAGATGCCGAAAGCCAGAGTAAGCCATTTTATCCCCCAGATAGTCTTGTAGGTATCCCAGACCTGTTGCATAAAAATAGAGGAGATAATGACATAGATACTCAAAGATAAAGTAAATTTTGATAGCCTCATAGTACCTCATCATAACATATCCCAGGCAAGATTTGGATTGATTTTTTCAAAAAAAGTATTATAATCAAACTTGTTAAAAGGAGGTGGGTATGCCGGAAAAAGAGATCGGTAAGATTAG
>JAZDLA010000085.1:0-5259 GCA_043802425.1 Candidatus Omnitrophota bacterium
TTTAATAAATTCTTTAACCTGGATTTAATGCGTTTTTTTACACAGAGGGGTTTAAAATTAAAGACCGAAAGGCAGTTACGCGTTTTTCCCGAAACCGACAGGGCCAATAGCGTCTTAGAGGTATTAAAAAAAGAGTTACGCAAAAATAAGGTAAAAATTATTTGTAAATCAGCAATGAAAGATATCCTTATGCAGGAGAAGAAAGTAAAAGGTTTATTGCTGAACGACGGAAAAGTTATTGCCGCGGATAGGCTTATTCTGGCTACCGGCGGCATCTCTTTTAGCTTTACCGGTTCTACCGGCGAGGGCTTGGAGATAGTCGTAAGATTAGGCCATCGTCTATTACCGCTTAGGCCGGGGTTAGTGCCGCTGGAGATAAGGCAAAGCTATCCCCGCTTATTAGAAGGTTTGACCCTCAAGAACATACGTTTAAAATTCAGGAGTTGCGCAAAACAGATAGAATCTGCGATAGGTGAATTATTATTTACCCGCACGGGAATTTCAGGGCCCCTGGTTTTATCCATAAGCGGCGAAGTTACGGATTGGTTTAAAGGCAATGAGCCTGTATACGTAGAGATAGATTTAAAGCCCGCTCTATCTAAAGAACAGTTACGCGCCCGGCTCTTAAGGGAATTTCAGCTAAACTCTAAAAAGAGCATTAAAAATACGCTTAAGAATTTATTACCCGCAAGGTTAGTGGATGTATTTATGGAGATGGCAAAAATTATGCCGCAGGAAAAAGTCAGCCAGGTTACCAAAGAGAAGCGCCAGGCATTGGTTTCTTTGTTGAAAGGCTGGCGTTTAGATATTAGCAAGGCAAGGCCTATAGAGGAAGCTATGATTACACGGGGAGGTGTTTCTCTAAAAGATATAAATCCCCGCACCATGGAGTCGCGCCTGATTAAAGGGTTGTATTTTGCTGGGGAGATTATAGACATAGACGCTGATACCGGTGGGTTTAACCTGCCGGCGGCAGTTTCTACGGGTGACCTTGCCGGAGAAAGCTCCTCCTCAAATTAAAGGGACACCCAGCCAGCTAAAGCTAAGGGTGTCCCCTTGTGGAGATAAGTAGGGACACCCTCCCGATTAGCAGATTGGGTGTCCCTGATGAAAGATGAGAAAGATATATTTGGCTTCTGATTCCAAGGCACGCAGGAAGTTACTGGATATATTCGGGTTGAAATTTAAAGTCTTAGCCAGTAAAATTAAAGAAGAGAGAAGACCCGGGAATCTATCTTATGCGGCGTTGGCAAAAAGAAACGCCTTACTCAAAGCCAAAAATGTGGTCGCAAGGGTAAAAAGCGGAGTCATTATCGCAGCGGATACCATTGTAGTCCAGGATAAGAAAATATTCGGTAAACCTAAGAATCTAAAGGAAGCCAAACGCATGTTAAAGAAGCTCTCCTTAAGGCCGCAATGGCTTTATACCGGTATAGCCGTGATTGACAAAGACAAAAACAAAACAAGGATCGGTTGCGAAAAAACCAAGGTCTACATGGATAAATTGACGGATGAAGAGATAAAGAATTATTTCGCCCGCGTTTCGCCCCTGGACAAAGCAGGCAGTTTTGATATTCAGGGCAGAGGTGCCTTTTTCATCCGGCGCATCGAGGGTTGTTTTTATAATGTGGTAGGTTTACCTTTGAGGAGGCTCTACCGTATATTTAAGGAGATAGGCGTAATTATGCTTTTATTCTCTTTTCTTTTATCCGGATGCGCCAGCGAATATAATATTGTCACGGGACAAGAAGAGAATTTTTATTATAGCACGGATAGGGAAGTGCAGATCGGCCAATCGATAGCCCGTCAGGTAGAAGAGGAGTACAAATTGGCGGAAGACCCCTTAGTGCAAAAGAGGGTCGAGGATATCGGTAAGAAGATCGCCGAAGTCTGCGACCGTAAAGATATAGATTACCGCTTTAAGGTCCTGGAGGATGATGAGGTAAATGCCGTCTCCTTACCCGGGGGTTTTGTCTATGTGAATAAAGGATTAGTTGATAAAGCAGCTAGCGATGATGAGCTGGCAGGTGTGCTGGGGCATGAAGTCGGCCATATTGTAGCCCGGCACAGCATAAAAAAACTCCAGGCCATGATGGCTTATTCTGTGTTAAGGATGTTGAGTATCGCAGTACCTCAAGGGGCGCAGGTAGGTAACGCCGCGGACGTGGCTTTCACCGAGATACTACTGGGCTATTCCCGGGAGGACGAGTTGCTTGCGGACCAGCTATCCGTGCGTTATGCCAAATCAGCCGGATACAACCCCCGCGCGATGATTGATTTTCTGCTTCGGCTCCAGGATATAAACCGCAGAAAACCCTTAAGGCCTAAGACATATTTTAAGACGCATCCCTATGTCCCGGATAGGGTTCGCGTTGTAAAACAGGAATTAGGCGAGAAGATGGATTATGACGATTACATAAACATCGAACAAACCCCGCACTAATAGCCAATAATACCTTTTTCGGCTATTGAACTCTCCTTTGAGAAAACGAAAGCCTTGCCCTTTTTAAAAAAGAGAGTATAATAAAATTGTAATTGCTAATAAAGGGTCCGGTAATTTTCTGCTTCCGGAGGTATTATCATGTGGTCGGGCCGCCATCACTAATTAGAATTAGGGGCGGTTTTTTATTCTCTAAAGGAGGAATGAAATGAACCAGCATTTAGCGGTTCTTGGCTCGGTATGGGTTAGGTTAATTACCTCGACAGCTATTCTGCTGTTAACTTTAATCTGCGGGTATATCTTAAGAAAAATTATTTTTCTTAGATTAGAACGCCTTTCCAGAAACACCAAGACGCAGATCGGCGATGTTATTATTACGGTAATCAAAGGGCCGTTTATAATCTGGTTTTTGATGCTCGGGTTATATTTTTCACTACAGTCGGTGGGATTACCTGATAACCTGACGCATATTAGCAATAAATTATTGCTGGTATTGGGTATTTTGTCCGTGACCCTGGTTTTGGCTAACCTCTCTACCAAGCTGATAAAAATATACGCTGTCAAGGTTGAGACGGCCTTACCGGTAACTTCACTTACCCAGAGCATCAGCCGCATCGTCATATTCGCCGTCGGGATTTTAATCATTCTCAATAACATGGGGATTTCCATAACACCCATATTAGCTACCCTGGGCGTAGGAGGCCTGGCAGTTGCCTTAGCCCTTCAGGATACCCTTAGTAATCTTTTTGCCGGGTTTCATATAACCGTTGCCAGGCAAGTCAGGATCGGCGACTACGTAAAGTTAGGGTCAGGCGAAGAAGGTTACGTTACGGATATAAACTGGCGCACAACTAAGATCCGGATGTTGCCTAATAATATAGTGCTGGTCCCTAACTCTAAGCTCACCCAGGCCATTATTACCAATTATTATCTGCCGGATAAAGAAATGGCGGTTTTGATTAACCTGGGAGTCCATTATGACAGCGATTTAAAGAAGGTAGAAAAGGTTACCTGCGAGGTAGGCAGGGAAGTGATGAAAGAAGTCACCGGAGGTGTCGCGGCGTTTGAGCCGTTTATCCGTTATCATACCTTTGGGGATTTTAGTATAAATTTTACCGTAATCTTAAGAGCCAAAGAGTTTGTGGACCAGTACCTGGTGAAACATGAATTCGTAAAAAGGCTCCATGAGCGTTATGCCAAAGAAGGCATAAACATACCTTATCCGATCAGGGCAATTAATTACGCGCAGGAGAAGGCCGAGTAAAGCAGGAGCAGACCATGTGGACAAAGGAAGCCCTTCAGCAATTAATCAAAGAGAAGATGTCGGATTATCTTTTTATCGTAGTCTCCAACAGGCAGCCTTATATGCATGTGTTGAAGAAAGGCAAGGTTGAATATCAGCGTGGCGCAGGAGGGGTTATTACCGCCTTAGACCCGGTAATGCAGGCCTGCCATGGCACATGGGTTGCCTACGGTAATGGAGATGCTGACCGCAAGGTTAGCGATAGCAAAGGCAAGATTGAGGTTCCTCCACAAAACCCACGCTATACGCTTAAGCGTGTCTGGCTCTCCAAGGAAGAGGAAAACGGTTATTATTACGGGTATTCCAACGAAGCTTTATGGCCTTTATGCCATATGGCCTTTCAGCGGCCCACCTTTAGAAAGGAAGATTGGGATTATTATAGAATAGTTAACGAGAAATTTGCCCGGGCGGTTATCGAAGAAATAGGCGACAAGAAGGCTTTTATCTGGATACAGGATTATCATCTTTGCCTATTGCCCAAATTATTGAAAGAGATAGCGCCGAACCAGTTAATCATCGCGCACTTCTGGCATATACCTTGGCCTAACTATGAGGCCTTTCGCATCTGTCCGCAGAGGAAAGAGATCCTGGAGGGGTTATTGTCAAACGACCTTCTGGGATTTCATATCCGCTATCATCGCGACAACTTTCTGGAGGCTGTAGACCGCGAAATAGAGAGTAAAATCGACCGGGAACGTTTTTCAATTATCCATGCTGAACATGAGACCCTGATCAGGCCCTATCCTATCAGCGTAGATTTTGAAGGCATCAACGAAATTTCAAGCTCTGCCGATGTCAGCAAAATAAAGAAGACATTGGCCCAAGAATACGGGCTTAGCGGGCTTAAGGTTTTGCTGGGTTTAGACCGCATCGATTATACAAAAGGTATCCCCGAGCGCCTACTGGCGGTTGACCGGCTCCTAGAAAAACACCCGCAGTTAAAAGAAAAGATTGTTTTTATACAGATAGGTGAGATTAGCCGTATACACATACCGAAGTACAAGGCCCTTAACGACGAGATTAACGCGCTGGTAGAACAGATAAACTGGAAGCATTCCACCGACGGATGGCAGCCCATTATTTTAGTCAGGCGGCATTTGTCTTTTAGCGAATTGTTAGCCTTTTACCGGCTCGGAGATATCTGTATCGTCAGCTCCCTGCATGACGGAATGAATCTGGTGGCCAAGGAATATGTTTCCAGCTGTACGGACGAAAAGGGTGTGCTTGTCTTAAGCCAATTTACCGGAGCCGCCAGAGAGTTAACCGATGCGGTCCTGGTCAATCCCTATGACCGCGAACAATTCAGCGAAGGGATCTTTCAGGCATTAAATCTTTCCGAGGATGAGGCCGCAAAGAGAATGGGCAAGATGCGTTCGATAGTAGAGCAGAATAATATTTTTCGCTGGGCAGGTAAAGCCCTATCCGAACTTTTAAAGTTCGAATTCAAGGAGTAAGGCCTATGCAGGTAAAAGAGATTATGTCCCAGGAAGTAATCACGGTTAAGCGTTCGACGAGC
>JAZDLA010000086.1:0-4003 GCA_043802425.1 Candidatus Omnitrophota bacterium
TGAGCCGGAAGCGTCAAAATTAACTTCCGTATTTACGCAGACCGCCCTGATATCAGCTAACTGGGCTACGGGCTTGGTGTTTACATCCGCCACGAACTTATCTATTGCGGCAGAGCACCTCTTACCCTTGCCGTCATCCACAGTAAGCATCCCTTCGAATTTACCGCCCTTCTTATATACATGATTTACGCTCTTGCCTTCTAGAGTGGTACCATCGCCGAAGTCCCAGACATATTTAAGATTGGCCTTCTCTTCGGTGTAAGAACGCGAGGCGTCAAAAGAAACGGTATCGCCCACACAAGCTACTACATCCGGACCTGCGACTGCGATGGGTTGTTTGTTCAGGCTTACGTTGACGGTATCGTTAGCTATGGAACATGCTAATCCCAGCCCGTCGCTTACCGTAAGCTTTACAATATAATCTCCGCCTTTCTTATATACATGCGTAATACCCATACCTTCTGCGGTGGTGCCGTCGCCGAAATCCCAACGATAAGTTATCTTTTCGTCATCGCTGGACTTGGCTTTTGCGGCAGAGAACTGCACCCGGTAATCCTCTTTGGCAGGTATGCACATATCGATATCTTTTCCGGCATCCGCTATCGGAGGAGTATTCACGGTCATCACTATTGACTTGGTGGTGACGCTACAAAGGGTTCCTTCATTATCATCAACGGTCAAAACCACTCTATAAACTCCGCTTTTAGTATAGACCTTGTTTACGCGCACGCCTTCTGCGGTGGTGCCGTCGCCGAAGTCCCATTTATAAGTAAGTTTTCCCGGCGTATCATCCGTAGTGGCGCTAGCATCAAAATTTATTTCCTGTCCGGGGCAGGCCTTATCGGAAGAAGCAACAAATGCCACCATGGGCGCGCTATTAATCCTTATCGTTTCGATAGACTCTGAAGTATCGCACTCTAAATTCGAATCATTACGCACTGTCAGCTT
Source organism: Candidatus Omnitrophota bacterium (assembly GCA_043802425.1). Classification (GTDB taxonomy): domain Bacteria; phylum Omnitrophota; class Gorgyraeia; order Gygaellales; family Profunditerraquicolaceae; genus JAGUYA01. Next base: position 949 of record JAZDLA010000086.1, read on the forward strand.
GACGGTATATGTCCCGGGTTTTTCATAGATATGCGTAGTCACGGGTTCCGTACTGGTAGCTCCATCGCCGAAATCCCATAGATAGACAAGATTCCTGTTCTGGGGATCATAGGACTTGGTGGCATCAAAGGTAAATTTATTATTACATTTGGGTACTTCCAGGGGTTTTGCGGGCATGACAATAGGTTCTTTCTTTACCCTCATTACCGGGACGGGTTTGCCTTCTTGGAAATAAATCGGCAGCAGATTGCCATCGCTGTCTTTTACGCGCATTCCCATATTGGCATTTCTCTGGGTCTCCTTGGTAATGGTGTAAGTCAGGCGCTTGGTGCGGTCAGTAAAAGCCAGGTGAACAATAGTCTCTGCCCAGGAAGCGGTGGCTGAATCTTTAATCTTATGCCAGCGGTTCAGTTCCCGGTCGTATAATATGCCGTGGCCGCCGTGAGGATCCATATCATAATTACCAAAAACTATCCTGTCTACGCTTGCAGGAACCTCGGGGTAAAAATACATCTTGGCGCGCTCCTGGGATAAAAGACGGACACAAAACTTATAAGAGAACGCCTCGGAAACAGCAGGCCAAATCATCACATTGAAGAGATTCTCGTCATCTCCGGTAAGCGTCCTGACTGCCAGCTTAAACCTATAGTTATTACCTACCTTTTCCCCTTTATCCTTAGCATAGGGCCCGAAATAATAATATTTGCGGTCATATTCTTTTGTCTCGGAGAATTTCTCCTTACCCAAAAGCTCCTCATTCCTTCCGTATACCGCAAATTCGGTGGTAGTATCCCAACGGACGTCGCGTACGGTCTCCGTAGAGTCTAAAGCCCCGCCTGTATCCGGATCATAAATACCTAAGACAACGTCTCCCTCTGCGTTCTGGGGAACATCGATATACAATACCACTGTGCCTTCTTCAGCACCCATATCCGGATCACCCTCAGGCCCGAAAACGTAGAAGTATTTTGCCCGGGAGTCATCCTCGGGAACGGTATAGGCAAAAAGTGTGCGCCCAGCCGCAAGGATTAAAACTAAGCCTACGAAAAAACATATTAATTTCTTCATTAGTATCTTCCTCCTTAATTAGTTATTCCAATATTATTTATCTAAAAATATTCTTAAGAAAACGTTTACAAAAAAGGAGACAAAAAAAACCAGACTGACCCCTTCTTGTCAATCCGGTTTTAAACTTTACCGTGGCATTCCCGATTACCTCCGTATATATCGGGAAATACCGGACCTTCAAACAATGGCAAATTAAGTAAAATAAAGTATAACCTAGGATTACCCTTTTGTCAAGGCTAAATTTTTATCGGCTAGATTACCCTTAACGGCTCTATTCTCCGATTATTTGGACTATTATCTGCCGCTGCCGGGGGCGATTATCAAACTCTGCCAGAACCACCTGCTGCCATCTCCCTAAGAGGAGCTTACCGTTATCAAAAGGTACGCTCAAAGATCCCCCCTGTAGAGCTGCCCTGAGATGGCTAAAGCCATTAGCGTCACCCCAGGTTTCATCGTGGGCATAATGTTTACCGGAAGGGATAATCTTTTCATACAGGGCGCGCATATCTTCTACCAACCCCGGTTCGTATTCAAAGGTGGTCAGCGCCGCGGTTGAGCCCACGACAAAAACCGTAACATTACCCTTCTTCAACCCGGAGGAATCTAAAAACCCCGCAATTTTTTCGGTAATATCTATTAAATCGGGGTTACCCTTAGTCTGTAATTTGATTTTCTCATTGATTATCTTCATAATTCTAAACGGCTCTTTACCATCTGCGGCCTGCGCCTATTAACACAGCGGATTCCTCTTTGGACTTAAGCAGGCGCAGGAATGCCTGGCCGTCTCCTTTTAAAATTTTACGCGAGAGCTCTAATTCTGCGCCCAATTCCTTATTCGCATCCCCCTTAAGCTTAAATACTACGCTATCCTTACCGGTTAATCTGGCTTCTGCACCAAAGGTTATGGCATAAACTTTTTTCTTATCGCGCTCTACCTCAAATACCAGGCCTTTATCTTTTTTAATCTTCCATCTGCCCGAAAGTATCACTACACGCCTGGCCGGCCTCTGCTTGTAAACCCTACCTATGCCTAATTCGTATTTTATATAATTGTTTTTGAATATGCCCAGGCTGGTTTTAAAATCAAACCCTAAGCCGCTGTCTTTATCTATTATGTAAGATATCCTCGCCTTGTCGTTTATATCCCAGTATCCTTTAAAAATCAGGGTTTGGATTCTCTTCAGTTTACGCACCAGGCGCTCTTTTTGATAGCGATATATGATCTGATGGTTCTTGTCTATCTGCCAGGCCCCTTCAAAGGTAAGGATATCGTATTCATCCTCTCCCTTTTTCATCTTGAAAGTTAAGCGGTTGTATTTATCCGCCTGCCAGACGCCTTCTAACCGCAAAAGATATAGGGATTGATTGCCGTCTTTTGTACGAGTAGTCAAAGAAAACAATAAAGCGTTCTTCTCCTGGCTGACGATATCTGCTTCCAGCGTCAGCTGGTCGCCAAATGTCTGCCTGCGCCATTTATCCAGGGTAAATCTTAAATCGTGGTTTTTCGTCAGCGACCAACTACCTTTTAGTTTAACCTGATGAGGAGATTTTATATCCTGAGGGATAGGGGATTTTATATGATAGGTGAGGCTATTATTCTTGCCGGCTTTAAACTGGCCGTCTAAAACCCTTCTAAAATGAGGTAGCGCTGTAACTTTGCCTGTCTTCTTTGCGAGCAGCCGGTTGTGCGGATCTACTTCGTATCTTATTTTCTCCAATTTACGGTTTCTTATAACCAGCCCTTCTGTTTCCAGTAAAGATACTCTTCCTTCCAGTCATCTTTTCTTAACTGGATGACTTTCTTAAAATGCTCTTTAGCCGTTTCGATAATCTGCATTTGGTCCGGGTATATCTTTTTTTCTTTGATATCCTGGGCCATTTTTATCCCCAATTGGTAGGCCTCTTTAAACTTTTCTTTTATGGCCTGGCCGCAAGCAGATATCCCTCCGGAATACTGCGCACCGCAGGCATGGGCATAATATTTAAG
>JAZDLA010000087.1:0-5735 GCA_043802425.1 Candidatus Omnitrophota bacterium
GTCTTGGAAGCAGAAGAGCCTTTTGGCAAAGGCCAGAAGGGTTCCTCAGCCATGCCGCATAAGAGGAATCCGGTTATTTGTGAAAGGATCTGCGGCTTAAGCCGGATTTTACGCGGTAATGCCTTAGCCCGTTTAGAGAATGTCTCTCTATGGCATGAGCGCGATATCAGCCACTCTTCAGCTGAGCGGGTAATCATGCCGGATTCCACTATTCTCTTAGATTACATGCTGAATAAATTTATTGAGGTTATAGAGGGGCTAGTAGTTTACCCCGAAAATATGCTGGCGAATTTAGTTAAGACCAAGGGGCTTATTTTTTCCCAGAGGGTGCTCCTGGAATTGATGGATAAGGGGCTTAGCCGTTCCAGGGCCTATGATTTAGTACAAAAATGCGCCATGAAGACCTGGGAAGAGAACTCGGACTTCAAAGAAACTCTTATGGCAGAGAAAGAAATTGGTCGCTACCTTGTTAAAAAAGATTTAGATAAGATATTTGAATTGGAGTATTATTTACGTAACGTAAATAAAATTTTCTCCCGCCTTTTTCCTTAATAGCGAGAAGCGGGATCCCGCATATGATTTAATTATGTACGGTAAGGAATGTTGGCCTGTAAGTAAACAAATATAATTTAATCCTACCTTAAACCCCATAAAGCACTAAGATTGGGTGAGCGCGCCAGTAGATCAAAATAGCGAAATATCTGCAATGCCGCAGAAATCCGGAATACCTACAATGAAGTAGAGATTCTCGGTTAGCTAAAAGTTCACAAGACGCAGCTTAGTTTAAGGTACAAAATTTATCTTTGGAAAGGAGCAATATATGTGCGAGAGAAATTTTGAAATTACAAAAGAGATAGTTGAAAAACAGGGTTTATCCATGGAAGAATACGGGATGATAAAAAAACGGCTGGGCAGAGACCTTAATTATACAGAGCTGGGGATGTTCTCGGCGATGTGGAGCGAGCACTGCTCTTATAAGAACTCAAAGCCGGTATTGAAACTTTTTCCCACCAAAGGTAAGCAGGTTATTCAGGGCCCGGGAGAGAACGCAGGGGTAGTGGATATCGGAGACGGCCTGGGTGTAGTTTTTAAGGTCGAATCGCACAACCATCCCTCGGCGGTTGAGCCGTATGCGGCTTCGGCTACCGGAGGAGGCGGCTGCGTTCGGGATATCTTTACCATGGGCGCTCGCCCTATAGGACTGTTGGATTCTCTGAGGTTAGGCAATTTAGGGAAAGAGCGGGTGAAATTTTTGTTTAAAAATATCATCAAGGGTTTTACGGATTATGCCAATATTGCCGGGATTCCCGTTTTAGGTGGCGAGATATACTTTGACGAATCTTTCGAAGGTAATCCTTTGGTTAATGCCATGACCGTGGGGATCGTTAAGAATAAAGCCATAGTTAAAGCCAGGGCTAAGGGTGTAGGTAATTTGGTGCTCATTGTGGGTGGCGCTACCGGAAGAGATGGAGTAGAGGGCGCTGCCTTTGCTTCGTCAGGCCTGGATGAAGAAGCTACTAAAAAGAGTTCTGCGGTAGCAATCGGCGACCCAAAAATGGGCCGTATTTTAAGGGAGTCCTGTTTAGAGTTAATGCAGAAAGGGTTGGCGCTCGGCATGCAGGATATGGGGGCTGCGGGCCTTACCTGCTCAACCTGCGAGACTTCGTATAAGGCAGGCACGGGGATGGAAATAGATATTTCTCTGGTGCCGCGTAAAGAAGAAGGCATGAATGCTTATGAAATCATGCTTTCTGAATCGCAGGAGAGAATGTTGGTGATTATAGACAAGGACAAATTAGAGAGGGTAAAAAAAGTTTTTGCCAGATGGAATGTTCCGCTTGATGTTATCGGTCGCGTTACTGATGACGGTATGGTGTGCGTCCGGGAGAACGGTAAAGTTGTGGCTAGGGTCCCCGCGGCTGCGTTGGTAGAAGCGCCTGTTTATCACAGGAAAACCTCAAGACCCAAATATTTAGCTAAGGCAAAGCGATTAAATTTGGCCAGCATAAAAGAGGCAAAGAATTATAATCAGGCCCTGGTCAAGTTATTGAGTAATCCTACCATTGCCAGCAAGGCCTGGGTTTTTAAACACGGCGACCCCAAGGTCGCAGGGAATGTTTTAATCGGCCCCGGCGGCTCCGACGCGGGAGTCGCAGCCGTACCGGGCACAAAGAAGGCGATTGCGGCGACCACTGATTGCAATTCTACTTATTGCTACCTTGACCCTTTTAAGGGCGGCGAGATTGCCGTAGCCGAAGCTGCCAGGAATTTAGTCTGCTCCGGGGCAAAACCGCTGGCGATTACCGATGGTATCAATTTCGGCAATCCTAAAAACCCAGAGGTTTTCTGGCAATTTAAACAGGCGGCCTTAGGGATTTCCAAGGCCTGCCGCGCTTTAAATACGCCGGTAGTAAGCGGAAACGTCAGTTTCAATAACGAAAACCCCAAGGGTTCAGTCGATCCCACGCCGATTGTGGGGATGGTGGGTTTGATTAAAGACAGGTCCAAAATAATCACCCAGTATTTTAAAAAATCCGGCGATATAATCCTGCTGCTCGGTAAAAACAAAGAAGAATTGGGAGGCAGTGAATATTTAAAGACAATCCATGGTTTAAAGAAAGGAAGTTGTCCGGATATCGACCTGAATCTGGAGAAGAAAGTGCAGAAAACTACATTGGAGGCGATAGAAAAAAGATTAGTTGAGTCTGCCCACGATTGTTCTGAGGGGGGATTGGTTGTCGCCTTAACAGAAAGCTGCCTGACTAATCCGGATAAAAAATTAGGCGCCCTGGTTAAATTAGGCGCCCAGGCCATAAGGTCAGATGCCCTTCTCTTTGGCGAAACCCAGTCACGTATCATCTTAAGCGTAAAGCCAAAGAATGTTAAGAAGATGCTCCAGATAGCCAAAAAGAATAAGGCACCCGTTTCTATAATCGGCGAAGTAGCGGGTACCAGGCTTATCATCAACAGGTTAATTAACATACCTCTTAGTGATTTATATAAAGCTTGGCGCAACGCCATAGAAAACTGTATTAAGGATTAGCGTAATAGGTTAAACTAAGAAAGGAAACTAAAGAGTATGGCGACGAGAATAAAGAATTCCAAAGAGGGATTTCTTTCTGAAGATCCCTGGCGCATCTTTCGTATTGTAGCTGAGTTTGTGGAAGGTTTTGAGGTTTTGTCGCGCGTAAAAAAAGCCGTTTCTATATTCGGCTCCAGCCGCACCAGCCCCGGCAATAAATATTATAAAGCCGCCGAGGAGATCGCTTACCTTCTGGCCAAAGAAGGATACGCCGTCATCACCGGTAGCGGGCCGGGCATAATGGAGGCGGCCAATAAAGGCGCTAAGCGTGCCGGGGGTCATTCTATCGGCTTAAACATACAGATACCTACGGAACAGAGGTCCAATCAATACGTAGAGACGCTATTGGATTTTCGCTATTTTTTTGTCCGTAAGGTGATGTTTGTAAAATACGCCAAGGCCTTTGTGATTATGCCTGGCGGATACGGCACTTTAGATGAATTTACCGAAGCTATTAACCTGATTCAGACCGAAAGGATTCCCAAATTTCCCGTCGTTTTGTTTGGCAGCGCATATTGGAAAGATATGCTTGTTTGGTTTCGCAATACGCTCTTAGAAAACGGCAACATCAGCAAAGAGGATTTAGATATCTTTATTGTAGTAGATAAGCCTCATGAAGTAGTAGCAGCGATAAAGCGATTCTACAGACATAAACGTTAAAACAGAGATATTTTTAAGCGCTTGGGATATCTGCAGGATACCTAAGATATCCAAGGCGTTTAATAATAAGTTTTTAGCAGGAGGAAAAGATGAGCGGTATATTCGGGATAGTTTCCCATCGTGATTGCCTGGAAGATTTGTTTTACGGCACGGACTACCATTCTCACCTGGGTACCCAATTCGGGGGCCTGGCGGTATATGGGGATGGGGAATTGACGCGCAAGATCCACGATATAAAAGGGAGCCAATTCAAAGCTAAATTCTACGAAGATTATAAAAAGATGCGCGGTAATAAGGGAATCGGCGTGATCAGCGCGATGGATGAACAGCCTATCTACGTCAATTCTAAATTCGGCCCCTTCGTTATAGTGACTAACGGTTTTATCGACAATGCCCAGGAGCTGGCTAAAGGGTTGTATAAAGACGGGCAGTCATTCAGCGAGGTGACCGACGGAAGAGTGAATCTTACGGAGCTGGTAGCGAAAATGATTATCCGCGGAAAGACTATTATCGATGGTATTGAACAGATGTTTTCTAAAATCGACGGCTCATGTTCACTCTTATTATTGAATAAAGACGGCATCTATGTGGTAAGGGACAGATACGGTTATACGCCCTTAATACTAGGCCAGAGAGGCAAAGACTGGGCGGTAACTACCGAAACCACTGCTTTTAAGAACTTAGGATTTAAAACCGTAAAATATATACATCCGGGGGAGGTCATCCTGTTAAGTGAATCCGGTTTAAAATCTAAACGTAAAGGTGGACGTATCAATCAAATCTGTTCCTTCCTCTGGATATATACGGGGTTTCCCGGTTCTTCCTATGAAGGGATAACCGTAGAGGTAGTCAGGGAGAGGTGCGGCAGGTTCTTAGCTAAACGTGATAATATTAACGTGGATATTGCCTCAGGTGTTCCGGATTCAGGGACCACCCATGCCATTGGTTATGCCATGGAATCCGGCGTTCCCTTTCGCCGGCCATTAGTAAAATATACGCCGGGATTTGATCGAAGCTATACTCCGCTTTCGCAGGAAACACGCGATCGCATTGCCAGGATGAAACTCATTCCTATTGTAGAGATAATTAAAGGTCAGCGTATCGTCATCTGCGATGATTCTATTGTCAGGGGTACACAATTTAAGAACTATACTATTCAGAAACTTAAGGAATGCGGGATAAAGGAAATCCACTTAAGGATTGCCTGTCCGCCTTTAATGTTCCCCTGTAAATTTAATTATTCTACGCGTAGCATCCATGAACTGGCAGCCCGTCGGGCCATAAAGGCTATGGAGGGCAAGGATATAAAAGATGTCAAAGCCTATTTAGACGAGAATTCCCCAAGGCATAAAAAAATGGTAGAATGGATTAACCGCGACATCGGCGCCACCACCTTAAAATACCAAAAGCTAAACGATATGGTTTCCGCCATTGGTTTACCCAAGGAGAAACTCTGCCTGTATTGTTGGACGGGGAGGCATCCATGACGACCTTAACCTATAAGAAATCCGGAGTAGATATAAAAAAGGCGGGTCTTTTTAAAGATCGGATAAAGTCTTTGGTAAGGAAGTCTTTTCGCAAGGAGGTTTTAAGAGATATCGGCAGCTTCGGGAGTTTCTTTAGGTTCCCCAAAGAAAAATATAAAGATCCGGTATTAGTCTCTTCTTCTGACGGGGTAGGGACAAAATTAAAGATCGCTATTTTAGCCAATAAGCACGATACTATTGGCATTGACGCCGTGGCTATGAACGTCAATGATATCTTATGCACGGGGGCAGAAACCCTGTTCTTTTTAGATTATATTGCCTGTGGTAAATTAGAGCCGGTGGTACTTTTTGATGTAGTCAAGGGTATAAATGAGGGTTGCATCCAGGCGGGTTGCTCTCTTATAGGTGGTGAGACTGCTGAGATGCCCGGGATGTATAAGGCTGGTGATTACGATATAGCTGGTTTTTGCGTAGGGGTAGTGGAACGTAGCAATATCATTGATGGC
>JAZDLA010000088.1:0-19243 GCA_043802425.1 Candidatus Omnitrophota bacterium
GTGGATGACGGCAAGGGTAAGAGGTGCTCTGCCGCAATAGATAAGTTCGTGGCGGATGTAAACACCAAGCCCGTAGCCCAGTTAGCTGATATCAGGGCGGTCTGCGTAAATACGGAAGTTAATTTTGACGCTTCCGGCTCAAGCGACGCCGACGGCAATGCCCTTAAATACGCATGGGATTTCGGAGACGGAAAAACCATGGAAGGGCCGGCAAAGGTCAGCCATACGTACAAAACAGGCGGAGAGTATAATGTTAGCGTAACCGTAGATGATCAGACTAAAACGCCCTGTTCTAAGGATACCAAGAGCATTAATTTACGCGTAAACAGGCCACCGGTAGCAGATGCCGGGCCGAACTTAGTCTGTTGCGTGGGAACAGAGAGTAAATTTGACGGTTCAAGTTCTTCTGATCCGGATGGAGATCTCCTAAGCTATGCCTGGAATCTCGGAGACGGTAATTCTGCCACAGGGCAGAAGATTAAGTACATATACACTAAACCCGGCAAGTATACCATTACCTTAACCGTGAAAGATAATTCTGGTACTTCTTGCGATACGGCTACGGATTCTTTCGAGGCCACGGTCAGCGATAAGCCGGTTTCAGTTATGGATATTAAGCCGGTAAAGAGATAAGGTTCGGTTGCACCAATTTGAAGGGTCTGTCCCCGAAAGGGGGCTGACCCTTTTTTTATTGAATAATTAATGATTTCGCGTTAAAATAACACTCAATGCAATCATTAAGCGAACACAATATCCTAATTTTTCTCATCCAGGTTTTTTTACTGCTTGGATTAGCTAGAATGTTAGGGGAATTATTCCGTACCTGGAAACAGCCCACCATTACCGCGGAAATTTTAATCGGCGTGCTCTTAGGCCCGACTATTTTTGGCCGTTTCTTCCCCGCCCTGCATCTTAAAATTTTTCCCACAGATATCATCCAGCAGAATATGCTGGAGACCGTAGCCTGGCTTGGGCTATTATTTTTTCTGCTGGAGGCAGGCCTGAAGATGGATTTTTCCAGCGCCTGGAGGCACAGGGGTAAAGCCTTAACCATTGCCCTTACGGATATAATCGTGCCGATGACGATTGCCTTTAGCTGCTCTTATTTCCTGCCGGCGCAATACCTTGTAGACCCCAATCAACGCATCATCTTTGCTTTATTTATGGCTACTGCTATGACCATCAGCGCCATGCCGATTACGATCAGGGTATTAAATGATTTAAACGTCGCCAAGACCGACATCGGTTTTCTGATTATGTCGGCGCTCTCCGTAAACGAAATTATCGGTTGGATGATTTTTACCCTGGTCCTGGGAATTTTTATTCAAACAACTATAGTGTTGGGTGAGATACTCATTGTTTTCTTCTTAGCTATTGTATTTACGATTTTCTGTTTAACTGTGGGTAGGAGATTTGCTAATTTTGTTATCTTAAGGATCAGGGAACGCAATATGCCTGAGCCGGGAAGCTCCCTGACTTTTATCTGTCTCTTAGGGCTTCTTTGCGGCGCAATATTTCAGAGGATCGGCATGCATGCGCTCCTGGGATTTTTTATTGCCGGGGTGGTTGCCGGTGAGGTGCGCGCGCTTCCGGAGAGGACGCGCCACATTATTTCCCAGATGGTCTACGCCATATTTGTGCCGCTCTTCTTTGCCCGCATCGGCCTGGGAATAGATTTTTTTAAAAATTTTAACCTCTTTTTAGTCCTCTTCGTCACTATTATCGGTATTTGCGGTAAGTTTTTGGGGGCCTGGCTAGGCGTAACTTTTACCAGCCTGCCGCGCATAAACAGGATGTCCGTAGCCATTGCGCATACGCCCGGAGGCGCAATGGAGATAGTCATCGGCATCTTAGCGCTGAAATATAATTTAATCTCGCAGCCGATGTTCGTGGCCATTGTATTCGGCGGAGTCCTTTCCGCCATGATTCTCGGGCCGTGGTTGAAACATTCGCTTTGCGGCAGAAAGACAATAGGCGTACTGGAATTCTTCTCCCACAGGGAGATCGTAGCGCAATTAAAGGCTGCGGATAGGGATAATGCCATTCGTGAACTCTGCGCTATTGCCTCGGAGCAGGGAAATTTACCGCCCGCGGATAAATTAAGCGCGGAAGTGCTTCGACGTGAAAGTTCTATGGGTACTGCCATAGAAGAAGGTATTGCGTTGCCGCATGCGCGTATCCCGGCATTAATCCGGCCGATGGTAGTTTTCGGCAGGTCAGAGTTCGGCATAGATTGGGATTCTCCTGACGGGACACCGTCGCATTTTATCTTCCTCATTTTAACCCCTAAAGAAGACGACGATATCCAGGTTCAGATTCTGCGCATCATCGCCCGCAGCATGAGTCATAAGAGGACGCAGAAAACGCTCATGGCAGCAGCGGATGAGCAGGCAATCTGGCAGGTCCTGCAGGAATCCTTTACCCAGCAGGAGGTAGTCAGAAAAGGTAATAATTAGAAAGGGGCGCTTGGGTTTTTTTAAAAGTACCCCTTGACACAGATGAGGATTTATTTTATAATAACAATTAGGCATCACCCGTAATAGTAGATGATACAGTATTCAAGAATAGGGTTCAGGAATAGGTTTTATTTCTGAAGGTAATCATACGGATGGTCGGGCCGCCATCTGCAGTAAAGGCAGAGCGCGGCTTTTATTTTTGTAAGGCACAAAATGAGGAGGAAAAATTATGACATGGGAAGACGTTCCTAAGCCTGATGACATTATTAACGCGGGAAAAAAGAAAATCGGAGATTTTTGGAAGCTCAGCCGTTGGTTCATCATCGCTTTTTTTATCCTGGCAGCTTTAAAGGGCCTGATTTATTCTATCGGCCCGGATGAGGTGGGCGTAATCCAGAGATTCGGCAAATACATTGGCTTAAGCTCGCCCGGCCTGCACGCAAAACTACCTTTAGGGATTGACAGGGTCACTCCAATTAAGGTAGAGAAAGTTTTTAAGGAGGAATTCGGCTTCAGGACCCTGGAATCAGGCGTGCGCACCAGATATTCGGGGGTGAGTTATAATGAAGAATCCCTGATGCTTACCGGAGACCTGAACATACTGGATGTGCAGTGGATAATACAATTCAGGATAAAAGACGCGGTAAAATTGCTCTTTGCTACACGCCATCCTGCAGATAATATCCGCGATATTTCCGAGGTAGTGATGCGGCGTTTTGTGGGAGACTATTCCGTGGATGAGGTGCTTACTACCAAAAGGGAAGAGATAGATGACTTAGCGCAGCAGGAGATCCAGAGGATTCTGGATACTTACAATGTGGGGATACAGGTAGTTACGGTTAAATTGCTGGATGTCAATCCTCCCGAGAAAGTAAAGCCGGCGTTTAACGAGGTAAACGAAGCCAAGCAGGAAAAAGAGAAGATGATTAACCAGGCCTGGGAGGCCTATAACAAAGTTATCCCTAAGGCCCGGGGCACAGCGGAAAAGACCATCCGCGAAGCAGAAGGTTATGCCCTGGATAAGATAAATCGGGCAAAGGGTGAGTCAGAGAGATTCCTGGCGACCCTGAAGGAGTATGAGAAGGCCCCGGAGATAACCAAGAAGAGGCTTTATTTAGAGACGCTGATGGAAGTTTTGCCTAAGGCAAAGGAAAAATATATTATTGATAAAGAGCAGAGTTCGATTCTTCCTCTGTTAGACATAAATAGGAAGGGGGGTCGATAGTTATGGGTAGATTAGGCACGATTATCGGTTTTGCAGTTGTATTATTCATCCTGGTAATTATCGCTTTTGCCAGCGGAGCCATATATATAGTTGGCGAAACGCAGCAGGTAGTCATTACCCAATTCGGAAAACCCATAGGCAGGCCGGTTACTGCCGCGGGGTTACATCTTAAAAAACCCTTTATTCAGCAGGCGCATTATTTTGAAAAGAGGCTGCTTGACTGGGACGGCGACCCAAACCAGATCCCCACCAAAGATAAGAAGTATATCTGGGTGGATACGACCGCCCGCTGGAAGGTACTGGATGCGCTTAAATTCTTGCAGTCAGTAGGCAATGAAATGGGCGCGCACGGCAGGATTGACGATATAATCAACTCCGCAACCCGGGACGTAATTACCAGGCATCTGCTGGTTGAGGCGGTGAGGAATTCCAACCGTATCCTGGAAACCAAGGTAGAAGGCGAAGATGTGATTGCTACGGATGAGGCGCTGGAGAAAATCGGAGTGGGAAGGCATCTGCTGGAGAATGCTATTTTAGGGAAATCACAGGTCCTTGCTCCCCAGTACGGCATAGAAATAAGAGACGTGCGTATAAAACGCATCAATTATGTGGATGCCGTGCGCGACAAAGTTTATGACCGGATGATTGCCGAGAGAAAACGGGCGGCCGAGAAATACCGTTCGGAAGGGCATGGGAAATCCGCGGAGATCGAAGGCCAGGTGGTTAAGGAGTTGAAGGAGATTACTTCCGAGGCATACCGGCAGGCGCAGATGCTTGTGGGTAAGGCCGACGCAGAAGCGATCACTATTTACGGCAAGGCCTATAATCAGAATCCGCAATTTTACGCGTTCTTGAAGACCCTGGAGACCTATAAGGAAACTATTGATGATAAAACCACGTTGGTTCTCACCACCGACAGCGATTATTATAAATACCTTAAGTCTTTAGACGCTTTAAAGTAATTTTTAGTGGGATTTTTAAGAAAATTTGCGATTCCTGGGAAAATGTTCTACGTCTGCGGTTTTTTTCCTTAATTACCCATGAGGACGCTTCGTGCAATAACGCGCTTGCGGATAAAATTTTTTATTGAAAAATAAATCATTTAGAGGTAAAATAAAAATTCCCTTGTTTAGTTCTCAATTTATTAACCGCCCGAATAGCCACGGAGGCAAATGATGCCAAAAGCGGTATGGTCGAGAATAAAAGAAGAAACGGAAACTGAGGTGTTGAATCTGTATATCGACCTTCTCAAGGAAGGTTTAGCGGGTTTAACTCCAGAAGAAAAGCGGGTCTGGTGCTGGAACGCAGCGGCAGAAATGCTCAAGATTAAGCAGAGAAGAGTGCTCTAAGGGCGGGTTTTTAAACCATAATTTAGGTTGACAAATCCTAAAAACGTGGTATACTTACTTTAATTGCAGTAAATAAGGGAGTAGAAATCTTTGGCCGTAAGGTATGAGAAAAGCTCGCCTTGCGGTTTTTTTCTTTCTGCCGTTATTTACTAGCTATAAAAAAATTTCGAAGGAAGGAGGTAGTAAGTAATGGCAAAAGGAAAAGTGAAGTGGTTCAATAACCAAAAAGGTTATGGATTTATCACCCCGGAGTCAGGTAATGACGTGTTTGTGCATCACAGCGCAATCCAGGGCGAAGGTTATAAGTCGTTAGAGGAAGGCCAGGAAGTCGAATTTGAAATCGAACAAGGCCCCAAGGGCGAGCAGGCTACGAAAGTAGTGAAGTTATAACCGAACAAACAACGGCCCGGTTCTACAGTAGAGTCGGGCCTCTTTTTTAAGTGAGGACATAAGTTATGTGCTCATAATAAGGAGGGTTGAATGCACACAGGTAAAGTAAAGAAATTAGTCCGCGACAGAGGGTTTGGGTTTATCAGCGATACGGATGGCAGGGAGGTATTTTTTCACCGTAGCAGCCTCGTTGATGTTCAATACGATGCTTTGAACGAAGACCAGGCAGTCGAGTTTGAAATTGAACAGTCTCCTAAGGGTCCGCGCGCGATCAATGTGAGCGTCGCAAAAGCCTAAATACTCATTTGGCGCTGCATTTGATTATTATAGTTGAATAATGCCTCATTTCGCGGTAAAATATTTCTCAAACGCGAAATGAGGTTTTTATTGGGTTCAATTATACAGATTAACATATAAGGCAATTCTTTATTTAATTAGAGGGTTGCCTTTTTTTATTTAAGGGGGGAGAGAATGAAAAGAATATTTTTTTTACTCATAGCGCTGGTTTTATTATTCTTATCCGGGTGCTCTAGCGGCCCCATGTTAAGAGGCCCGGCTTAAACTACGGCCGGAGCCTGATTAAACATTATTTTTGCAAAGAGAGGAAAGAGGTTAAATAATGAAGAAGAGGCAGTTGATAATAAGCTGGTTAGTGCTGGTATTATTAGCTATAGGTGTTTCTGGTTGCGCCTTGATCGGTACTGCGCTGACTGCGGGTATTGCTTATGGCATCGCCCAAGCCACTAAATAGTAGTTCAATACGGAAATGGTCCGGAGAGTTTAAATTGAGGAAGGGAGGAAGATGGATAGTCTTTTCTTAAGCCCTTTAGAGATGTCCAGGGCGATAAGCGATATCGGAGAGAAGAAGGCCAGAGAAAGTATATTTGAGTTATTTATCCTGGGGGTTTTAGCAGGAATGTATATCGCCTTTGGCGCTGCCGCTGCAACCGCTGTATTAAGCGGGGGCACGCTGGATGCGGGTTTGGCTAAATTTATGGCAGGGAGTGTTTTTAGCGTCGGCCTGATACTGGTGCTTATCCTGGGTTCAGAACTCTTTACCGGTAACATCCTAATGACTATAGGGCTTGTCTATCAAAAATATTCTTTTATGCGGGTATTGCGTAACTGGCTGGTGGTCTATTTCGGTAATCTTTTAGGCGGCCTGATTATTGCCTGGCTGGTATTTAAATCCGGATTACTTACGCCTTCGCTAGACCCGGCCTCAATAGGAGCGGTTGCGGCCAATATCGCGCAGGCAAAATTACAATTGGGTTTTACCGAGGCACTATCACGCGGCATCCTCTGTAATATGCTTGTTTGCCTGGCGGTAATTATGTCTATTGCTTCCAAGACCATCGGGGGAAAAATATTAGGGATTTATTTTCCGATTATGGCTTTTGTAGTTTCCGGGTATGAGCACTCTGTAGCTAATATGTATTTCCTACCCGCTGGCCTCATGGCAAAAGGTGAATTCATATCCGGCTTCTTCACCATATTTAATAACCTCATCCCCGTAACCATCGGCAACATTATCGGAGGCCTTTTGATTGTTTTGCTCCACCCAAAGGTAGAAGAAAGAATCGCCCGCACTATTATGGGAAAAAGAAAGAAAAGGAGGTAGGAGATATGCGCAGATACTTTAAGATTAGCGTAACCATTCTGTTCTTGGCCCTGGGTATGGTTTCTTTTGTTTTCTGCGAAGAAGAATCCTACACCATCACTACTTATTATCCTTCACCGTATGGGGTCTATAATGAATTAACCACCTACAGTAATACTAATCTGGCTATTCAGTCAGGTAACGTCGGCATCGGGATAGAGAGCCCTTCGAAGAAATTAGAAGTGGCAGGAGAGATTAAGCTTTCCGGAGCAGCCCCATCCTATAAAATCACTAACGTTGCCATGCCTACTGCGAATAATGACGTGGCCATCAAGGCCTATGTGGATGCGGCAGGGGGTAAGGCAGTGATTTCTCTGAAATGTTCGTGGATGGGCGTATGGTCAAGTGTTGGTTCTTGTTCTCCTCCAGGTTGTCCTTCTGGTTGGACATCCTTAGGTGCGGGTTGTTCGCCATCGGCTGCCTGGGGTACTAATTCGTGGTATGGGGTGTATGGTTATTGCGAGCGCTGGTGTCAGCAGCAGTAGTTTTTAGATGATGAAAAAGATAATTTCCATTTTTCTGGTTATTCCCATTATCCTATCGGGTTGCGCCACTATTACCGGGCCTGCGGTAAGCCGGGAGGAAATTGACAGGGCCAGGGAAGAGTTTAAAGTCAAGGCATTAGCGTACCAGATAAAACAATTACAGAGATTGCAGGAGATAGGTAGCCGTTTAATGGCTGCTATTCCCGCTGAAGATATCAAACAGAATCCGCAGCCGTTTTTAGGCATCACCTGTAGCCAGATAGATAAGTATTTAGCGAAAGTATATAATTTAAGTGTACAAAAGGGTGTAGTGATCATCGGCGTGCGCGATAAAAGTCCGGCGCACAATATCGGTTTACAGCCGGCAGACGTATTAGTAGCCTTTAATAAAACCGCAATAGCGAATTTTAGCCGCTACCAGGCAGTGGCATCCAGGTTTAAAATCGGTCAACTCGTAGAGATAGAAATTTTAAGGGGTAGCCAGCAGTTAATCTTTAACACCAGCATAGGGCACATTCCTTTAAATCTACCGATCATCATGGTTGATGACCAGCAGGTAAACGCCGCCACAAATGGAAAATTAATTGTTGTAACTTACGGCCTGGTTAATTTCGCTAAATCTGACGATGAGATTGCTGCTGTCTTAGGGCATGAATTAGCCCATGCTGTCAGGGGCCATGTTACCAAGGCACAAGGAGGACAGATATTAACCTTTCTTGCGGCGCTGGCTTTAGGTATTGCGGCAGAAAGCCAATCTCCGGGAAGCGGCGAAGGGGTGATGCGCGGGGTAAGCCAGATAGGCAATATCTTTAGCGCCACTTACTCTCGGGACCTGGAACGGGAAGCCGATTATTTTGGAGCGAAATTTGTCTATTATTCCGGTTACGATGTCGATACCTGCGCTACGGTAGAAGAAAGGTTTGCCATAGAGATGCCGGCTACTATGGTGGAGAGCTATCTATCTACGCATCCCAGTTCTCACGAGCGGGTCGTAAGAGTAAGGAAGGCAATCGAGGAACTAAAGGCAGGCAAAACCATACCGCAGCAAGCAAGATAACAGAATGCTGCCCTTATCTTATAAGGAGGAGCAAATATCATGGTTAGGGATTTCCGGCACGCCTGTGTGGTAGTCAAGGATTTGGATAAGTCTTTAAAATTTTACCGTGATACCCTGGGATTAAAATTATTCAAGATTCTCCATATTGAAGGAAAATATCCGCAGAGCGTATTAGGCGTAAAAGGGATAAAGCTTACCTATGCGAAGATGCGCGCGAAAAATCAGCCTCCCAAGAGCCCGGCCGTATTTGAGTTGCATTACTGGAAGAAACCGAAAATTTCCCGGAGGGCGCGGTTTAACCATATCTCTTTTAGCGTAGAAGATATGGACCGTGAATATAAGAGATTAAGCAGGCGGGGGGTAAGATTTATTTCTAAGCCCATGCGGGCGCCCCACGGTAAAACCAAGATATGCTTCGGTTATGACCCGGATAATAATTTAATCGAATTTGTAGAGGATTTAAAAAAGTAATATCTAAAAAATTCTCACCAAAGTTAAAATTTCTGTTATACTTATCCCTAAGATAAAATCTTAAATAAAATTATACCTGTTATCTAATGTCTATGGGTTCCTTAAACATAGTGGGTGAGAAATGATGTTAGTATTCTGGGGAATCTTTTTCACGGTTATTATCGCGACCTTCTATGCCATGAGTATGTCTGCCCAAAGTGATACAAAGGGTAAGAAAGGTGAGAGTAATTTACTGGGGGCAAGGGAAGCTGAAATCGCCTCCAAACAGCAGCGGGTTTTAGAGTTAGAAAGACAGATTAATTCTTTAAAAACCGATCTGGCCAAGGCAAAAACTGATTACCTGCAGGTAAAACAGGAATTAGAAACAGCGCAAAAGAAAGAAGCGGATTTTAGGGAGGAGTTAGCCAAGAGGGAAAAATGGGTTAAGACCAGCGATGAATCCGTGCAGAAGGCTAAACAAGAGGGCTCAGAAATCCAAAGCAAATTTGCCGCCAAAGATAAGGCTTTAGAGGAGCAGTTCGCCAAGAACGTAGAAGCAAGCCGTAAGATCCAGGAATTAATCGATAAGACTAAAGCATTAGAGAAGGAAGGCAAAGATAAAACCGAAGAAATCGAAATTCTCAAACACCGCCTAGAAGAACGCATTGCCGAAGCCCAAGGGTCGGCCAAGACAGTTAAAGAACTAAAATACGAAAAAGAGCATAGCGAGTGGGTTCCTAAGAAGGAATTTAGTAAACTGAATGAGGAATATACGGATATCGAGGAAGATCTAGAGCATGAAAAAAACAGGACCAAGGTTTTATCCGATGAGATAATCCAATTAAAAATTCAACTTAAAGAAAAAGAAGGGGTGCAGGTAGCGCCGACCCAACCCGTAGAACAGATAGAAAAGCCGCCCGAAGAACTACAGGCAGCAGTAACGCCAAGCTTACCAGTAGAACAGACAGAAAAACCGCCTGAAGAACCGCAGGCACAATCGCAAGAAACCGAGCCGCCGCCGCAGGAAGCAACTACAGAAGCTGTTGTTGCCGAGCCTCCGGAAAAAGAAGAGCCGGCCGAAAAGGAAAAAAAGGTAGTTCCTCAGGTCTCTCCCCAAATCAGTTTAGATAAGGTAAGAAATATCGGGATCATGGCGCACATCGATGCCGGTAAGACTACCCTCACCGAGAGGATTTTATTCTATACGGGTAAATCGCATAAGATGGGAGAGGTGCATGATGGTAAAGCCCATATGGATTGGATGAAGCAGGAGCAGGAGAGGGGTATTACCATTACTGCGGCAGCGACTACATGTTACTGGAAAGATTACCGGATTAATATTATCGATACTCCCGGGCACGTTGATTTTACGGTGGAGGTAGAGCGGTCATTAAGGGTTCTTGATGGCGCAATCGCGGTCTTCTGCGCAGTAGGCGGAGTTGAGCCGCAATCAGAAACCGTATGGCGCCAGTCTGATAAATATAATGTGCCCAAGATCGCCTTTATCAATAAGATGGATCGTACCGGAGCGGATTTCTTCAGTGTGATTAAAGGCATAGAGAAGGAGCTCGGGGGAAACGTTATAGCGTTAGAAATTCCCATAGGCGCTGAAGATAAATTCCGCGGAGTCATAGATTTAATAGAAATGAAAGCCTATTTATACGAAGAAGACTCCCAGGGCAAAGACTTCCGAGTGGAAGAAATACCCGAAGAATATAAAGAGGCAGCAGCAAATTACCGCCACATTATGGTAGAAAAAGCTGTGGCCTTTGATGAAGAGCTGATGAAGAAATATCTAGCCTCACCTGATTCTATAACTATAGAGGAGTTAGTTGGAGTTATCCGCCGAGGTACTGTTGTCAATAAAATGGTGCCGGTTTTATGCGGCGCAGCCTTTAAGAATAAAGGCGTACAGAAGTTACTGGATGCAGTAAACGCATACCTTCCTTCGCCGGATGACCTTCCTGCTGTAGAGGGGCACGACCCTGAGAATGCTGAAACAGTAATTACGCGTAAGGCCGATTCTAAAGAACCTTTTACGGCATTAGCTTTTAAAGTTCAGGCAGACCTGCATATGGGTAAATTGGTTTATGTGCGGGTTTATTCGGGGGTACTTACGAGCGGTTCCTATGTGTTGAATGCCACAAAGAATAAAAAAGAACGTATCGGCAGGCTTGTACAGATGCACGCTAATCAGCGGGATAATATAGATTATGCCTTTGCCGGAGATATTGTGGCAGTAATCGGCTTAGCCTATACGATTACCGGAGATACGCTTTGTGATCCGGATGCCCCTGTTTTATTAGAAGCGATAGAATTTCCTGTGCCGGTAGTATCGCTGAGCATTACGCCAAAAAGCCGCGATGATCAGGATAAACTTGCTAAAGGTTTAGCCAAGCTTACCGAAGAAGACCCTACCTTTATGGTGCAAACAGATGAAGAAACCAAGGAGACTATTCTTAGCGGTATGGGGGAGCTGCATCTAGAGATTATCGTAGACAGGTTGAAAGAAGAATTCGGCGTGGTGGCAACCGTCAGCCCACCTAAAGTTGCTTACCGCGAAACCATTACGCAGGCTGCAAGCGAAGAATATAAGCACGTCAAGCAATCCGGGGGCAGGGGCCAGTATGGCCATGTGGTGATGCAGTTTTCGCCTAATGCCCCGGGCGCAGGATTTGAATTTATCAATAGTATTAAAGGCGGGGCTATCCCGAGAAACTTTATTCCCTCAGTAGAAAAAGGCATTATTGAAGCTATGCAGAAAGGCGTTTATGCAGGGTATCCGGTAGTTGATATTAAGGTGGACCTTATCGATGGCTCATATCATGAGGTGGATTCTTCGGATCTGGCCTTTAAACTTGCCGCCAGAGGTTGTTTTAAAAATGGCTTTATGAAAGGCGCTCCGGTGTTGCTGGAACCTTCCATGTCCCTTGGGGTGACTACGCCGGAAGAACATTTAAATAGTATCGTTGGTTATATCTGTTCCTGTCGCGGTAAAATCTTAGGTATTGAGACTAAAGCTAACCAGAAAATTATTTCTGCAGAAGCGCCCCTTTCACAGATGTTCGGTTACGCCACGAATTTACGTTCTTTAAGCAGCGGCCGCGCCAGCGGCTCTATGGAGTTTGACAAATATGTGCAGGTACCTGCGGAAATCGCAGCCAAGGTCCTTGCGGAAAAGAACGAAGAAAAAAACAAATAGTAAGGCTAAAACTTACCCTTGATATTTTGGAGGAAATTATTTAGAAGCAAAATATCGAGGATTAATTCCTGCCTGCCGGCAGGCAGGCGCAGGCGGCTTCGCCTATGACTTAGGTCACTGGCGTTGCGTAAGCCGTCTGCTTATTAAAAGGAGCCAGAAATGAAAGTAAAGGAGATAATGACCAAAGAAGTCAAAAGCGTTTCTCCAGATACTAGCGTTCAGGAAGCCTTAAATTTATTAGAGAAGTTGCAGATTAGCGGCCTGCCGGTAATAGATGATAAAGATAAATTGGTAGGGATGTTTACGGAGAAAGACGTCTTAGGATATATACTGCCCAGTTACATAGATAAGGTGGGCCATTTTATTTATGAAGAGAACCCCAAAGCCACCAAGAAAAAGTTTGCGGATTTAAGCAATATAAAAATCAGCCAGCTGATGCGTAAGGAAGTAGTAACCACTACTGAAGATACTGCACTTTGCGAGGTAGCCAGGATTATGTTGATTCAGAAGGCGCGCCGGATACCGGTTTTAGATAGATCCGGTAATGTAGTGGGTATTATAGCCAGATGCGACGTATTAAAAGCTTTTGAGAAAGAAGCGGGAATATAACAAGTTGCGCCAGTAAACAAATGTTAAAGAAATTCATTATTCTTATCACCATATCTTTAGGGTTGGGATTTTTTACTACACATATCGGTTTTAGCTCCCATCAGGCTATAGCTATAGCTATATTTTCCGCTTCGATAATGGGTACCATGTTCTTTTGGGATTTTCGCCTGAGTTTTGCTTTCCTGGGGACCTCCATATTGCTTATCAGCCGGACAATCGACTTAGAGCATATTATAAAATTCGCATCCCTGGAAGTCATCCTGTTTCTCATCGGCATGATGATTCTTGTCGGGCTCCTAAAGGATTCGGGGTTTTTTGCGTGGTTGGTCAGTTTAATCCTGCGTATCAAGAATCTCAATGCCACTAAATTCCTTATTTCCATTTCGTTTATTTCGGCACTATTAGCCTGTGCTGTAGATGAAGTTACCTCTATTATTTTTATAGTCGCGGCGATATTCGAAATCTGCGATTATTTCGAGGTCGAACCTACCCCGTTTATGATAATCGCCATCTTAGCTACCAATATAGGTTCAAGCGGCACAGTATTAGGTAATCCTATCGGAATACTCATTGCGGCAAAGGCAGGGCTTACTTTTGAAGATTTTATTTTTAAATCGTTCCCCGTTATGTTAATATGCCTTATAGTGACGATAGCAATTTTAAAATTATGGTTCAGGAAAGCCTTGTTAGAGATGGACAATAAGATGAAGGAACTCGGCGCTAATGAGATGCTAGTTCGGTTGATCTCCGTGCCTCCCGAAAAGGAGTTAAAGATAAGCCTGGTTATTTTCGGGGCGACGCTATTCTTTATTTCCCTGCACCACCGCATGGAATTGTTCTGGAATCTGGAACCCAACACTTTATTGCTGACCATACCGCTTATTTCCAGCGGTTGCGTGATGATCTGGAAGTGGAAAAAGGCCAGGGAGTACATCGAAAAGGATGTGGAGTGGTGGACGCTGTTATTTTTCTTATTGCTTTTTGCCCAGGCAGGGACGCTTAAGTATACCGGGGCAACCGATGTTATAGCAAAACACTTGGCGGGTTTGGCTGGTAATAGTAGCATGTTTTTAACCGGCATAGTCTTATGGACGGCGGCAATAGGCTCGAGCATCTTAGATAACGTGGTTTTGGTGGCAGCGTTTATTCCGGTGATCCAAAGCTTCCAGGGTTTAGGCTCGAACCTGCAGCCGCTATGGTGGGCTCTTTTATTCGGAGGCTGCCTGGGAGGCAACATTACCTTAATCGGCTCAACCGCCAATATCGTAGCCCTGGGTATTTTAGAAAAAGAGAAGAATGTCCGCATGACGTTCTTCCGCTGGTTCGGGGTGGGGCTTACTGTAGGTTTAATTACTACGACTGTAGCCTGGCTAGCTTTGGCATTTTTACCTATTTATAAATGAAGATAAGGATTTATTACCATCATACCGATTGCGGCGGCGTAGTATATTATGCAAAATATTTAGAGTTTCTGGAGGATGCGCGTACAGAACTTTTTGATCAAAGGGGCATTTCAGTAAAAGAGCTTATCAGGCAGGGGGTTTTATTTGTGGTTGCCCGGCAGGAAATAGACTATAAATCACCGGCTTTTTATGGCGACACCCTTAAGATAGGCACCCGCATTAGCAAGGTTGGCCGGTCCAAAATCGAATTTACTTACGAAATAGAAAATCAAAACCAGCAGATTATTTCCCAGGCCAAGACAGTGCTGGTTTGCGTGGATAAGGCCCTTAAGCCCGTGTCTATCCCCGAAGAAATGCGTAAAAAGTTGGTGGAATGAATAAAGGCATGATGAAAATATTAAGAACGGTATTTATATTTATCATTTTTTTATTAAATATAATATCTCAAGTGCGGGCAGATACAATCTATCTTAAAAACGGTCGCCGGATGGAGGGGGTTATTGAGCGGGAGAGTAATGAATACGTAGAGCTCTCAGTTGGCTATGGCGCAGTCAAGTTTTACCGTGAACAAATTGCGCGGGTTGAGCGTTCTTCGAAAAAGGAGAAACAGGCAATAGAACAATCATGGGATAAGGAGCGCCTAAAGAAAGAAGCTGAACTAAAAAAACGTAAAGAAAAAGATAGGACTAGCCCCGGAGAGGTAGAAACCGGCCGTGAAGGATCCCATCTTTTTGTTAACGTATTGTTAAACGGGAGAGTAAGCTCAAGGCTACTTGTGGATACAGGGGCTTCGCTTATAGTGTTATCACCTAAGGTAGCTAAGGAGTTGAATATAGATATAAAAGGCATCGAACCCGATATCAAATTGATTCTAGGTGATGGTAGGCAAGCATCAGCTAAACTCATTCGGCTTGATAACATAGATATAGGGGAAGTTAATGCCAAGGATGTAGACGCGGCGGTCATCTATAAAGATGATGCATTTTCTGGATTTGACGGTATGTTAGGGATGTCCTTCTTAAAATTATTCAAGTTTGAGATTGATTGGAAGCAAAATAAATTGGTTTTGCAGAGAGCATAAAAGAAAGGGAAGACAATGAAAAAAGAACTCGTTGTGGTAGGGGACAGGGTTTTGATTGATCCGGATGGCCTAGAAGAACGTACGGATACGGGGTTATATTTACCGCAAGGGGTAAAAGAAAAGGAAAAGGTGCAGGGCGGAATCATAGTGAAGACCGGTCCCGGATATCCTATACCTGATCCCTCTGCTTTGGAGATTGAGCCCTGGCAGACCCCTAAATTTGACAGTCGTTATTTTCCTCTCCAGGCTAAAGAAGGCGATTATTGTATTTTTTTGAGGAATGCGGGCGTTGAAATAGAATTCGAGAAGAAAAAATATATTATCGTGCCTCACTCTGCGATCATGGTGCTCTTAAGAGGCAGCATTTAAATATGCCTGATGATAAGCGGTTACGGCCTCTGGTATTCTTTAGCAGCAGCGGCTGCATGCTGCCGTTTCTTATAATCTTTAATCTCTTCTTTGGCTGGATCTTTTTAAACCCCAGGCTATGGCTGATTAGCGAAGGGATATTGCTTTTAATTTTTATAATCAATGGTTATATGGGCATGCGCAAGGTTTCATCCGGGCCCGCAAAGCGCGACAGCGTGATAGATGTAGAAGGGGAAGTTGTAGAAGACAGGCACAAACTGAAATGAACATTTATTCTGAATAAAAAGGAGGCTTCTCGATGTCAGGCAGTAATTTTCTCTGGGTAGCGCCCGTCGGTTCCATATTGGCTTTAACATTTGCCTGGTACCTGGCAATTTCTATTTTAAAGAAAGATGAAGGTAATGAAAAAATGCGCGAGATTGCCCAGGCGGTCAGGGTGGGGGCAAAGGCGTATCTAAAGAGGCAATATTTAGGCGTCTCCTTATTCTTTTTAGTGGTATTCTTTATTCTTTTAATTTTAGTGCTGAATAAATACCTGGTCATATTCGTGCCTTTTGCTTTCCTGACCGGCGGTTTATTTTCGGGCCTGGCAGGCTTTATCGGAATGAACATCGCCACCCAGTCTTCCGGGCGCACAGCTGCTGCTGCGATGAAAAGCCTCAACTCCGGCCTGCGCGTGGCATTTTCTAGCGGCGCAGTAATGGGTATGACCGTAGTAGGTTTAGGGCTTCTGGATTTATCCATTTGGTATTTTTTCTTGAATTTTTATTACGGTAGTTACAGCGTACCCGGATGGTTACCGCAATGGTTATGCCCGTATCTAAAATGGTGTTTTCAGGCGCACCCTTTGCCTTTAGGCACGGATAAAATTACCGCTATTACTTCTACCATGCTTTGTTTTGGTATGGGAGCCAGTTGTCAGGCGCTCTTTGCCAGGGTTGGTGGAGGTATTTTTACCAAGGCAGCGGACGTGGGCGCAGATTTAGTGGGTAAGGTGGAAGCGGGGATACCCGAAGATGACCCACGTAATCCTGCGGTTATTGCAGATAATGTCGGCGATAATGTCGGTGATGTGGCGGGGATGGGCGCTGATCTTTATGAGTCTTACGTGGGTTCTATCGTGGCTACTTCGGCGCTGGGAGTAGCTGCGGGTTTAGGCGTTGCCGGAGTGACTGTGCCTATGGTGATGGCAGCGGTGGGTGTTGTTTCTTCGATTATCGGCACATTTTTCGTAACAAGTAAAGAAGAAGCAACCCAGAAGGTTTTGTTAGCGGCGTTAAGAAAAGGGGTATTCATCAGTTCTATATTAGTGGCGGTAATTTCTTATTTCCTGATTAAACAAACTTTAGGCGTAGAGCGTTTAGGGGTTTACTGGTCAGTGCTTTCAGGGTTGGTGGCGGGAGTATTAATCGGGCTTTCTACCGAATTTTTTACCTCCAGCCATTTCGGGCCCACGCGTTCGGTTGCGGACGCATCCCTGACCGGGCCGGCAACCGTGATTATCGCGGGAATCTCCGTAGGCTTGATGTCTACGGCGGTACCGGTGATTTTAGTATGTATTGCGATATTGACGAGTTTTTTTCTATCAGGGGGAGCTGCAAGTTTTAATGCCGGATTATACGGAGTAGGGATTTCTGCGGTGGGTATGCTTTCTACCTTAGGCATTACTCTGGCTACCGATGCCTATGGGCCGGTAGCGGATAATGCCGGCGGCAACGCCCAAATGGCTAACTTAGATCCGGTGGTGAGAAAAAGAACCGATGCCTTGGATACTTTAGGTAATACCACAGCTGCTACCGGTAAAGGCTTTGCTATTGGTTCGGCAGCGTTGACCGCATTAGCCCTGATTGCGGCTTATCGCGACCAGGTGGCTTTGTACGGTAAAGAGTTGAGTTTAAACCTGATGAATCCGAATGTCCTGGTAGGTTTATTGATCGGTGGTATGCTGCCGTTTGCATTCTGCTCTATGACGATGAGTGCGGTAGGCAGGGCAGCAGGTAAAATCGTAGTGGAGGTGCGTCGGCAGTTTAAAGAGATTATCGGGTTGATGGAAGGTAAGGCTAAACCGGATTATGCGCGCTGCGTTAGCATAGCTACTATAGCTGCGCAAAAAGAAATGGTTATGCCTTCGTTGATGGCTATAATTGCGCCTATTGCTGTAGGGCTTCTTATAGGTGTTGAAGCCGTGGCAGGGCTTTTGGTTGGAGCAACTGTATCCGGTTTTGTCCTGGCAATAATGATGGCTAATGCCGGAGGCGCCTGGGATAATGCCAAAAAATATATAGAAGAAGGCCATCACGGCGGAAAAGGTTCTTTTGCGCACAAGGCAGGAGTAGTTGGCGATACCGTCGGAGACCCTTTTAAGGATACCTCTGGCCCAAGCCTGAATATTCTCATTAAGCTCATGTCCATGGTCTCCATTGTTTTTGCTTCATTCATCATCCGCAACACCCTCTTCAAATAAAGAGGGACACCCAATCTGCTAATCGGTAGGGTGTCCCTTTTTAAGTCTTAAGTTGAATCAGCTAGATCTAAAAGCCCATTTTTATCTCCAATCACCCTGTCTCTATAGCTACTCCAGAGGTATTCCATTGGTGACATAGCCAAGCCTTTTCGGACCGGATTTGTCTCGACATAGTAGGCGCATTCTATAAAATAGTCATCTTTTTGTATAACCATACTTTTAAATCTTCCCTGCCAAAGGTGGCCTACTTTTTTGTATTTTTTATTGAACCATGCAGTATATGTCTGAGTAATGGCTTGCATAAGCCTAGATAGGATTTGCGGTTGTTTTGGTTGCAATATCAAGTGGATATGATTGGGCATAAGGCAATAGCCAAATAATTTGAAAGAGTATTTTTTCTTGAAGTGTTTTAATAACTGTAGATATTTCGCAAAGTCATTTTCCTCCAGGAATACATTTTGTTTCTGATTGCCCCGGTTGATAATATGGTAACACACGTTATCTAAAAGAATTCTTGGGCCTCTTGGCATCTTTGATCACCTCCCGTTTTTAATAGACGGGATTAGATATTGTTTCTAACAATAAATTTAAAATATTTTTTTATTTGGGGACACCCTTAGCTTTAGCAGGACGGGTGTCCCTATGGAAGGTTAGATGAATTTGGTGGGGTCTTTGGCGTAGAGCGCTGCTTTTTCGCGGGAGATAATTCCCTCTTGGCAGAGGCGTTCTATAGAGGTGTCCATAAGATGCATGCCATACCTTGCGCCCGTCTCAATAGCGACTGATATCTGTTGAAAATTTCCATGTCGGATAAGATTAGATACAGCGGGAGTTCCTACTAATACTTCAGTGGCAACTATACGTTCTTGTTTATCTTGTCGGGGGATTAAAAGTTGGCTGATTACACCCTGGAGGTTTTCTGCCAGAAACATTCTTATCTGCTGTTGTTGGGCAGCAGGGAAGACGTCGGTAATCCTGCTTAGGCTTGAAACAGTATCTGATGTCTGCAGGGTACTTAATACTAAATGACCGGTTTCTGCTGC
>JAZDLA010000089.1:0-2699 GCA_043802425.1 Candidatus Omnitrophota bacterium
GTACCAACGATATTTCTCACCATATAATATAAAAATCCGTTTGCTTCGATATCAATATATAGCAAATCTTTATCGTTTGCAAGCTTTATTTTTTTGATTCTCTTAACTGGATTTCTTTCTATCTTACCGGATGCCTGAAAAGATTTGAAATTATGCCTGCCCAGAAGCACCCTTGCTTCTCTTTGCATAAGTTTTAAATCTAAAGGCCGGGCAATAAAATAAACTTTTCCCCTTGAAAGAACGGGCCGGGATCGACGATTACATATGGTATAGCGATAAACTTTTGCTTTAGCGCAAAATCTGCTATGAAAACCTAATCCCACCTCTTCTATCCCGGTAATAACAATATCCTGGGGCAAAACTGCGTTTAAGCCTCCCCGTAGTTTCTCCAATTTTATGCCGCTATCTGTCTTAAAATTAGCTACCTGCGCTAACGCATGTACCCCGGCATCAGTCCTACCAGAACCAATGACCATTACTCTCTCATGCAATATCTTTCCCAGCGCCATCTCTAAAGCCTGCTGGATAGTCTTGTGCTTCTTACCCTGGTCCTGCCATCCGGCGTATCTTGTACCGTCATACTCTATGGTCAATTTAATATTACGCATGGATAATCCGTATTCCTAAAGATCAGTCTGTTATTTTAGATAAGATTTTAGAGAAGGCTTACTTTATTAAGGACTCGGCTATCTGGACGGCGTTTAAAGCAGCGCCCTTGAGGAGGTTATCAGAAACTATCCATAGCCACAGTCCGTTCTTGACGAAAGGATCGCGCCTGATACGGCCGACAAAAACTTCGTCTTTACCCTCTACATCTTTGGGCATGGGGTAGAGGTTATTTTTTGGCTCATCTATGACGATTATGCCGGGTGCGCCAGCAAGAATGCCCTTTGCCTTTTCCGGAGAAAGAGGTCTAGCTGTCTCAATATATACCGCCTCAGAATGGCCGGTCCTTACTGGGACGCGCACGGTGGTTGCAGAAATTTTGATTTTATTATCGTGCATAATCTTATGCGTCTCTTTGACTAATTTCCATTCTTCGCTAGTATAATCGTCTTCTGCGAAACCGCCTATATGCGGAAAGACATTATAGGCCAGTTGCTGTGGCATAGATTTATTTTCTGCTTTCACATGCACATTTTCATATCCGCCGCTAGCAATGAGAGAATTCTCTTCTTTTAGCTGTTCTACCGCGGCCCTGCCTGCTCCGGAAGATGCCTGCAGAGTAGTTACCACCGCTCTCTTAATGCCGGCTTTACGATAAATAGGCCACAAAGCCACAACCATCTGGATAGTCGAACAGTTAGGATTAGCAATGATGCCTTTATGTTTCTGGATATCCTTGGCGTTGACCTCAGGGACAACCAGAGGAACTTTCGGGTCCATGCGGAAATCTGCGCCGTTATCAACTACCACTACCCCTCTTTTTATGGCCTCAGGGGCATAAGTAACAGCTGCGCCCTTTTCGCCTTCGGTCCCGGCAAACAAGGCAATATTTACCCCCTGAAAACCGCCGGGAGAAATCGCCTGCACAGGGTAAGCCTGGCCATCTACCTGGATATCTCTGGCAGAACGCGCAAAAACCCGTAATTCTGCAACAGGGAAATTACGTCGTTTTAAACAACGCAGCATCTCTATCCCTACTGCACCTACGCCAACGACTGCAACATTATATTTAGATTTTCTCATATGTTTTTCACCACCAAATCCCCTACTTCAGTCGTGGAATAACCCATCTTACCGGCAGCCAGGGATTTTAGTTTTTTACTTACCACTTTTATTGCCGCATCTTCCACTGCCCGGCCCGCTTGGAGCTGACCTAAATTCTCTAACATCATCCCTAAAGCGCAGATTGCCGCCAGGGGATTAATCACGTTTTTACCCGTATATTTAGGGGCGCTGCCGCCGATAGGCTCAAACATGGATACGCCTTGCGGATTAATATTGCCGCCCGCAGCAATACCCATCCCACCCTGAACCATAGCGCCTAAATCGGTAATGATGTCTCCAAACATATTGTCCGTGACAATCACGTCAAACCACTCCGGGTTTTTTACAAACCACATCGTCGTGGCATCCACGTGGGCGTAATCCGTAGTAATATCCGGGTACTCTTTTGCCACCTCATTGAAAGTTCTCTCCCAGAGGTCCCAGGCAAAGGTCAGGACATTAGTCTTACCGCAGAGAGTAAGTTTTTTCTTATTATTGCGCTTACGGCAATATTCAAAGGCATAACGGATAGAGCGTTCTACGCCAAAACGGGTATTATAGGAAATCTGAATAGCTACTTCGTCCTTAGTACCCTTATCTTTAAACTCCCCCATGCCTTTATAAAGCCCTTCGGAATTTTCACGGACTACTACAAAATCGATATCCCCGGGCTTCTTATCTTTCAGAGGACAAAAGTCGGCATTATAAAGCCTGACAGGCCGTAAATTTATATACTGGTCCAGCGCAAATCTTATCTTTAAAAGTATACCGGTCTCCAATATCCCCGGCTTAACGTCAGGGTGACCTATGGCCCCCAGATAAATAGCCGAATACTCTTTAAGCTCGGTAATATCTTTATCTTCTACGGTCTTGCCGGTCTTTAAATAACGCTCTGCGCCAAAGTC
Organism: Candidatus Omnitrophota bacterium; assembly: GCA_043802425.1. Taxonomy (GTDB): domain Bacteria; phylum Omnitrophota; class Gorgyraeia; order Gygaellales; family Profunditerraquicolaceae; genus JAGUYA01. Next base: position 2,616 of record JAZDLA010000089.1, read on the forward strand.
AAAAACCCTGGTTTCATACTGAAAATTATATTTACGGCTTACTGCTTCTAAAACCTTCAGGCCCTCGCGTACGACTTCCGCGCC
>JAZDLA010000090.1:0-7805 GCA_043802425.1 Candidatus Omnitrophota bacterium
TTAGAGACTGTTCTAGTATTCCTTTCACAGGAGACAGGCGTCAATTTTATAAGCTCGCAGCAGGTTCTTGACGGAGGCTTTAAGGTGACTGTCCGTTTTCAGCAGACACCGGTAGAAGAGGTAATAAAGTATATTGCTAAAGGCCAGGGTCTTATTTATCGTATCGATAAAGATGTAATCTGGATTGCCCATCCCGAAGAGGTCAGCGCTGAGGCATTGGAGACGAGGGTTTATTATTTGAGCAAAGGCGGCGGGCTATTCACGGAATTTTCTCCTATTACCGGTGGCACTTCAGAGACGGGCCTGGGCAGCAGCTCCGCACAGGTAACCAAGATTTCTACTATCGAGGATACCTTAAAAGAGATAGTCCCCTGGCCGGCAGATTCCAAGCTTTATTATGACAAGCGTATCAATGCCCTTCTGATCAGGAATACGCCGCAGAACTTGCAGATGCTGGAAGATTTAATTTACAATCTGGATGTCACGCCTTATCAGATTCTTATAGAAGCCAAATTTATAGAATTGGATATTACCGATACCAAAGAATTGGGCGTTGAGTGGGGAATTACCGGCGGCGATTACATTATGACGAAAAAGAGTAACGATGAAAAGAGCCTTAAAAGAGGCATAGCCAAAGATAGCGGTGTAGACTTTTCTAGCTTTACCAGGGTCAGCGAAGGCTTAAATCTTACCTATAAAGGGATGTTGACTAATACCCAGTTTAACGCAGTAATCCATGCCTTAGAAGAGACCAGGAAAATTAAGACCCTTTCTAGCCCTCGCATCACTACTTTGAATAACCAGATGGCTACCATTAAAGTAGTGGATGAATGGATTTATCCCTCGCGTTATGAATTTGAAATTGTGCAATTCGATTTAAACGGCGATGGCGACTATAGCGATGCTGGTGAGACCGTCTATCAGAATGTACCCAAGGATTTCTTAAGAAGGGATGTGGGTATCTTACTTAAAGTAATCCCCTCAGTGGGCGCGGATAGAAAGACGATTAGCCTCTCGCTTATTCCCGAAGTTAGCGAGGCCACCGCAGATGCCTTTACTTATGCCGGAGACGTAAAGCTGCCTAAGTTCACCTCGCGTAACCTCGCTACCACCATAGTAGCTAATAGCGGCGACACTGTAGTGTTAGGAGGCATGATCAAGGAAAATCATACCAAAACCATGACTAAGGTTCCGTTTCTCGGGGACATCCCGTTTCTCGGGGCATTTTTCAAAAAGAATACGGATAGCGTAGAGCGTAAGAACTTACTGATTTTCGTAACCGCAAAGATCCTTTCTCCTTCGGGCGAAGAAGTTATTATAGCGCAGAAATAAAGCGGAAAGGCAGCGCCAATGGGCCCATTAAATATTGAACAGAGTTTAGTAGAAGAAGGAATAATCTCAGATTCGCAACTACAGACTTTAAAAGTAGAGCAACAGCGCAGTTCTGTGTCTATAGTAGAGGCAATACGCCGGCTGAAGTTTGTGCCTGAAGATTCCTTAATTGATTTCTTATGCCGTAAACTCCACTTAAGCAAATATAGTTTAGCGGGTTATTCTCCCACTAAAGATTTAGTCGCGCTTTTACCTTTAGATTTTCTTTGGCAATATAAGGTAATCCCTCTCTTTAAGAAGAAGGACGAGCTGGCAGTAGGTTTATTAGACCCCATGAATGCTTCTGTATCAGAGGAATTACGTTTCCGCACAGGGCTTTTTATTAAACCGTATTTGGTAAAAGAAGGTGAGCTAAACGACGCCTTAACTCAATATTTTGAGAGGAGAAAGGTTAAGAGAGAAGAGGGTAAACCCACCCTAGAAGAGACGGTAAAAGAAGGGGCTGAGCCTTCGGTAATAGAGGCGATCAACCTTCTCTTGCTACAGGCGGTCAAGGTGAATGCTTCGGATGTTCATATTGAACCGCAGGAAGGCAGGATGCATATACGCCTGCGCGCGGATGGGGTACTCAAGGACATTACTCCTTTCGAGGAGAATCTTTATAACGCGGTAGTCTCCCGTATCAAGATTATGTCGAATCTCGATATTGCCGAAAAACGCCTGCCCCAGGATGGGAGATTCAAGGTGAATATGGATGAAGGCTCTTTAGATGTGCGCGTTTCGGTAATACCCACGATTCAGGGAGAAAGCATAGTCCTAAGATTATTGAGGCAGAATAAGAAGCTATTGACTTTACAAGAAATGGGGATGGCAAAGGAGAGTTACGATAAATATATAAAGCTCGTGCATAAGCCTTCGGGGATAATTATGGTTACCGGCCCCACAGGCAGCGGTAAGACTACCACGCTTTATGCCTCATTATCGCTGTTAAAAGGTACGGAGAGGAATATTATTACTATCGAGGATCCGGTTGAGTATCAACTTAATTTTTGCCGGCAGATCCAAGTTAATCCTAAGGTAAATTTATTATTTGCTACGGGCTTACGCTCTATCTTAAGGCATGACCCGGATGTGATAATGGTAGGAGAAATCCGTGATCGTGATACCGCTGAGATTGCCATCCAGGCAGCCTTAACCGGCCATTTAGTCTTTTCTACCCTGCATACCAACGATGCGGCATCAACGGTTACGCGTTTAGTAGATATGGGTATTGAGCCGTTTTTAATTGCCTCCTGCCTTAGCGGAGTAGTAGCGCAGCGCTTGGTTAGAGTATTATGTCCTAAATGCAAGAAACTCATGGATGAGCAGACACTGAAGGATCTGCCGATTAATGTTCCGAAAGAACTGAACGACAAAGAGAGGGCAAGTATTTATCAGCCGCAAGGCTGTCAGGACTGTTTATACACCGGCTACTCCGGACGTACCGGTGTATTTGAAATTATGGAGATGGTGCCTGGTATCGGCCGGCTCACCGTAGAAAAGGCCAGCTCCGAAGAAATCAATAATTTTTGCCGTTCTAAGGGAATGGAGTTTCTCTATGACGACGGCTGGAAAAAGGTTTTACGCGGAATTACTTCGCCGCAGGAATTATTACGCATATTAGGAACATAAGGTTAGATTAAAGATGCCGAAAAATAAATATCTATACCTGATACTTGTAGCCGCATGTTTCCTAATCTACGCCAATTCTTTGAATAATGCCTTTGTCTCTGATGACATACCGGCCATAGTAAAAAACCCGCTTATATCTAGTCCGCTGCGTTTCTGGTTAGATCCCAATGCCTTCTCCTGCTCGTTGAATTATTTAATGGGCCAGTATAACCCCTTTATTTATCACCTAACCAATATCATCTTACATTCCCTGAATGCTATTCTGGTATTCTTCTTTTTACGTTTATTTTTTCAAACGCAAGCCGCTTTTTGGGGTACCTGTTTATTTGCCGTGCACCCCATTCATACCGAGGCAGCGACCTGGGTTTCCGGCAGGCCATATATAATCTTATCCTTATTTATCCTGGGGGCTTATTTCTTATACCAGAAGGCCTCTGGCTTTCCATCGAATGAGCCAGCTAACAAAAAAAACGGGGAGAGTTTTCGTTCCCCTTATTATATTATTTCTTTGCTAGTCTTTACTTATTTTATCATTCAGCACATCTCTTTTTACTTCCTGTTTCCCTTCTTTCTGATTCTCTCCGACGTAACCTTTGGGAAATGGCGCAAGAACTGGAAGTTATGGTTGCCTTACCTGGGTATTGTTATCTTAAGGCTTATTGTGGCCAGAGTTGAGGTAATGACCAGGGTTACTGCCGTAGCCAAAGAGATCGGAACCGGGATAACCTGGACTAACCCGTTTTTTAACTTAGTCTATTCTTTCTTTTCACATGCAGGCCTGGTGCTTTGGCCGGATAAGCTTACCCTCTACCATGAACCGGCGATAATTTCTTCTTTTGCGCTTAAGATAGGGATAGCTGTTTTACTTCTTTTGCTATGTAGTTTGCCTTTTATTTTCAGGAGGACAAAAGAAATCTTTTTTGCGATTGTACTTTTTATTTTATTCCTTGCGCCTACCTATAGCCCGGTGATGGTGAGCTGGTTGGTAGCAGAAAGATATGTATATTTTCCTTCGGTAGCATTAAGTATCATGCTTTCTTTTTCCTATGAGAAATACTTAGCTCCGATAGTAAACATCAAGAAGAGAAATTTCTTTATTGGCCTACTCATATTTATAATTTCCGGCTATGCCGTGCGCACGGTAATAAGAAATGAGGACTGGAAGAGCCCGGAGAGGTTCTGGCGGCAGACTGTTTTGGTTTCCCCGGATAGCCCGCGCTCACACAATAATATGGGTGATGTTTACAGCCAGGAAGGTAATGTCCAGGGGGCAATTAAAGAATTTACTAAGGCGATCGAAATCAAGCCGGATTACGCGGATGCCTACCATAATCTGGCTACCACTTATTACAGCCAGGGTAATGTCAAGGAGGCGATTAAGCTTTATGAACAGGGCGTTTCTCTTAACCCGGAATTATTTGAGTCGCATTTTAATTTAGGGGTTATATATCTAGATGCCGGTAGAGTGGATTTAGCGGTAAAAGAACTCCAGGAAGCGCTCCGCTTAAGGCCGGAAGATGCTGCTGTGCGGCAGGCGTTAAACCTTGCATTGGCAAGAAAAAAGTAATACCATGAATAGTAAGGGAGGTTTACCAGATGGGTTGGTTGGACAGCAAAGATAGAAGGCAATACCGCGGCTTCACCCTGGTAGAGCTGATGGTGGCTTTCTCTATATTTATCGTGCTGATCGGACTCTTGATGACGGTTATCGTAGGGGGTTTTCGTTCTTTTGGCCAGGGCCAGAAGATGGCCCAGAGAGAACAAAGGAAGCGCTTTGTCTTTTTCCGTTTAGGGAAGGAGGTTTCTTCCATAACCTCTATTACTTATCCGGCGGCCTATTTTACAGGTGACGAAAAAGGTTTTTTTTTATCTATAATAAGGAGGATGATCTGTTAGAGGCCGGATGCGTCTATAATTCCGTCAATCATACTTTAGAGCATTATTTACAACAACCTCCGGATTACGACCCCGCTACCTATGGGAGCAAAGAAGTGTGGTTGGAGGGGTTGAGTGATTGTAGATTCAGCTACTCGGATGGTTCTGCATGGCAGGCTTCCTGGGGTGAGGATAAGGGGGGGCTCCCGCGGATGATTAAGGTAAACTTTCAATTTAGTGACGAAACTAGAGAGCAGGAATTTATAGTTAATATACCGATAAGCTCATGAGACGAAGAAGGACGCAGGGTATACCCGTCATTCCTAAGGGGATGGCGGGTTTTTTATTGCTGGCTTATATCAGGAACAAAACTATTTGTATTCTAATGGGTTATATGATATTTCCCGCTTATATACTAGCTTCTTTTATTAGTCCGGTTTATGCTTTAGAACTCAGCAGCAGTAATTACAAAGTAGGAATAATTAGCCTTTTACAGGGAGGTGGTGCTACTTCTTCGGCCAATTATAATACAGTCTGGAGCGGGGCAGGAGAGGGCACGGCTTTACCTCAGCAGATGTCAAGTGCGCTTTATGGGATAGACTCCGGTCAACTCTTTCTCTTTACACTGGTGCCTTCTGTTAAAGGTATAGTGATTACGGATTTAATCGCCAAGACAGATATCTTTGGGGCGCTCATCCCGCCTGCAACCTGGCAGGTTGATAATGACCCGTTTTTTTACTGGAGGATAAACATTACGCCCACTACGCTCATTAACGGTTTTTCTGTTTCGCTGGATACCCTTCCGGACCTGGTAGTTGATACATCCCAAACAGATTATCAGTTTCTGGAGGATAGCATAATTTCGGGCAAACACACATTCTATGTCCTCCCCTTTAGTTCCGGGAGTGTCTGGGAAGAGCAGAGTATTCTTTCCTTTGAAATCTGGGTAGATACAGAGTTGCCTATTATTAGCAATATAGAGCCGGCTTCCGACACAATTATCAATGATAATTCTCTTGCTATCCGCTGCTCTTTAGCCGATACGCACTCGGGCATAGATCAGTTCGCGACCTCCTTTACTTTAAACGGCCAAAGCGTCCTTTTCGACTTTGACCCGGTAACCCAAATATTAGAATATAAATCGGCAGGACCTCTCTCTGAAGGTAAGAACGCGGTATTACTAAAGGCGGTAGATAATATAGGTAATTCTGCCACTAAAGGCTGGGAATTTTTAGTGGATACATTGGCTCCTGCCGGAGAGATTTTACTAAACGGAGGGCAGGAAGTTACCTATTCACCGTATGTTACTATAGATATTAGCGTAGAAGACGCTGTCTCCGGGATAAAGAGTATCTATATCTCCAATGACGGAGTTTTTGATGCAGAATTAAACAAGCCTTATGATTATAGCCCGACTATTCCTAATTGGCTCCTGGGTGAACCCGATGTCAATGGCATAAAGGCTGTCTATGCAAAGTTTGAAGATTTTGCCGGTAATCTTTCAGAAAGTTATAAAGCCCAAATCACCCTGGAATTACGTACTCCGAATACGCGCGTTATCTCAGGCCCGGCCACAACCACTGAAGATACGCAAGCCACCTTTATCTATGAGGCTTCCCGGGCTGGCTGTCTGTTCAGCTATAAGCTGGATAACCTGGATTGGTCAGAGTGGCAAGATACGGACAAGGCGGAATTTACGGGCTTAGTTAGCGGCAACCATTATTTTTACGTAAAGAGTGGTTTTGATTTAAATGATGACGGTAAAATCGGAATAGAAGAAGAGGACGCCACACCCGCACAATGGGCCTGGAGCATAAAAGTCGCGGGAGCTGAAGAGAAGAAAGAGAAAAAGACCCTCTTCTGGCGCAGGTAAAAAGAGGTTTTAGAAAAATGTCCATAGCTTGGTTAATCAGAGGAAAATGGCTTAATTCCTGGATAAGAAAATTTAATTTTAATAGATTAATCCATCAAAAAACGGAGGGGAAAATGTTTAACGCAATCTTTGGCAAAAGGGTAAATTTTAAAACCTATGCAGTTTTGATTTCTCTGATTACGGCTTTATTCTTCTGGCAACTTGCCTTTGCGGAAATACCGCAGCAGCTCTTCTTCCAGGCCAAGATCACCAATAAAAGCGGGAGCGTTCTTACCGGTGCGCAGAGCCTGACCTTCCGGCTATATTCTGAATCCAGCGGCGGCACGGCTTTGTGGACAGAGACACAAAGCGCTACTGCGGATAGCTCAGGGGTTATCTCCTGCTATTTAGGCGCTACCACCGCGTTTCCCTCTAGCTTAGATTTTAATTCCACCTATTATCTTTCTATCGAGATAGGTAGCGACGGAGAGATGTCTCCGCGCATCAAGTTAGTCCCGGCACTCAGCGCCTTAAATGCCGACCGCTTCGATGGCTTGGATTCTGTCCAGTTTCTGCGTTCGGATAGCGCTGATACTATGGAGGCAACACTGACATTCTCCGGGGTAGCTACAGATATAACTACAGCTAGCGGCGAACATTTGGCGATTATCCCCGGTGGCGCAGGTAATGTCGGTATCGGCACCAGTAGTCCGCAAGGGTTATTGCACGTCGGAACAGCTGCCGGTTCAGGCCTTATTGTGCAGAAATCCGGCAATGTCGGTATCGGCACCACTAGCCCAACAGAAGCACTTGAGGTCAATGGTACGATAAAGGCCACTGCCTTTAGCGGCGATGGTAGCGGGCTGACGGGTATTGCAGGGATCAGCGGTTTAACTACAGGAATGATTTCCAAGGCCAGCAGTGCCACGGCTATTGCGGATTCGGTGATGGCAGAATCAGAGAGTAATATCGGTATCGGCACCACTAGCCCTGCTGCCCGGCTAGACATTATCGGTTTAGGCACAGCCACGGGTTTTGCCCTGCGCATTGCTGACACTACGCCAACAGATAGATT
>JAZDLA010000091.1:0-22472 GCA_043802425.1 Candidatus Omnitrophota bacterium
TGACGTAAAGAAAGATTAGGGTCTTTTTCCAAATGCCGGCGCAGGTCCCCGTCAGTAAAAATACCCACCAACCTGCCTTTTTGATTTACTACAGAAGCGCTGCCGGCGCGCATCTTGGTAATCTTAAATAAAACCTGGGAAATTCTCTCATCTTCTCTGACTATAGGATTCGCCTGGGCCTTACGCATAATATCTTCTACTTTTAAAAGCAGCTTCCTGCCCAATAAACCGCCGGGATGATAAAAAGCAAAATCCTTTTCTTTAAAGCCTTTTAAATCTATGAGACATACTGCCAAGCATCTGCCATAGCTAACATCGCGGTAGTTGAAGCAGTAGGGGCTAAACCTAAAGGGCAAGCCTCTTTTTCTACGCTGGTATTTAATACCGCATCCGCATAATGCGCAAGCAGGGATTTGGCATTGCCGGTAACAGCGATTATCTTAGTGCCTATCTTCTTTAATAAAGGCAATAATTTTTTAATTTCATCCGTCTCGCCGCTATTAGACATAATGATTACCACATCGTCTTTAGTGACCCGGCCCAAATCACCGTGTATTGCCTCCGCAGAATGCAGGAATAAGCTGGGCGTACCCGTAGAAGATAAAGTAGCAGATAACTTCTGGCCGATGATACCGGCCTTACCCATACCCGTGACCACAATCCTGCCCTTGGAGCGTAAAATGAATTGGACGGCCTTGACAAAATCTGCATTGATGCTCTTTTTTAAATCGCTTATTGCCTTAGCCTCAATATCTAAAACGCGTCTTGCATGTTGGATAATATTCATAGGCCTAGCCTTATTTTTTTAATTTGCCTTAAAACTTTTTCTAACTCTTTAAGATCAATCATATTCTGGCCGTCGCAGGGCGCTCTATCTGGGTTTGGGTGTACCTCTAAAAATAAACTATCGCAGCCAAAGGCTACTGCCGCGCGCGAAAGCCCGGCAACAAACTCCCGTTGCCCACCGGAAGAAGCGCCTTTACCCCCGGGCAGCTGCACGCTATGCGTAGCATCATAAATCACCGGATAGCCGAATTCACGCATGATCCCCAGACTTCTTAAATCCGAAACCAAATTATTATAACCGAAACAAACACCGCGCTCAGTGATCAAGATAGACCGATTACTGGTAGATTCTACCTTTTTAATAATAGGCAGGATATCCCACGGAGCTAAGAATTGTCCTTTTTTGATATTTACCGCCTTACCCGTCTTAGCCACTGCGATTACGATATCTGTCTGGCGGCACAAGAACGCCGGAATCTGGATCATATCTAAAACCTTTGCTGCCTCGCTAATCTCTTTCTGGCAATGGATATCGCTTAATACGGGAATGCGTAATTTTTGTTTTAACTTATGAAGGATTTCCAGGCCCTTCTTTATTCCGGGCCCGCGATAAGAATCTATCGAGAGCCTGTTTGCCTTATCAAAACTGGATTTAAAAATAAAAGGGATATCTAACTTGGCAGCAATATCTTTTATCTTCTTAGCTGTATCTAAACAATGGGTTTCTGATTCAATCACGCAAGGACCGGCAATCAACACAAGAGGATTCTTATCGCCTATTTTGATATTCCCTACGTTAACCTGACGCATTATTTTCTTCCCTTCTTAAATATTCCTTAACCTTTTCTAAATCCTGCGGCGTATCTACGCCTATAGTCTCATATACTGTCTCAATGACTTTGATACGAAAACCCTCCTCTAACACCCTTAATTGCTCCAGCTGCTCTATTTTCTCTAAATTAGAAACCGGTAAATTCTTATAAGTAAAAAGGAAATCTTTTGTATAAGCGTATAATCCGATATGCTTGTAATAAACAGGTGCCTCTACCTCTGAACCCTGGGCATGGAAAGGAATGCCTGTCCTTGAGAAATATAAAGCGAAATTATTCTTATCCACCACAACCTTAACTACGTGCGGGTCGCTTAATTCCGCGGGGTTTTCTATTTTTTTCATCAGCGTAGACATGGATATCTTGCTATCACCGAGGAGCGCCCGGGCAAGAGTATCAATCATCACCGGGTGAATTAACGGCTCATCGGCCTGAATATTAATGACTATCCTGACGTCTAGAGGGTTTACGACTTCGATGATCCTGTCTGTCCCGCAGGCATGGCCTTTGGAAGTGAAGGCTACTTTAGCGCCGAACCCCCCGACTACATCGGCTACCCGTTCATCATCGCAGGCAATGATAAGGTCCTCTAAAAGCATAGCTTGTTTTGCCCGCTCCCAGACATGCTGTATCATGGGCTTACCTGCTATGTCTGCTAAGACCTTAGCCTCAAACCTGGTCGAAGAATATCTTGCGGGAATTATTCCGATAACATCCATCTAATTTATCTCCTCTAATAATTCTTTCCTGGAGGTGACTGCAGTACCTAATTTACCCACCACAATACCTGCGGCAAAATTAGCAATATGCGCTGCTTCAAGCGGGGTTGCGCCCCGGGAAAGTGCTAAGGTAAAAGTGGCGATAACGGTATCACCTGCGCCCGAAACATCAAAGACTTCCTGCGCCACTGTCGGTATATGGCTCTTATGACCATTCTTATCAAACAAACGCATGCCGCATTCCCCCAGCGTAACTAAAATTGACTGTAAATCTAAATATTTGAGAATTTCACCCGCTGCCAAATCTATCTCTTTATCCGTAAATAATTTATCGGTATTGACTTTAAGCCTATTGCTGTTATCCTTGATCTTTAAATTCCTAATGGCGTTCTCCAGTTCCCGGCGATTAGGGGTGATGGAAGTTACGCCCTGATAGTATCGGAAATGTTCTTCTTTAGGATCAACAGTAATTATCTTCTTATGGAAACGGCTAAGCGAGATGAGGTCTCTAACCAGCTGCATATTAATCACACCCTTGCCGTAATCCTCGATAATAATAGCGTCAAAACCAGAAATATTTTTCCTGACAAACTTAAGGATCTGCTGGTTTATGCTTGCGGAAAGCGCATCCGTATGTTCCCAATCGACCCTAACTACCTGCTGGTGCCCGGCGATAATGCGCGTCTTAACAGTGGTGTGCCTGGCGGGGTCAATGCATACACCTTGAGTGTTGATTTTTCTTTTCTTCAATTCCGATAAAAAAATATCCGTATTCTTATCTTTACCCATAACTCCCGCCAGAGATACCTTGGTATCGAAAGCACGGATATTATTAGCCACATTAGCTGCACCACCAGGCACAAAGGTACGCTTACTTGCCCAGACTACGGGCACGGGCGCTTCCGGCGAGATCCTCTCTACATCGCCCTGGATATATTCATCCAGGATCAAATCTCCTACCACCAATATATTTGCCTTAGAAAAACTATTAATTATTTTTTTTAGATTTTTCATACCTTCTCTATTACTGCCTGCGCTAATATGGGTAGCATAATCTCATGGTGGCCGACGATATAGTATCCTTTGCCGCCTGCCTCTACCGGACGCGATACTACGTTGTGCATAGGCCGGTAATGGTAAATCATATCAAAATTGGCGGCGGTAAAATCCTTCACCTTATTACCTAAATTGCGGGCTAAGTTCAGGGCCTTTAAAAATACCTCCGGCAATATTACTGCTGAACCGAAATTCAAAACCACCCCTCCGTTATCAAGTTGGGGTATATTTTCGACGAGCAAACGAAAATCCCTATAGCTTCCTTCTGCGGTAAGGGCGGCGTCAAAAGAAGGATGCTGGTGTATAATATCCGTACCGATAGCGACATAAACACATACGGGAATCTTATTTTTATAGGCATGATAAGGGATGCTTAAATCTTTATAGCGTAATTTAGAAACGCTGATTTTATGCGCTACTGCTTCACCTAACCCTACCCCCTCCCTTACCCCTTCTTTAACCGCATTATTGATAAAATCAGCGGTCTCCCGGCCCATGCCAAAACGGCCGTCTTTTAAGTTTCCTGCTACATCTTCAGAGGTTTTACCCTGTAAGGCAATCTCAAAATCGTGGATTATACCTGCCCCGTTTAAGGCAATGCAAGTAATTATTTTCTTTTTTATGAGTTCGATTACCACCGGACTAAGACCGCATTTTATCACATGCGCACCAGCCATAAAAATAACGGCTTTCTTTTTCTTACGGGCCCCTACCACGGCGTCTACTACAGCACGCATATCCCTGGCTTTCAATATATTAGGCAAAGAGCTATAGAAGCTTAAAAAGCTCTTTTTACGCACAGGCGCCTTTGCAAAATCGCTCAGTTTCACCTTGCTCTTTCTTGACCTTAGCGAATATGTCTTTACCTTATTTATATTAATCATATAGACTTATAATTTTAGCATAAAATCAGATTAAATCAACTACATTTAACTTATTAGCGGACACTATCTCGGCCTGTTTATGCCTCTGTCGCTTTTCTCGCTCAATGTCGATTTCTTAACGCCAATGGTCTTTCGCATTTCGGTGGCTACAGAACTCACGCCATTTGCTCTAGCAAATGACGCTCAAGCAACTTCACCATCCCCGTTTTGTCGCTTCGCTCCACGGGGATTCCCTCAATGCTGAAAGCTCCATTGGCTAAAATCGACATTCGCTCGATAAATCGCCAGAGGCATTATTAAGAAAATACCCTTAAGCTTATTCGGAAACGATCTTGAGTTTTATACAACCCAAGCTGCCCGCTAAAGATTATGTTAGATTACATATTAATTTTAGGTTTTCGCTGGAGCGCACATTAGAATTTTTTCGGCAAAAGTGCACAAGGGTTTACGAGGCGTTGAAGCACGTTTGCCCCGCGTAAGCCTACTGGCGGAAACGCCGAGTAAACCGTAGTGCACGGCGAAAAAATTCAGTGCGCGGAAGCGAAAACCTAAAATATATATCAACTCTTCAAAATCGAATCGGCGGCGCTTAAAACATCCTCCACCGTTATCGCATTAAGACAGGCAAATTCCTTAAAGCAATTATGCGCCAGGCATTCTACGCAACCTGCCTCTTTATGTAAAATTTTATCTTTTTTACCCACCGGCCCCCAACGCAGCGGACTTAAACCTTTCTGGTTTCTGCCGAATATAGAAATTACCGGCACCCCTACCGCTGAAGCAATATGCACGGGTCCGGAATCATTAGAGATAAACAGCTGGCACCGTTTAAGTATGCTGGCTAGTTGGCTCACAGAAGTTTTACCGGCCAGATTGATTACATGCTGGCGTATATTCTCCGTGACCTCTTTGGCTATTTTTATATCCTTCGGCCCGGCTATCACTAAAACTTTAAAACCGTATTTCTCGATTAATTTATCCACAGTTTCGGCAAACCTTCTGTTTGGCCAAATCTTGGAAGGACAGCTTGCCCCGGGATGAATGGCTAATAATTTATCGGTATTCTTTATCCCTTCCTGCAGAAATAATTCCTCAACCAATTTTTCTGATGTTAATTTAATAGGCATAAAAAGGCCTTTGTCTTTAGGTTCAATACCTAAATACCTAATCAAATCCAAGTTATATTCCCGTTCGTGTTTTTCGCCTAATTGCTTGGTATGTTTTATCCTGTCAGTAAGCAGAAACCCGAGCTTACGGGCATAACCAACTCTCCTGGATATACCGGCAAGAAAAGTTACTAAATGCATGCGGTTAGTAGGATGCAGGATGATCGCCAAATCAAATCTTTTTTTCCTTAATCTCAGTGTGAACCTAAAGGACCTATACCAGCTTTTATGCTTGGCGTCTTTATCGTAGATAATTACCTTGTCCAGATAAGGATTACCGTCTATTATGTCTTTAGCATAAGGCGAAACCATCATAGCTATATATGCGTTAGGGTAAACATCTCTTAAGGCCCTAATTACCGGCGTAGTTAAAATAACGTCTCCGATACGGTCATTGCGAATAATAAGGATGCGCTTAAAATTATTCCGTTGCCCATACCTGATTAGCTGCTCTCCATTCAATATTTCCCTGGCCCTATTTAACACATCTTCTGCTTTTATTAACCGCATACAATCCACATTCCCAAATCGGCATTGCGCCTCTGCGCAGCTGCGACAAGATAATTCTCGAGAAACAACCACTCTGTTCTTCTTTGACCAGGGCCCGTATTTTTTCTCATCGCTAGCACCAAACAATGCTAAAACAGGGGCATCCAGATAGCTAGCTAAATGTAAAACCCCCGTATCACAGACTACCACCAAAGACGATTTTTGCATTAAATAAGCTAACTGCGCGAGATTAGTTAAGCCAGCAAAATCAAGAATCTTGCCTGCGCAATTATCGCTGATATATTGAGTAGCCGGTTTATCAGATTCCGTTCCTACCAGAACCACCTTGTAATCTCTACTTAATCCTTCGCAAAGCTGAATAAACTTTTCCCTCTCCCACCTGCGGGCAGCGCCCCTGGCAACTGCAGCAATAATAACAATTTTATCATTGTGGCCAATACCATGTGTCTCTAAAAGGTGGTTTACATAATCCTTATCTTGCGGGCTGATAAATAATAACTTGCTTATTGTCCTATAATCGGCGGGGGGGTGCATTTTTAGTACCCGGTATAATCTATATAAATTCCGTTCCTTCATATGCCGGATATGGCCAGGAATGCGTAATAATGGTGAAGTCCTCAAACGGACCGGGAGCAATGCGCCGTATAGGGTGTTGCGTAAATCGACCACCAAATCAAAACATTCTCTTTTCAGCACGAAGAACAACTTAATCTTCTGTCGTAAAGGCGCGTATTTATCATAAATAATAAGCCTGTGTATATAGGGGTTATTCTCAAAGACTTCTTTGGCCCGCGGGCCAACCATAACGTTAATCTCAGCCTGCGGGAAATTATCTCTTAGGCTATCCAGCACCGGTAGAGTCAAAATGACATCTCCCATGTTGCTCAAAGTAATAAAAAGAATTTTATTTACCCGCATTTTAAAATTTATAACTTAGGGTTCCGGATTTCTTTGATTACATCATCGGGTGTTACTGCCTTCATACAGCGACTATCTTTGCAATGCACCATATAGCAGGGAATCTCACAGCCTACATCTTTGGCGAGGACGACTGTGTTCTGCGCAGGAACCGGGCCGGTTATTTGGCTGGAAGTAGGCCCAAATAGGGCAATTATCTTCTTTGTGCCCATGGCATTGGCGATATGCAAGGGACCGGTATCTGCGCTGATAAATAAATCCACCCTTTTAAATAACGCCCCTAATTGCTTAAGATTAAAAATTCCGCTTGTGATAACCGGCTCTTCTCTCATCGATTCTTTGATGCTTGAGGCCAAGGATAAGTCCTGCCGAGAGCCGGTGATGATAACCTTGGCGCTAAATTCAGCAATCAACCTGTCGCAGAGCCTCGCCCAGTAGTCTTTGGGCCAGCGCTTAGGAAGCCAGTTAGCGCCCGGGTTGACGGCTACCAAAAAGTCATTTTTTTGAATAGAGTTTTTATTTAAGAAACCGTCTACAAAATTTATATCCTCATCCGAGACAAAAAACTCCGTGTATCTGTCTTCGGCCGCCAGGCCTGCCTGCCCAATAATATTGAGGTAATAGTCTATGCGGTGCAGAGTATCTTTTTTAGGCGGTACAATTTTTTTGCTCAAAAGAAAACCCCGCTTTCTGGTGTAATAGCCGTACCTCTCGGGGATATCCGCTAAACGGCATATAAGCGCGCGGGTAAAAGAGCGGTGCAACAAAAACACCAGATCGAACTTTCTCTTTTTAAGCAACCTGACAAAATTCATCTGTGCTAAAATCCCCCTGTGCCTATCTTTATCGTCAAAAATAATAATTTCATCCAGGTGGGGATTCCCTTTTAATATAGGGTAACAGCGGCTGGGGATTATACAGGCAATAAAACTATCCGGGAAATTACGGCGGATCCCCCTGATGGTAGCCGTGGAGAATAAAACATCGCCCAGCCAGTTAACATTAAAAATTAATATCTTTTTGTGTGTGCCTTTCATTATTTATGCCTGTGCTCACGCATAAAGTTATAAAAACCTGACGTCTCCACCCAAAAAACAAATAAGTTCCCTGCGTTCTCGGAAATCCTCAGCCGCTTGAGGGCAAAGATATCGTCGTTGGCAAATTTCTTACCCGGGTTTGTCGCTACTGCCGATATGTATCCGGCGCCTATAGCTAATTGCCTTATCCTGTCATTGAACCTGCCTTCGGGATAACTAAAAACATTAACTTCCCGGCCCAACCTTTCTTCCAGTATCTCCTTAGAATTAAATACCTCTTTCCTTACCTCTTCTATGGAGTCGATATTTACCAGCGGTTCCGGACCTATAGCGTGGCTGCCGATACTGATTATGCCTGAATCCGACATTGCTTTGAGTTCATCCCAGCTTAATCTATCAACCCTGCCTATTTCATTGACAATAACGAATACGGTGGCCGCCAGATTATATTTTTTTAATATAGGGAAGGCATATTTATAGTTATCTTTATATCCGTCATCAAAGGTTATGGCCATGGTCCTAGCCGGTATCTTCTTCTTTTCCTTAATCAGGGTTGCCAGGGATTCCAGAGACAGCACATTATAACGATGTTCTTTTAAGAAACGCATCTGGCGCCCAAAGGTCTGCGGTGATACCGCCAGCCTATTTTCCGGCAGGGCATCGGGATTGACTGAATGATACATAATTATCGGGACTACGTATTGCTCTTTAAGCAGATTGATCCCTGAAAATCCCAAAATAATAACTACCGCTAAAACAATAATTACCCTATTACGTTTAGGCATTCTGAATACACCCCTTCTGTTTCTAGAACCATTTTCTCTTGCGAAAAATTTTGCGCGATAAAAACTCTGGCATTATTACCTAAAAACTCTGCCTTCTTAGGATTCTCTAACAACTCTAATATTGCACGGGATAATCCTTGGCTATCTGCGGGTTTGGCTAATAAACCGTTATAATTATCTTGAATCAAGCTCTTTATTCCCCCGACATCTGAACCGATTACCCCTAACCCCAAAGCCATTGCCTCCATAAGCGCAAGGCCCAGGCCTTCCTTCAGGGAAGGTAAAACAAATAAGTCTAGGCTAGATAATACCTCTTGCGTATCCATAACTGAAGGAAAAAATAATACATTATTCTCTAAGCCGATTGCCCTGACTAAATTCAACAATTTTGCCTTTTGCCTGCCCTCACCCACAATAAGTAACTGCGCCCGGGGAATCTTGGCGATGACTTCTGGCATGGCCTTGATAAGATAACTATGCCCTTTCTCCTGTGAGAGCCTGGCTACAATCCCTATCACCGGAGCGTCGCTTAAACCAAACTTCTTCTTTATTTCTATTTGGTCTGCCTGACGGTTAGGCAGGGATTTGGAATCTGGAATTTGGAATTTTTTTACATCTATCCCGTTATGTATGACCCTGATCTTCTCTTCCTTAACAGCAAAATCCTGCATCAGGTGTTCTTTTACTGATGCGCTTATAGCAATAACCCTATCCCCCCAACAAGGGAAAATTTTACGGAATAATCTCTTCTTGAAAAAACCATGGCAGGTAGAGATATAAGGCTTGCCTTGAGTGCGCTGAATTAAAAAACTTAAGACCTGGGTAACCCGGGTATTGGCATGGAGAATATCAATATCCCTCTCTCTTATGGTTTTCAGCAATCTAAACCTGCTGATTAAAATCTTATAACTTATCTCTGATTTTGTCTTAATCGGTATGGGTAGATAAATTATGCCTTCAGCGGTAAATTTCTCTACCAGTTCTCCGCCGCTAGAAGCCACGTACACATTATGCCCTCTTTTTTTTAGTCCTGCGGCTAAGGTGAAGACATAACTAGTGATCCCTCCGGTATTGAGATGGTTAGTCAGGTATAAGATATTCATTTTAAGAGTTGTGTAATCGCTTCCAGTACCTCTTCTGGCCTTATCAGCTCCATGCATCTTGCGGTTTTACACTTGGATTTATAACATGGGCTGCAAGGCAGCTCTTTTTTTATCACGATATACTTTTTTGCCGGTGACAGATGGCGCCGCGGCTCAGTAGGGCCGAAAAGAGCGATAAAGGGCACGCCTTGGCTGGCAGCTACGTGTAGAGGAGCGGAGTCGCAAGATATAAATACCGCGCATCTTTTTATCAAACAGGCGAGCTGATTCACCGTAGTCCTGCCGCAGGCATTGGTTATTTTTATATTCTTAAGGCTGTTTATTAATAGTTCGGCTTGGGCTGAATCCTTTTCTGTGCCGGTAATTGCCACCCGTATATCCCTGCGGGATAATTCCGTGCATAGCTTGACCAGATGCTGCGGCGGCCAGTTCTTGCTCGGCCACCTGGAACTAGCGCTGATATTTATTCCGACGAGCAGCTGATTGGCGCTTAGCCATTCAGAATTTAAAAACTCATCTATATGGCTTATATCTTCCTGTGTCGGCCAGAGCTCTAGACTCAGGCTCTCTAATTCTATGCCCAGCATATTTAAGATCCTGAATTGGTGGGTTACCGGATCCAAAAGCGGCCTTTCGTCTTTTATGCGGTGATTCAGCAGGAAACCAAACTTCTTATTGTCATATCCATAACGATTCAGGCTTAAGCTTAAGAAAGAGAGAATATGGCTCATGCGGTTATTCTGTAAATCAATCACTATGTCGAAGTCTTTCTTCCTTAAGAGAGCGCCTAATTTCAGGAGCCCGCGTATTCCTTTATCTTTATTTTTAAGGTCGCACACTATCAGTTCATCTATATAAGGACAGCTTAAAAGCGCATCTTTTGATTCTTCGCCTACTAAGAAACTAATTTTATAACCGGCTGAGAATTTCTGCTTTATCGCCTTAAGCGCTGCTGTAGAAAGAATGATATCGCCCAGAGAACTAAACTTGATGATCAGAACTTTACGCTCTTTTATGGCCTCCTCATAGACGCTAATGGTCTTTTTAACCATCAGTTCAACATTATAAAACTCCTTTACTTTTTTATAGGCATTCTCTGCTAAAGTGCGGCACAACTCGGTATCTTTAAAAATCTTCATGGTTGCTTCGGCAATACTCTGCGAGTCGCTGGGAGGAACGAGCAACCCGGTCTTCTGGTCATCAATAATATCGATAACCCCTCCCACACGGCTGGCTACTACCGGCACACCGCAGCTTTGGGCTTCCACAATCACCCTCCCGAATGCCTCATGCGTCGTAGTCGGCAATACCAGAAGATCCAGATGCGCTAAGACCGCGGGTATATCTCTCTGCGTGCCTAGGAACTGGGTACAGTGCCAAAGCCCCAGCCTCTTTACCAAAACCTGTACCTGGTCTTTGTAAGCCTCTTTAGAGCGCGGGGCATCGCCGACTATCCAAATCTTCAAACGCGGGATGGCCCGGGAGACCTTAGCCATGGCCTTAATAAAATGCAGGTGGCCTTTTATGGGAGTAAACCTTCCTATTATCCCTACATTAAACTCTTTTTTTCTTTTTTTCTCGGGTGATGTATATTGAAATTTTTCTAAATCTACGCTCCTGGCTATCAATCTGATACGCTCATGGGGCGTAGCAAAGTCATCAATCATATGCCGGGCAATGACGTTGCTTAAAACTATCACCCTCTTGCCCCAACCCATAACATTGCTAAAAGGATGTTTCTTATAATAACCGTGGCAGGTAGTGATAAATACCCTCTGTGTTCTACGACAGGCAAAATAAGCAATCCAGGCCGGAACGCGCGAACGCGCATGCACGATATCAATTTGTTCTTTCTGGATAATTTCTACTAATTTAGGGATCATCATCAGCATAGTCAAAAGGGATTTTTTATGCACGGGTAGCGGATAATGAATAGCGCCGTAAGATTCTAGGTCCTTAACGAGTTCTCCGCCACCAGAAACGACTACTACCTTATGCTGCGCTTTTACCAGATGCCTGGCCAGGTCAAGCGTCCCTGTTTCAACGCCACCTACATTCAATTCCGGGAGTATCTGTAATATATTCATTCCTTGCCTATAATATATTTTTTATCGCTTCGCTGACTAAAATATTATCTTGGGGCGCATGAACCAAAGGTTTGTTTACCCAGGTCTCTTCGATTTTGTTACCCAGGTTAGCGACATCAACAAGATTGATATATTTATTTTGCGCAAAATGTTTAAGGAATGCCTTGTGTCTTGACCCTAATCCTGGTGCATTAAAGACTAATACGTATTTTTTACTATTTACCGCTTCGGACACCATAGAGATGCTCTCAGGGGAAGTGATAACGATTTTACTCAGCGCCAGGATTCCTCCTACGGCAGCGGGAATATTTTTTTCATTGGCGATAACCAGCAGCTTACAGGCTAGGTGACCAACAAACTCCTGCTTTAATAGCTGCTCGATTCCCCGGGATGTCCTGCGGGAGGTAGTAATCAGAATTTGCGCATCCAGCTTTTTAAGGGTATTTTTAATCTGCGCGATTATCCCTTTGACAAAATCTGCGGTTAAGCGGAAAGTCTTTGTATCTCCGCCTATTAATAGCCCTAAGACCAACTCTTCACTAATTTTAAGCTGCTCGGCTTTTAGGTTCTCTGCCTGCTCCTGTAAATATACTTCATTAATAGAATTCAGCGCCCCTTCGATAACCGCGATATTTTTTCTTCTAGCCGGACGGTCATGCTGGCTCATTACTACCAGGTCAAATCTTCCTGTACTCAAAATAGCCGGCCGCATGATTACTATTGACTTAGCTAAATTTTCTTTTGCAACCGCATAGTTAACTGCCGCAACCGAAGAACCGCAGGAAATTACGATATCGGGTTTGATGCTTACCAGAGACTTATAATTAACTTCCCTAAGAAACATTTTCAGGCAATCAAGGCAACCCTGACAACGATATTTACCTGCCAGATAACTGTTCAAGACAAAGGCGTAGCGGGAAAATTTATTTTTAAATTCTATCTCTAATGTATGGACATTTGTGGTTATGCCTCTTTCCTTAAGGTAATCTTTAGCTATCTGGGCAATAGCCTGCGATTGCCTAAGGTGCCCGGTTTTACCGTCATTTAAGATGAGAACGGTTTTTTCCTGCGAGTACTTCCAAATCTTATAGGTCCATAGATACTCCCGGGGGTATTTTGTAATATATTTCTCAAAAATATTGACGATTCTCTGCAGATTATCGCGGATATCCTTTTCTAAATCGCCTGTCTTTTCTACTTCAAAAGGCGGCTCCACAAAAACTTTGACATAAGGGCCGTTTAGGCGCGTATAAAAAACGGGGATGAGCGCGACATCATACTTTAAGGCTAGCCTGACTGCGCCCGTAGGCATAGAGGCATCCTTGCCAAAGAATTTAACCAACATCCCTGTCTTACCGCCCTGGTCAGCGGTCATACCTATTGATTCGTTATCCTTAAATACCTGGATGAGCCGGCGTATCTGGTTTTCTCTCTGAATTATATTGCAACCCCCTTGTTTGCGATAAATATTAAGCAGGCTATTTAAGCGGGGATAACGCTGCTCCCGGATGAATAGACTAAAAGGAATTCCTAAGTTTGCGCAGATAATATTGGAGAGCTCCCAACTACCATCGTGCATACCTAAAAAAATTACGCCTTTACCTTTAGCAAAACCCGCATTTATATGCTGCTTACCTTCTATAGTTATATATTTATCTATATATGCCTTATTCACTAACGGAATAAGCAGCATCTCGATGATATTCTGGCCGAACGAGCGGTAAAAATCTTTGGTAATACTGTTAATCTGGGGTGGCGAAAGTTTATTGCTAAAGGCGGTTTTGATATTGGCATAGGCGATTGCCTTGTGTTTGGCGTCAAAATAATAAAACAACTCGCCTAATTTTCTACCCGCAAAGAGGCTGACGCCCAAAGGCAGACTCCTGATCAGAGGGCCGATTAATCTAAAAAGAATACAACCCCAATAATCTATTATAGAGTTCTTCTTCATTTTTAATAACCTTCAGCTTGATACGTAAAAATAAAATTTTTAGCGCATCGCTCCCCATTTGTAACCCCGTAAACCTGGCTGCGTCTTTTTCCGTAGTAATAATAGTGTCTATATTTTTATCTTTGGAATCCTTGATGATCTTATCTAAGTCTTCTTGGGTATAGTTATAGTGGTCGGGGAATTCAAAAGTCAGGTCTATCTTGATCCCTAAGTTCCTGATTAAACTTTTAAATGAATCCGGGTCGCCTATACCGGAAAATATAGTTACGGCCTTACCCTGTAACATATTTATATCTAACAAATCTTCTGGCTTATCCAGCTGACAAAAACCTAACGGTTGATGTATAGACTCTATAATTGGCGCGCTAGGATTGACCCTCCTTAAATAATCCTTTAACTGGTTAATAGAAGGCCCCAGGTCAGTTTTGGTCAAAACTAATAGATCCGCGCGCTTCAATGAAGAAATAGGCTCGCGCAATATTCCGCGCGGCAGAAGATTGCGGTTGCCAAAAGGAGAATTGGCATCAATAGTCACAATCTCTAAATCTTTTTTTATCCGCCACTGTTGAAACCCATCATCTAAAATAACCGTATCCGCCTTATGCTCGCGCACTGCTTTCTGGGCGCCACGAATCCTGTCCGCATCAACTACTACCGGCACATCTTTTAAGCTATTTTTAAGCATAGCGGGCTCATCACCAATCATTTCGTAACTCCTGACTCTTCTCTTATATCCCCTGCTCAGTATTGCTACCTTATGGCCCTCTTGCCTTAAGTATCCGGCAATTAATGCTACCAGGGAAGTCTTACCTGTACCGCCTAAAGTAATATTACCTACGCTGATGACTTTGCAATTAAGGCGATGGGGCCTGAGGCGATAAATAAAAATCAATAATCTTGCTACCAGGCCATAAAGGAACGAAGCAAGATATAAAAAGAATTTCGCCAGGGTTGCCGCTTTCCCTTTATACCTATCGGTAGCTAAATTATAAAGGTAAGACAGCATAACAACAGTCCCCTTCTTTTATCTTACCGGTCAAAGTTCCCTCATCGGTCTTGCCTTTATCGTGCAAAACGGTCCCGGAAGATACGTCCCTTGGATGAATTATCTTTTCCTGGACTCCGGCATGGGAGCGGATAAAACCTGTTATAGCTTTTCTATCTTCCTCTCCTATATCCAGAAAAGAAATGCCCATGCGAAAAGTATTATCATCCCACGGTATAACCCAGCGCACCTTACCTAAGACCTTCATCGGACCGTAAAATACAACTTCGCCCTCCTGGTTTAAACCGGACAGGCTAATCCAGATTTCCAGGTATGTTTTTACCGCTATAAGCGAACGGGCCTGGATACCCATGCCGCCTTCGCTTATATCTGTGGCTACAGCATCTACCGGCTTATCTTCATAATAAAGCTTTTTTTCGTAGTCTTTAAACTGCCTGAATTGAACCTCTGTATCTAAGGTTAATCTCTGGAATCTGCGGTTGTCTTTAAACATTTAATCTGCTCCTCTCCTAAATTTTTCCAAAAAACATCAGCAGGCCTATCACAACAAATAATAATGCGCCAGAATACCTGATCAATTCCGGCTTTATATATTTGGCTAAGATTGCTCCCGCTAAAACCGAAAAGGCAGTAACAATAACATAAGCACAGACAGAGCCCAGCCACACGGAAAAAGGCCTACCGGATTTAGCGCTCATGCTTATGCCTACTAGTTGCGTTTTATCCGCCAGTTCCGCAAAGAATACGGCGGTGAATGTGGCTAAAATTATCTTCCAATCCATAGCCTCTCCTCCTTAATGTCGCTATTTTTTCTATTATTTATACCCTTATCCATAGTCCTTCTGTTCACCATAAAATTGCTACCAGGCAGCTCTTTTAGATACTTTTTAAGCTCCGTAGTAATATCCATGAGCTCAAACAGGCTGGATAGCATAGCCTTCGTATTGTTCACGATAGCGATAGATAAGCTCATTAGCGGTATATTGGCGGGCCTGCCGCTTCTATCGTTAGCCACAATGAACCCGGATTTATTATCAACCTCTGAATAGTAGGCCGGAATGATAGAATCGAAATCAGTAAGAATATGTTTGGCAATAACCTGCGCTTTATCCGTAACGGTAATAACCACAAAATCATCTCCGCCTATGTGGCCGACAAAATCCTTGCCGCTTCCGTGCGCCTTGACATTCTTAGAGATAATACTGGCGGTCTCCGTAATTACTTCATTACCCTTTATATATCCGTATTTGTCATTATAGGACTTAAAATTATCGATATCGATGTAATGGAAAGAAAATGATTTTTCAGACTCAAGTTTCTCCAGGAGTTCTCTCTCAATAATTTTATTCCCCGGCAACTTAGTCAGGGCATTGGCATTAAAGTGATGCGCGGCACTGCGCAAGGCTAGGACTATCCTGATTTCTAGATCTATCGGGTCCGGCGGTTTAATCAAATAATCATCCACCCCCTGTTCGATACTAAGCAAGTCGCGCCTTAACTGTCTCTTATCGATTAAAACAATCGTGGGTATATAGGAAGTGATGAAATCGCCTTTTATATCCTTACAGATTTCAAGGCCCTTCTTATCCCCGAAGGCGGCATCTATAAGGATGAGGCTGGGGCTCTCCATTTTAAGGCGTTCTAATAAATTCTCCCCATCCTCTAATACTACCACGGCATAATCCCAGGCCTTAAGCAGATATAATAATATTTCTCTTAATTTTAAATCCGGTACTGCTAGAATTATTTTAATATTCTTACTCATCGAGTATCCACTGATTTACGCCCTTAGGATTTTATCTCTACCTTGAACTCGGTATATAAACCGTCTTTTATATCGACCTTACCCTGGTTATCCCTGTATTTTAGACGGCGGCCAAACATGCCTCCTGCCGAAAGAGAGGCCTGAATATATTTATTCAGCTTAAATTTTAGGCCCGTGCCCAAACGCGTCTCTCTATAACTTAAGACTACATTCTCGGAATTATCGCGCTTTACTTCGAATTCGCTATTGAAGGCAAGGCCGCCTTCGGCAAATGCACTGACTTTATCATTAAGTATATAGGTAATGTTGGGCCTTTTAGGTATGATATTAAAGATTAATCTGTCATTGGGTTTATAAATAAACCCCAGTATGGGTAAAACCTCATCTTCAAAATCCGGATAGACGGCTATACCGGATAAAAATGTCCATCGGGGATTAGGCCGGTAAAGCAGATAATAATAACTGGGGATGCGAAAGGCAGAACTCGGGAATTCTGCGTCATCGGTATAGAAAGAAGGACTTACGCCAAACCTAAAATAAGTATTATTGACCCCCAAGAAAGGCAATGTAGTTTCGATACCTACGGATAATCCCACCAAATGCGCAGGTAATTCTACGTTAGTCAGCGTATTTTCTATCCCGATATATTTCTCATCCAGGGATAGCTTGACAGGCAACTTACCAAACGCCTTAAACCCATAATTATATGTATTACCGGATTCGATAAACTCCACTTTGCCTGACGTTGTTTTTATGCCACGAGCAGGCGTATACCTGAGGTAAGAATCCATTTCTTGATAAGAAAATCCGTCTTCTTTATTTTCAGTTGCGGCGTCTGCTGATGTCAAAGCAAGTATAATCAGGCATATACCTAAGGCCACTCTTTTAATAGAGCCGGTAATCATACCTTAGCCTCCTTTAACTAGATATTTGCTGATAATTTCCAGATTCCTGCGCGTGGCACCCTGATTCTGCGCAATTAATGCCCGGGCACGCTGAGCTAGCCCGGCCATCCGCTGAGGATCATGCAGTAAGTCCCTTATACTTGCCTCTAATTCTTTTTGATTGCGGGCTAATACAGCGGCCTTGTTCTCCAGGAATAAGCCTGCGATATCGCGGAAATTGAACATATGCGGACCGAATATCACAGGCTTGCCGATGCCGGCGGGCTCAAGAATATTCTGCCCTCCCTTTTTAATCAAGCTACCCCCCACAAAGACAACGTCCGCGATAGCGTAAAAAGAAATAAGTTCGCCAATAGTATCAAGGATAAAAACAGGTCTTAGGTTATCGGTGTTAGGTTTTAGGCATATATTAGAAATAGATAAAGATGGGAAGCCGTTTTTTAAGACTAGTTTTTCTATTTCTTTGGCTCTCTCCGGATGGCGGGGAGCGATTAAAAGCCTTAAACTTGGGAATTCACCCAGAAGTTTCGCATAGGCACCTAATATAATTTCTTCTTCGCCGGGGTGAGTACTGCCACAAACCAAAAGCTTATCTTGGACTCCCAGGCCTAATTTTAACTTTAAGTCTTCCTGATTTGTCTTTGTGCCTGCGTAATCTGCGATATCAAACTTCATATTCCCGGTTATCTTTATTTTATCTTCCGGGGCCCCCAGACGCGCTAGCCTTTGCGCATCCGCTTGAGTCTGTGCGCAGAAGAGGCTGATTCTGCCTAAAATGGGTTTAAGCAAAAATTTTATCATCCGGTAACCCTTAAAGGAGCGATCTGAAATCCTGGCATTTGCCAGAACCATAGGTATATTTCTCTGCTTAAGATGCCTGATTAAATTCGGCCAGATTTCAGTTTCCATGATAATAAATAAAGCGGGATTAATCCTGTTTACTACACCCCTGGTAATGAAACTAAAATCTAAAGGAAGGTAAGCGACAAAGTCCGCGCTAGCGGCAAAACCCTTAGCAATCCTATTACCCGTAGGAGTAACCGTAGTGATAAAAAACTTCTTATCCGGATAGGCAGCCCTTAATTCTACGATGAGTTTTCCTGCCGCATTTATCTCCCCCACGCTTACCGCATGTATCCAGATAGGCCGGTTTAATTCCAAGCCATGCGGTAACGCCCCCAGACGCATGGAAAACCCCCGATGAAACTTTCTCCTGAATAAATATACGGGAAACCATAGTAACGCAAATACCGCAAATATCAAATCATACAATATCCACATATTTCTTCTCTATACGCTATAAGCTATACGCTATTTTAAGCGCGCGGGTGCGCCTTATCATACACGCTTTTTAGTCTATCGGTAGTAAGGTGAGTATAAATTTGGGTCGTGGAAAGATTTACGTGCCCCAAGAGTTCCTGCACGCTCCTTAAGTCTGCTCCCCGGTTTAAAAGATGCGTAGCGAAAGAATGTCTAAGCGTATGGCAGGAAACACCCTGCCTTATACTGGCCATGCGGATATATTTACCGACAACATTCCTTATACCCCGGTCAGTGATGCGCCTTCCGTTTTTATTTAAAAATAATGCCTCCGGCTCTTTTTTTCTTATTTCTAAATAAGCCCTGATAGCGGATATAGCTATATCTCCGATAGGCACAATGCGTTCCTTTCTCCCCTTGCCCAGCACCTTGATTATGCCGCCGATAAAATCTACGTCCTCTACATCTAATCCTACCAGCTCGCTTACCCTGATGCCGGTAGAGTAGAATGTCTCCAGGACCGCCCGGTCGCGTATACCCTGCTTGTCTTTCGGCTTGACGCTGGCGATTAACCTGCCAACCTCTTCTTCCGTAAGAAATAAGGGTAGGTATTTTTCCTGCTTGGGGCTGGAAAGGCTGGCTATGGGATTGGTCTTCAGATACCCTTCGCGGACAAGAAATTTGAAAAAAGACCTCAACGTAGAAAGATGCCGGTTAATTGTCCTGGCTTTGAAATTCTTCTCTTTCTGCGTAGCCAGATACTTCCTTAAAAGCAGGTAGTCAATATTTGCTACGTCTAAATCGCCCAGGAATTTACTGAACCCATCTAAATCGAGCCGGTAATTAGATACCGTATGTTTGGAATAATTCTTCTCGATTTCAAGGTAACGGATAAATTTCTCGATATAGCGTTGCATCTGGTTAAACCTTATTCTTTAAGGTAGGGCCCTGGAGGTAAAGGTGCACTTAGGATAACTGGTGCAGCCAAAAAATACCCCCCTCTTAGAGCGGCGCTCGATCAGTTCTCCACCGCATCCGGATTGCGGGCATTTTACGCCCGTAGTGATGGACTTAGAATTTTTGCATTCAGGATATGCCGAACAACTTAAGAACTTGCCTTTACGCCCCCATTTTATAATCATGGGCTTACTACATTTATCGCAGACCTCGTTTGTTGTGATGACTTCTTTCTTGATGTTCGCTTGCGCAAAATCAAGACTAATCTTAAAGGGCCCATAAAAATCCTTTAATACTTTTACCTTATCAATTCTCCCCTCCTCGATCTCATCGAGTTCTTCTTCCAGGAATGCGGTGAATTTCACATCCATAACCTTGGGAAAATACTCCACCAATAAATCAGAAACCTTAAATCCCAGTTCAGTAGGATGGAAATACCCCTTGATCCTGCGCATGTAATCACGAAAGATAAGGGTTGAGATGATCGGCGCATAGGTAGAAGGCCTACCAATACCCTCTTCTTCTAATACCTTAACTAAAGAGCTGTCTGAGAATCTGGCCGGCGGCTTGGTAAAATGCTGTGAGGGTATCAGCTTGAGCAAATCCAGGATTTCTCCTTTTTCCAAAAGAGGAATAATGTTTTTCTTTTGCTCTTCGTTATTCTCTTCTTCTATATTTTTATTATAAACAGCAGTAAAGCCGTCAAAGATTAAACTGCTGCCGGATGTTGTAAAAATATATCTTCCTGCTTCTATATCAACGCTGGTGACTGAATATCGCGCCGGGACCATTTGACTGGCTAAAAAACGGCGATAAATCAAGTCGTATAATTTGTATTGCTCCGGGCTTAACGCCCCTTGAAGGCTCTCGGGCTTTCTTAAGATGGATGTCGGCCTAATAGCCTCATGCGCTGCCTGAGCGTGTTTTTTAAGTTTATAAGTGTTGGGGGTCTGGGGTAAATAATCCTGACTGAAATTTTTAACGATGTAATTCCTCACTGCCTCAATGGCCTCTGGGGCAACATGCGTAGAATCAGTACGCATATAGGTAATCAAACCGACAGGGGTGGCTTCCCCAATATCAATACCTTCATAGAGCTGCTGGGCTATAATCATGGTGCGGTTGGCATTAAATCTTAGTTTATTAAATGCCTCCTGCTGCAGGGTACTGGTAATAAAAGGTGCGGCGGGATAGCGTTTCTTTTCCGTTTTCTTTACATCTAAAACCTTAAACTGTTTATCCTTTATATCATCAACAAGGTGATCAGCCTCTGCTTTATTTTTTATTTCCGCTTTCTTATCTTCAATCTTCTCTAATTTTACCAAAAAAGAACTTATAGCTTCTGACCCATCGCTGGTAATCTTCTTTAACTCAGCTTCAATCTCCCAGTACTCCCGGGGGACAAAATTATTAATCTCTCTTTCTCTTTCTATCACCAACCTCAAAGCTACCGACTGCACTCTTCCTGCGCTTAAGCCACGGACAATCTTCTTCCAGAGCAGGGGGCTTAAGAAGTAACCCACTATCCTGTCTAATATCCGCCGGCCTGCCTGGGCCTCAATCATCTTGGTGTCAAATTCACGCGGCGCGCTAAAAGCTTCTTTTATCGCAGCAGGCGTAATCTCGTGAAAGATCACGCGTAAAATCTTCTTGCCTTTAAAAAACCTGTTCTGGATGTGCCAGCCGATAGCCTCGCCTTCCCGGTCCGGATCAGTAGCCACATATATTGTATCCTTACCCTTAGACTCTTTTTTTAAGGCAGCCACCACTTTTTGCCTGCCCTTGAGCACCACATAAGAAGGAGTAAAATCTTTTTCAATATCTACGCCCAATTCTTTTTGCGGTAAATCAATCAGATGCCCCAGAGAGGAAACGACTGAAAAATTATCTCCGAGTATCTGGCTAATGGTCTTAGCCTTTGTAGGCGACTCTACGATTACCAGGGAATTCTTTTTTTTCATATTAGCCTTTAAGTCCTCGCAAATTGTTTACCGGGAAACTCCTTGATTAATTTACGCATGCGTAATTTAAGGAGCAGTCCGGATATCCTCGGGATATCGATGTCGGATTTTTGTACGATTTCATCCAAAAGAAGGGGTTGGCTGGAGAGCAGGTTATAGAGAAAAGATTCTTCCGGGGGAAGACAATCGACATCCAGCGAACCTAAGGAAGAGCCCTCTTTAATCTTAGGTTTCTTGAAATTTATATTTATACCCGGGATAAATTCTTCTATGATATCATCGGCGCAGGAGACTAATTTAGCGCCTTGCTGAATCAAACCGTTAGTGCCAAAAGAATTATCCGTATTTACTTTTCCCGGCAAGGCAAAGACATCCCTGCCCTGCTCTAAGGCAAAATCCGCAGTGATCAGGGCGCCGCTATTTCTGGCCGCTTCCACCACCAGAACCCCCAACGATAAACCGCTGATTACACGGTTACGCCGGGGAAAGTTTTGTTTTAACGGCAAAGTATTTATGGGGAATTCCGAAATCACTGCTCCGTTCTGGGCAATCTCTTGCACTAATCTTTTATTCTCCGCAGGATAAATATGGCCAAAACCGCTGCCAATTACAGCCACAGTACGGCCCTGGCGTTTTAATGCTCCTTTATGGGCACAGGTATCGACCCCGCGCGCCATACCTGAAATAATAGTAAAGCCCTTATCCGATAAATCGAAAGCAAATTTTTCTGCGCAAGATAGGCCGTAAAAAGAGGCCCGGCGCGAACCTACAATAGCAATACCCTGC